>NZ_FYEW01000001.1:2470114-2778879 GCF_900187375.1 Hymenobacter gelipurpurascens | reverse complement strand
CTCTTCCCATTCCGAACAGAGTCGTTAAGCCCCGGAGCGCCCATGGTACTGCCTTCACCGGCGGGAGAGTAGGTCGCCGCCAACCTTACTAGTGCACCGAGCTGCCCCCTTGTGGTGTGTGTCCCTCCCCCCCCGGGTAGGCGATGCCCCCGACGGAGGCAGCTCGTTGTCGTTTATATACTTCCTCTCAGTCCTGTTTCGGCATATGTCCTATTATGGGCTAAAACTGCCGTACTCCCAGAGCTGGCTTCGGACGATATTCACCAGCATGGCTGGACGTCTCATGTCACCGCGTCTGTAGAGACTTACTCGTCGCGGTACTGAGTAACGCCGGACACTAGGCGAGGTCATCAGTGGGACTTCTTGCTGCTTCCGCGAAGTGGCCCGGCTACTTGCCATCAGCCGTTGGCGGGTTTCTTCTTTTGTAAGTCTATGATATGTTCTCTTGTCTTCACTTTAAGCGGTGGGTGAAGGTAAAAAGAGTCCAGAACATTAAAATGCGTAACAGACAAAAGAGGCCCTGGCACGTGCTAGGGCCTCTTTTGTGTGTTATGAGTTGTCTTACTCTATTTATTTGGACCTGATACTACTTCTATCATTTGTTCCGGCGAAAAGTACTCTTGCGCTAAATTGCGCAAGGTGCTAGCGTCGACATTACTTATCTGTGATAAGAAGTCAGAATAGAAAGTTGAGGGTAAATCGAAAAATACGATGCTTTTGTACTTATCACATTGTTCGAATACAGTGCTCAACTCATTTGCGAATTTACCGGTCATATAGTTTTTGACCGTCTGCAGCTCGTCAGCGGGAATCAGCTCTTGTTGTAGAAGGCGTAGCTCATGGTGCACTTCTTTTATAGCAGCATCAGCGCTATTGGCGTTTACATCAGATCCTATTACGAAGCTTGTGCCATGCTCTCGTGGGCCGATGCTAGAGTAAATTCCGTAGGTAAGGCCTTTATCCTCTCGGATATTTTTCATCAAGCGGGAGCCAAAGTAGCCCCCTAGTACTTTTACTAATACTTGGAGCTGGTGCGTATCCGGGTGATTGGAAGAGGGCCAGAGCCGTCCAATACGCAATGATGATTGCAGGCTTCCAGGAACTGTAACATAGTCGATAGCTGGCTCACTTACGGCAGCAATTGAATGTGGAGCGATATAGACTGGTTTTTGTAGTGCTGTTGCTCCTAGTGTCTGTTGCAGCAATTGTTCATGTGAGGGTGCTATATCTCCGCACAGGAAAATTTCTGCTGTTGTGAGCTGGTATGTTCTGCTATGGAACTCCCGAAGTTCATGTGCTGAAACCTCTCCAAACGACTTCTCATCGAACACGATGCCGTAGGGATAACTCGGCCCATACAGATTCCGAGAGAACTGCTCTGCTGCCAGGTAGCTTGTCTTCTGTCGCTCAATGCGTACATTCTGGATGGTTCGGGCCTTCAACTGGCCTAGCTCCAACTCAGGGAATGTAGGCTCTGCAATTACATCCAGAAAGAGGGGAAGTAGCTTTTCTAGATGGCGGCTCAAGCAATACAACGTAAGCGTTGCACGATCAAAACCTTGTTCACATTCGAGTGAAGCACCATAGAACGCTACTTCATCAGCAATCTGTCTGGCGGAGCGCGTACGAGTGCCTTCCAGTAGCATACGAGTAGTCAGCAGGGATATGCCTGCGCCAGGCTCATACCATTTGCCCGCGCGGAATACAGCCTGCAAACGAATAACTGGTTGTGCATCGTTGCGAAGGATATGCAAGCGGGCTCCATTAGGGAGCGAAAACACGTCAGCCGCGGGCAGCGTTACGCTGGCCAGCGGCTGAACGGGAGGAGCGACTTTACGGTCGAGCATTCAGAAAGGTTTAGTTGGTCGGGGCTACATCTGAACTGCCAAAGGCTTCTTCGAGCGCATTGACATTAAAGTGTAGGGAAATACGGATGGTGTTAGCTAAGGGGTTGTTCTGCTGGTTTGGAACCAGGTAAGCAGCATCAACGCCTAGTACGTTATAGCGCAAACCAGCTCCAAAGCTCAGGTAGTTACGGTCACCTTTCTTCGGGTTCTCATAGAAGTAGCCTACACGAGCCATTAGCAAGTCATTATAGGTGTACTCTAGGCCAGTCGAAAGGTTGATTTCTTTTAGCTCTTCACTGAAGCCACCTGGCGCATCGCTAAAAGAACCAAGCATTGCACTCACAACACCCTTTTGAGCACGCTTATCGTTCTCAGCCATGATTCTGGGGTCGTTTATGGCAACTCCGTTTTCATAGTAGGGCGTTGGAACTAGCAGCTTGTTAACATCGAAGGACAGTGTAAGCTTATTGTAGGCATCCAGTTCTTTGGTAATAGCAGTACCCAACTTCAGGTTCATCGGCAGGAAATCGGGTTGGTCTGCCTCTGTATATGACATCTTATTGCCAATGTTGGAAATAGCAGCGCCTAGGCCTAGGTTATATTGGCCAGCCCCAATGCTCAGGTCGGTGTTATAGTATGCACCCAAATCAACCGCTACTGAATTACCTGGTTTAGTGTCTACAACACCACTGGTAAGGTTAGAGCGGATATAGCGGGCATTAATGCCTACGCCAAAATTGTCGCTCAGCTTCAGGCCATAGCCGACTGCAAAAGAATATTCTTTGGGATTGAAGGTGCCATTCGAGTTGTTATTCGCATCTCGAAATTCTATACTGCCCAAATCGAAGTACATCAGCGTGGCTGACAAAGCCGAACGCTCCCCAATTTTGAAGGTGGACCCTAGGTAGGCCAGTCCCATATCGTTGGTCAGGCCAGGCTGCCAGGGAGTATAAGAAGGCGAGAAGCTGTACTTGTACCGCACAAAGCCCAGCTTACCCGGATTGTAGTAGCCTGCATTGGCATCGGGGCTGATAGCTACACCACTCTCTCCTAAAGCGGCAGAACGCGCGTCTGGGCTTATGGTGAGGATAGGAACTGCAGTCGTAATAACATTGGGCAGGTCCTGGGCATGGGAGGTAGCCGCGACGGCCAGTAGGCCTGGGAGAAGCGCAAAACGCAAGGGCAGCTTCGTCAAATTCATAGACAGAAGAAAAGTAGGGGCGGAAGGTAGGCGAAAAGCCACAGTTTTAGTTGAGGATGACAAGTTTTTCATACTTAGAAGCGGTAGCTCCATCGCGTTGTGCCCGAACGCTGACACGATAGATGTACACGCCGCGTGCTAGCTGGTCGTGGTATTCGTCGCGGCCATCCCAGCTGATGGAAGAGATGTGTGCGCCGCTGGCACCAAGACTGGAGCCTTGTAACGTACGCACCAGCCTCCCCGATACAGTAAATATCTGCACCTGAATTTCTAGCTCTTCACCACTGCGGTTGTGGTCGAAGTGGAAAGTGGTAGCGGTAGAAAATGGATTAGGGTAGTTGAGCACGTGCTTCAGCGCAAGCTTGCTGGAGGAGGCTGCGATAAACTCAATGTTCTTCTCGGAGGAATTATTGTACGTATCCCACGCTTTCACGTGCAAGACGTGTGGGCCCGGCGTTAGGTTTTTGAACAGATACTTGACCTGGCCTGACTTAAAGTCATTTAGGGCCGACGTGTAAAACGTGTTCAGGATAGTGATTTTGGTGATGTCGTTATCTAATGTAGCAGTAAGATCGTGGCCTATGCCTGAGCCTGCAGTGTTAATGCCACTATCATCCCGCAGTTGTGCAATGAGCGTGGTGGAGGTATCTGTTAGGCCACCAAACACAAACTGCTCGTTATCCATGAACAGCCGGATATCGGGCGGAATGGTATCAAGCAGAGCAGAACTGGAGGCACCGCCCACCGGGACCAAACGCGAGCCGTGGGCATCCTGCCGCTGGCTTTCGTCGGCAGCATACAAGCTGATTTTGCCTAGGCCTAGGCTATAATTTATATCCTTGGGTACTACAAAATTGGCCGTAAACTGACCGTTCGTGACGGTAGCCTGGCCGTCGTAAATGATATTTTCCCGAACAGAAATAGGCAGGCGCTTATCTCTGGGGTCATCGCCGAGAGTCGTAACAACAGCGGGCTTTTCATAGACTGTTACCTGCGCCTTTCCGGTGAAGCTGGTATTGCGCTGGCCGTTTTTGCGTACTTCCCCGCGTAGTGCCACCGGGCTTAGAGCCGCAAGGGTATCAATTTTTGAAGCGGTAATAGCATGGCCGTTGATTTCCGTAGCCACTACTTGCTGCTCGGGGTAGGCCAGTCGCATGGATGGGTCGCCGAGAAGCGCGTAGTTGCGGTTGCCGTCGCCGGCCATCGCGGCGTTTTTGGCCATGCGGATGATGTCGCCGAGGCGAGGCATGGTACCGTTGGGGCGGCGGCGCAGCACATCATTCAGGAATTCTGTTGCCAAAAACTGATTGTTGTTCGCGTAAACAACGCGTGTCGTAGTGAATAGGCCTACAGCGCCTCCTTCGGTATCCGTCAAGGACAGCTCCCCCGCCGAGGTCAGTTCCGGATTATCGTAGGTGCTGAAGTCGCAGGTGCCGGTAAAGAGAAAGGTCAGCCGATTGGCGTTCTGCAGGCGTAGCACCGAGGCCGAGGTCAGGATCTGTTCATCAGCCCACAAGCTTGGGCCACCGTGGCCTACATACGTAATCAGCAACGAGCCTTGTTCGAAGGACTCATCAATTGCCTTCTCGGCAACCGGTGAGCGTTGGCCCG
Source organism: Hymenobacter gelipurpurascens (assembly GCF_900187375.1). NCBI lineage: Bacteria > Pseudomonadati > Bacteroidota > Cytophagia > Cytophagales > Hymenobacteraceae > Hymenobacter > Hymenobacter gelipurpurascens. The sequence continues at coordinate 2,774,220 of NZ_FYEW01000001.1, read as the reverse complement.
CCGAAAGGTTAGTCTGGGGGTACATGTCCAGGTATACTTTCCGTACGTTGTAATCGGGCTGGGTGGATTCAACGGTGTTAGCCAACGGCTCTGCTCCTTGTGTCGTGAACAGGTCGTAGTCGCCATCATCAGCCACAAACGTGAGACGATTGCGCCATTTGCCATAAGAGGCGGTGGCATCATAAGTCTTGAGCTTGTTTACTACCAAGCTCGCCATTTCCGTATTGCCGTATTGGCCCGCAGGAGAACGGACGGGCAGGCGGCCAATACCGATATCCAGTGCATCGGAGTTGGAGCCCGGCAGCCAGGCGCCCTCGTTATCATCAAGCAGGCCAAAGTAATCGTCGGAAGAGTAGCTTACCCCTAGGCCACCAGGCCGGCTGCCCTGCACCGGGTCGAAGCTTTCTTCTGACTCGTAAACCGGCACATAGTTCTGAGCAATTCGGTCGCCTTGAGCTGGGAGCCGCTCGCTCCACCACGCGGGAAGCTGAGCTTTATCGTTCGTGGGGTCTGATTTATAGTCGTAGGAAGCATCGCCGAAAAGCAGCAGATACAGTTGCCGACTGCCTCCTGAGCGGTCGTACACCATCTTCATCAGGTCGCGGATGGCTGTTACGTCCTGGCCGCCCGAGCTAAACTCATTGTAAACCTGCGTGGTGGTAACAACCTGCGCCGTTAGTCCATCGTGCTGACGGCGGTGAGCCGCTAACTGCTCGGCCTGAGCTAAGAACGTGGGATGCGTAACGATAACCAGATCCAGCTTGCTGTCCAGATTCAGGGCATGTAGGTTCTGGGCAGCTACCCGGCCAAAACCACGAGGCGTAGGGAAAGCGCTACTAGGCATGAAAGCAACAAACTCCCGTAATGTATCGGTGCGGGCCAGAAAGCTGCCTGCGTTGAGGGTAATGGCGGCCGGCTTACGTGGGTTTGTGACGTCCCAGACGGTGGCGTTGGTCGCGTTCGTCAAGTCAAACTGACTGATGGCGTTGGCGCGGATATTTTGCAGGGAGCGAAACTCCAGTAGGCCACCCGAGAAGCGAAGTTGCCGTTGCAGGTTCAGCTCCAGATAATCGAGCCGGCCCAGCGCTTTGGGGTCGGAGCCGCCGTTGTAGGTAAGTCCCACCTGAAGTTGGGTGGGGGCAGTGGCCGGGATGGTGTACGAGAAAGTGGAAAGACTCGTGTTGGCTATTTCTGGGTAGGAGCCGGGGTAGTTGTTGATGCCACTGACCACCTGACTAGTGGGGGATTGGGAGTTTATGGCAATCTGAAAAACCGAAGCACTAGAAGATACAGCAGCAACGGAGCTGGTTACCTGAGCTGAGGAGCCCGGAACCAGATCCGTAACGGGAAACGAAAAGCTGTTTTGGGTGCCGCCCGTAAACTCTTCGCCCAGCCACACCCGGCCCGACTTTAGGAGATTAATCAGTTCCCGCTCGTAGAACTGACGGTCGGTGAAAGTGCTGATGCGCGCAGATGCTACCCCATTCACGACAGGAGCCGGTGCTACCCGGCGCCCAATAGTAGGGCCTACATTCAGGAAATAGTAGGCTGTATCGGTGTACGGGTTAAGCTGGTGCCGAAACCGTTGATTATTTCCGTCCTGGCGCCACGTGTGCGGGCCCCGGGCGTAGAACAGAAAGTACTCATTGTCCTCAAGAGAAGCGTTGGCATCTCCCACAAACTGAATGTCATTTTCGGCCAGGTCATCGGGGCGGTAGGTACTGTTGGCTTGCGGCAGGGTACCCATGGCATTGCCGAAGAGGCGCAGGCGAGCCGGGTCGAGGCTTTGCGCGTTGAGGCCTAGCGCCTGCAAAGTGGTCTTGTCCAACTTGTATAGGCCACTTGCAGGAACCCCAATCTTAAACCACTCGCCTGTGCTCAATACCGAAGCACGCGCATACGTGCGAGCCTGGATATCTCGCCGGGCGTCGGTGCTAAGCGTGTAAGCGTAGGAAAACGAAGTCAGCTTTTCGGCTTGGCCAGTCTGTGGATTTCGCCGCAGGGGCTGCAACGTGAAGACGGTAATGGCGCGTCGCTGCTCCGTGCCATGGAACATAGCAACAACGGGCGCGGTTGGCAGCGAAGCCAGATCCAGCTGACGAGCTTCGAGCGGGGTGAGGGGTGCGTACACGGCATCGCGCAACTGGCCTTCCGCAATATTGCCATCGAGGCGGCGCTGATAGGTGCCCACTTGGTCGCCGGAGCGGTATACCGCTTCCTGAAACGTGGGCACGAGGCGCTGCTGCCCCCGCAGCAGCAGGCTTACCGAACCGTTCCATGTGATGGTGCCCTGGACTACCTGCTCCGCTGTTTGAGCCACCGCCGGAGCCACTAACCCTAGAATGGCCAGGCAGGCCAACATCCAGTTAGTAAAAAGGCGCATAGAAAGGACTCATACTCAGTGAAAATAGAATACCAGAGCGTGTAGTTGCCAACAGGCCAAATGGGGCCACGGTTCAGTAGTAATGCGAAATCTTAACTGACCGCCTTCGCAAATATTGTGAATGGCAGAAAGTAAATATTAGGCCCCGGCTGGCTTCAGAATAGAAAGCCCCACATACAGCAGAATGATCAGCGGAATGGCGACGTAGCCTAGGCCTATTAGCAGCCCCAAGCTCAGTAGCAGAAAGATAAACCGGAGGGAATTATCCTGCCAGCGCAGGTTCTTAAACTTAAGAGCAAACAGCGGCAGCTCCGCCACCAGCAGACCCGACAAAACTAGTGTCAGAGCCAGCAGAATCCAGGGGTTCAGGATGATGGAAGTGAGGCCAAAGGAATCCTGATGCAGAATAAGCGGCAGCGCGGCTACCAGCAGAGTGCAAGCCGGTGTGGGCAAGCCGATGAAAGAATCGGACTGGCGGGTATCGTTGTTGAACTTGGCCAGACGCAAGGCCGAGAAGATTGACACAATGAATGCGCTGTAGGCCATCCAGGTCGGCAGGCCAACTTCCGGCAACGAGGTTTGCAGAAGCTTGAACAGGATAGCGCCCGGCACCACCCCAAACGAAACCATATCGGCCAAGGAGTCCAGGTCTTTGCCAATGGGGGAGGAGACGTGCAGCGCCCGGGCTACCAGCCCATCGAAAAAGTCGGCCACGGCGGCTAGGCCTATCAGGTAGGCTGCCTGCACCAGCGGGAGCCAGTAGGCCGAGGTAGGTTGAGCCTCAGGAGCAGGAGTGCCGAAAATAAAGCTCAGCGCCAGACAGCCACAGAACAGATTGAGGCAAGTGAGGGCGTTAGGAAGATGCTTTTTCAAGTAAGAAATCGAAAAGGATAAATCAACAGAGGAAGTGGCCTACGCAGTGAGTGGCTAGTTCAGGAAGGGGTTGGAACGTCGCTCGGCGCCAATAGTAGTAGCGGGGCCATGACCGGGATACACTGTCACATCGTCGGGCAGCGTCAGGAGTTGCGTCCGGATGCTCTCGATGAGCGTTGCGTAGTCGCCGCCGGGCAGGTCGGTGCGGCCGATGCTGCCTTGGAACAGCACGTCGCCGCCAATAACGGTTTTGGTGGGCTCATGATAAAATACCACATGGCCGGGGGCATGGCCCGGTGCAAAACGCACTTCCAGCTCCGTCTCACCGAAACGCACCGGCTCAGCGGGTGTCAGGAAGCCGGTCGGCTCGGCGCTTTCGAAGCGTGGAAAGCCGTAGTTGGGGGCGTAGCTGGGCACGGCGCGCAAGGTGCTCAGGTCGGCTTCATGAATCAGAAACGGCACCTGATAGGTATCCAGAATGAATTTGTTGCCGAATACATGGTCGATGTGGCAATGGGTATTGAGCAGCAATACCACCTCTAGGCCACTTTCGGCAATAAAAGAGCGCAAGGCCTCTTGCTCGGCCCGCTCGTAGCAGCCGGGGTCGATGACCACGCACTGGCCGGTGGTATCATGCAGCAGGTAAGTATTTTCGGAAAACGCGTTGAAGGTGAATCCGGAAACGGTCATAAGCGAAGTAGAACAGGCCTAGCGGAGTCCAGGCAGAATGAAGCGGGTAAGTTACGGAAGTGAGGCCATACGTAGTTTACGCGCTGCACCAACGGTTTTGCAGCGGAGCACAAGAGAGTTCCGTCAACCTCGCTTACCTTGCTGCCCATGATACGTGTGGACTACCTCATTATCGGGCATGGCATTGCGGGCGCTACCTTGGCGCAGGAGCTGCGGCGGCGCGGCAGGAGCGTGCTCGTGCTGGATACGCCCCAGCCCGATTCAGCCTCCAATGTGGCGGCGGGCCTGATGAACCCCGTGGCAGGCAAGCGCTACGCGCTGGCCTGGCGGGCCGAGGAGTTGATGCCGGCCGCTGTGCAGTTTTACCAAGAGCTGGAAACCCGCTTCGGCCAAACGTTTTTCTATGAAGCGCCCATTCTAAAGCTGTTTTCCTCGGTGGCGGAGCAGAACACCGTGCTGGCCCGCAGCGCCGATAATCCGTGGGGAAACTTTGTGCAGGATGCTGATGCGCCTTTACCCGCTGTACGGGGCCTGAAGCAGGAATTTGGTGGCCTACGCATTCAGCGCGGCGGGCACGTGCTGGTACGGGAAGTACTGGCCGCGCTGGCTGCCGAAGGAATTCGGGAAGGCTGGCTGCAGCACGAAACTTTTGCCTGGGAGCAGCTTGTTCCGGCTCCAGACGGCGGCAGTGGCCTACAGTACGCCAACCGCGTGCAGGCGCAACACGTTGTGTGCTGTGAAGGAGCTGCAGCCGTTCAAAACCCGTATTTTCACTGGCTGCCCCTCACCCCCAACCAGGGCGAGGTGCTGAACGTGGAATGTCACGGTCTCTCCGATGAATATGTTCTGAATAAAGGGGCCTACGTGGTACCGCTCGGCAACGGGCAGTTTCGGGTGGGCGCCACCTACCGCTGGCCACCCTTCGCGGCGGGCATCACCGACGATGCCCAGCAGGAGCTAAGCCAGCGCCTAGAAGCCATGACGAGCGAGCCGTTCCGTATCACGGAGCAGCGCGCTGGTGTAAGGCCTGCGGTGCGCGACCGGAAACCGCTGCTGGGAACCCATCCAGCGCGGCCGGAAGTGCATATGTTTAACGGTTTTGGTTCTAAAGGTGTTATGATGGCGCCGCGGCTGGCCAACCTTATGGCCGACTTTTTGGAAAATGGCACCGAGCTCTGGCCCGAGGTCAATATCCGGCGGTATTCTGCGTTATATAATACGGTGCTGGCTGCAGCTGGCGCCGGCTCTTCTGGTTCTCGCTAGTAGCGTTTTAGCTTTTGTATATGAAGCACTTGTCCTTACTATCACGGCGCGGCTATAGCCGGCCGGCTGGCCTAGCGGTGTTGCTGCTGGGTTTTCTGCTTCCGGGTAGCGTGGCCCTGGCCCAAACGGCTCAGGAGCCCTTTGGCCGCGTCCGGATTCAGTATAAGGATTTCGACTGGCTGCAGCTGAGCACCCAGAACTTCACCATCTATTATTATGCCGGCGGCGAGCAAAACGCCCGGCACGCGGCCGAGTACGCCGAAAAGGAGCTGCAGCGCATTACGGGCCTGATTGGATACTACCCGTATTCCAAAACTACGCTCATGCTCTACAACTCCGTGGGCGACCTGCGGCAGAGCAACATTGGGCTGGATTCTGACAAGTACCAGACTGGCGGCGAAACCTCTCTGACCCGCATGACGAAGGTGCAGATTGCCTTCGAGGGCCAGCAGACCCGCTTCAAGCAAGATTTGAGCAACCGCATTACGCAGGTCTTGCTCAATGATATGATGTATGGTGGCTCGCTGAAAGAAGTCATTCAGAGCAGCTATTTGCTGCAGCTGCCCAATTGGTTTGTCAGTGGCGCCTCGGCGTATGCTTCCGAGGGCTGGAGCGTGGAGATGGACGACTACATGCGCACCATGACCAAGGCGCACGAAGGCACCAAAACCGCTCCGTTCTTCCTGCGCAACCCCACGCTGGCTGGCCAGAGCATCTGGAACTACATTGCGGAGCGCTACGGCTACACCAGCATCCAGAACATTCTGAACCTGACACGCATCACGCGCGATGTGGAAGTCGGGATCAGCTCCTCGCTGAATGTGCCCTACAAGGTATTCCTGAAGGATTGGCTGAACTATTACCGCCAGCTCAACGCCCAGCCCCAGACGCCTTATCAGGAGCCTGAGGAGGCCCGCCGCCTGGCCCGCAACAACCGCAAGGGCGTGCTGTATTCGCAGGCCGTGCTGAGCCCCAATGGTCAGCGACTGGCCTACGTGCAAAACGACCGGGGCCGCTACCGCGTGATAGTGGTCAATAAAGACGGCAAAGGCCGCGACATTATTCATCGGGGCGGCTACAAAACCCCCGACCAGGAAGTGGAGACGCGCCTGCCGGTCTTGGCCTGGCGCGGCAACGGGCAGGTAGCCGTAGCCGAAATGTACAAGGGCGACATGACCCTGCAATTGCGCGAGGCCAATGGTGGCCTAGGTAGCATGGCGGATCGGGTAAAATCGTTGCTGCCCACCTTCGGCAAAGCCACCTCCCTCTTCTCTCCTTATTCGCAGATAAACGACCTGAGTTATTCGCCCGATGGCAAGGCCTTAGTATTTAGCGGTGTGCGCAACGGGCAGACGGACCTCTACCTGCTCCGGGCCGGCAGCCGGACCCCCGAGCGAATCACGAACGACGTTTTTGATGATGTAGAGCCCGCTTTCCTGCCCAATGGGGAAGGCGTAGTGTTCAGCTCCAACCGCTGGCTCGATTCGGCCGGTACCGCGCGGGGCAGCTTCGCAACCATCGTCAACAACTACGACCTGTTCCTGTACCACCTCGATGGGCGCGCCCAACCGGTAGAGGGTTTGGTGAGCACCATTTCCAACGAAGGCAGGCCTAGGCCTATCTCCGATACGGAAGTGCTGTTTATTGGGGAAGAAAGCGGCGTGCGCAGTTTGTTCCGGCTTTCGTTGGCCACCAAGCAGTACCGGCCCGTTACAAGCTTCCTGCCCAACATCAAGAACTTCGACTACAATGCTACCAGCGGTACGCTGGGCTTCATTGCGGCCGACGAAGCCCGCGATTTCGTATATCTCTACCCCAATTACACGCTGCCCGACAACCTGACAGTTTTTAAAACGGCTCGTCAGGAAACCCTTGAAGACCGTTCTAAGCCGGCGCCGGCGGGTGCCGTTCCGGCCCCTAGCCCTACAGCTCCAACCATTGCCAATGCGCAGGAGCAAAACCAGCAGAACGAGGGCGGCCAGCCCACCCAGGCACCGCGCCGTACGGATGGCCGGGTAAACACCAGCGACTACGAGTTCGACGAGGATATTCCGGCTTCGCGGGGCAGTGCGCCTAAGCGCTCTAGGCCTGCTACGGTAGTTGCTCTGCCACAGGCGGCGCCCTCGGAGAATACCGGACTAAATGGCCCCTTCCGCTACGATACGCGCTTCAGCATCGATAACGTGGTTTCGTCGCTGTATGCCGACCCGTTGCTAGGTATCGGGGTCATTGCCCAGGTCAATATGGCCGACCTATTTGAGGACCACCGGATTCAGGCGGGCATCTTTGCCCTCACCGATTTGCGCACCAGTAACATATTTGCCAGCTACACCAATCTGAAGAAGCGCTATGACTGGAGCCTGACCTATCAGAAACAGGCCTACTTCTTCGACCTGCCGACGCTGGCACTAACTCGGTACGCCCGGCATGACGTATCCCCAACCATAGCCTACCCGCTCACGCACAACCTGAGCGTACGAGTGGGACCTCGCTTCGTGAATGTAAGCAAGCAGGTGTTCGGTGACCTCAGCAACAGCGAAGATGTAAACAGCAGCTACCTGGGCGGGTCCGGCGAACTGGTGTTTGACAACTCCATTGCTACCGGCGTAAATATGCTGGAAGGCACCCGCATGAAAGTGGGCTTCACTCAGCTGAATGGCCTAGACGGGGGCTCCCCAAATTTTGGGAAGATATTCGTTGACCTGCGCCATTACCAGAAAATCCACCGCCAGCTGATATGGGCCAATCGGGCCAGCTTCGGGCAGTTTATCGGGGGGGGCAATATCCAGCCCCAATTCCGTCTGGGCGGAATGGACAACTGGCTGAAGAACGACCGATACGATGGCCAACAGCTCGCCGTACCCAACGACGCGGACGATCCTACGCAGGTGTTCTACCAGCAGTTCGTGACCAACCTGCGCGGCTTCGACTACAGCAAGCGGACCGGTCCTAAGTACCTTCTGTTCAACTCTGAGCTGCGCCTGCCCATCATCCAGTACCTCTCGCGCAAACCGGTAGAGTCGGGCTTCCTGCGCAACCTACAGATCACGGCTTTCGGCGACATGGGTACCACGTATGCGGGCTCCAATCCTTTCAATGAGAACAACTCTTTTAACACCCAGGTAACGGGCGGCGCCGGCAACCCCTTCACTGCAACCGTCGTGAACTTCCGGAACCCCCTGCTCTACGGGTACGGTGCTGGCCTACGCAGCACGGTATTGGGTTTCTACCTGAAAGGCGATGTGGCCTGGGGTCGAGAAGATTACACAGAAAAAGGCCCCAAAATTTACGTAACGCTGGGCTACGATTTCTAACCCTAGTAGATAAGCTTGGCTTCCTACAAAGACCTTCAGCAGCCTGCTGAAGGTCTTTTTGCGTTAAATCGGCTTTAAACGGGCATTCCCGAAAGACGGTTGTGCTATTCCGGGGTCAGGGGCCGCTAATCCGGGAGTTGGGTTGTATCTTTGCGGTCCTGTTCACCAGCCCTGTTGCCGTGCAGCTCCTCCGCGAGATTTGGTATTTGATGCAAAAGGACTTCCGCCTGGAGTGGCGGCAGCGTGCTGCCCTTAATGGCATGCTGCTCTACGTGGGCAGCACGGTGTTCGTGTGCTACTTAAGCTTCTCGTTGCGCGGCGGCCAGCTCCCGGCCCCAGCCTGGAATGCCCTGTTCTGGATTGTATTGCTGTTTTCGGCCGTGAATGCCGTGGCAAAAGGGTTTCTGCAGGAGAGCCGTGGCCGCATGCTATACTATTATACAGTAGTGCGTCCCCAAGCCGTGATATTGGCTAAAATTAGCTACAACGCTTTGCTACTGCTAGGCCTAGCGCTGGTCGCTTTTGCCTTCTACGCGCTGGTACTCGGCAATCCTGTTCAAAACGTTTCATTGTTTGTGGGCAATGTGTTGCTTGGCGCAGTAGGCTTTGCCAGTACCCTCACGCTGGTATCGGGCATTGCAGCCAAAGCCACCAATAGCAGCACCCTGATGGCTGTGTTGGGCTTCCCGCTGATGGTGCCCATGTTGCTGCTCCTGATAAAAGTCTCTAAGAATGCCCTGGATGGCCTAGAGTTCGAGGCCAGCCAAAGCTCCTTGCTCACGCTGGTGGCACTCAACATGATTGTCGGGGCCGTCTCGTACCTGTTGTTTCCTTTTTTGTGGCGCAGCTAATGCAAGTGGCTATGAGACAAGGGCTATGGAATAATACGAGGAGGCTGAAATATTTTTGGCGGCCCGAGATAACATGTTTTACCGGCTTGTTGTACTCTCAATACACGCAGAAGCAAGCAGCAATTGAACTTGATTTCGGCCTTTTAACTTCTAGCTTCTCATGAAAAACAACTGGTGGAAAGCGCTGGCCGTGGTATTGCTACTCTATGTAGCGGTGGCGGGGCTTCTGATGCCGGTGCCCCGGCTGGCCATCCTCAACGAGAGCATTCGCAATTTGTACTTCCACGTGCCCATGTGGTTCGGGATGACGGCTATTCTAGTTGCCTCCGTGTACTACTCGGTGCGCTACCTGCGCACCCCTACGCCGGCGCTGGATATTCTGGCCCATGAGGCGGCGCGCACCGGCATTCTGATGGGCGTTGTCGGCTTGGCTACCGGCAGCATCTGGGCCCGCTACACCTGGGGCGCCTGGTGGACCAACGACCCCAAGCTTAACGGCGCGGCCATTGCCATGCTGATTTACGGCGCTTACCTGGTTTTGCGCTCTTCCTTTACCGATGAGCAGCAGCGGGCTCGTATCTCGGCCATCTACAACATCTTCGCTTTTGCCACGGCCATGCCGTTGTTCTATATTCTGCCGCGCCTAACGGATTCTTTGCACCCCGGCGCGGGCGGCAACCCGGCTTTCGCTAAGTACGACCTCGATGATAATATGCGGCTGGTATTCTATCCGGCCGTAATCGGCTGGACATTGCTCGCCTTCTGGCTAGCTCAGGTGGCTAGCCGTCTTTCCCTGCTCAAACTGAAAGTGTATGAAAAACAGCTTGCCTAAGCTGCGCCCGGCGCTGCTCTTCCTGCTTGCGTTGCTCTTGCCCGCGCTGCACGCCGTGGCGCAAACTACTGCTTCCAACGAACCCGAAATGGCCGATGCTCTCCGCCACGATGGGAAGATTTATGTGGTAGTGGCCGTGATTACGGTAGTGCTGGCGGGCCTGTTGTTCTTTCTGATTTCTCTGGACCGGAAACTGAGCCGCCTAGAGAAAGAGGTGAAAGAGTAGACCTCTGTTGGTCGCCAGCGCAATGCCCAAGAGCTGATATAAATCATTTCTGCGCAGCCGGTTTCTGTGGACCTTTGCTGCACTATTTGTTGTTCCGATTACCGGCCCCTACTAGGACCGTCCTGTTGCACCAAACATGAAAAAAGCACACATCCTCGCCATTACCGTCATTGCCGTGGCTATTGGCATTATCATGAGCGCCGCCGGCGATGCCAGCGTCTACGTTTCCTTTGGCGAAGCTCGCGAGCGGGCCGCCGAAGGCAACCTGACCAAAGTACACGTGGTAGGCCGTTTACCCCGTGATGGCCAGCAGAATATCATGGGGCTGGAATATAACCCCACCCTGGATCCCAACTACTTCGCTTTCACCTTAGTAGATACCAATCGCATTGCGCAGCGTGTGGTCTATTTCAACCCTAAGCCCCAGGACTTCGACAAGTCGGAGCAGGTGGTGATTACGGGAGCCATGCGCAACAACGTGTTCGTGGCCGACAAAATCCTGCTGAAATGCCCTTCCAAGTATGTGGAGAAGGATATAAAAGGCGCTACGGCGTCGGTTAACTAGGACCAGACGAGCGCGCAATGGAGGTAGGCCAGTGGCACATGTGGGGAGTTGATGGCGCGGGAAACCGCCCAAGTTCCTACGGCGCCTTACTAGGCCTATTTTTCTGGTTGCTGACCGCCAGTGGCCTACACGCCCAGGTGGCCAACGACGACATTGAACGCCGTCGGGTGGTGCACACCGGAGAAACCATCACCTCATCTACCGCGGGCTGCACCGTGCAACGCCAGTGCGTTGATGAGCGCCTGACCGGCAAGTGCATTGAGTACCACAACGATCAGTGGTTTGAGGTGACACCGACCGTAACCGGCCGTTACTTCGTGAATATCAGTGGGCAACAGTGCCGTGATACGCGCGGTGTACAACTGGTGGTTCTGACGGGAGAGCCGTGTCAGCCGAAAACCTATCAGGTCTTATCGTGCACTTCGTTGGGCAGCCAGGACGATGTATTCGTGGCGCTGGAAGAGCTCCGCGCTGGGCAGCGTTATATGCTGAATGTGGATGGCTACCTGCACGACTATTGTTCTTTTCAGCTTACCCTCAGCGACCAGCCACACGGCATACCGGCCATGCCCGCACTCAGCGCGGGCAGTGCGCCAGCTGCAGTCAGCCCACTCGTGGCGTTGCGCTGGACGTTGCCTGACTCAGCCGCTACTACCAGCCGGTTCCGCGTGATTCGCCGGGAAGCGGCAGAATTTAAGAGCCACGAGCGCACTAGCCTACCCGTGACGCGCAGCACGTATGGCGCGCCGGTAGTGGCCTACAGCTATACCGATACGCTTCCAAAACCTGGCCGCTACTTGTACCAAGTAGTTGCGGAAGCCACCGACAACCAGCCGCCTGTGCTGGTGCAGCAGCGCTGGGTGGCCTACAGCAAGCTGCTGCCCATGCAGCGCGACACCTCTTTGCGCTACTTGCGCGTGCCGCTAGGCCAGTATAAAACCGGGGCGAAACTCTCCGTAGTGGCTACCGATGCGGCCACTGGACGCGTCGTTGGTAACCGCCAAGTAATCAAACAGAAAAAGATTGAGCAAATGAGCCTGTTGCCGGTTGTACTTTTGCAGCGGCAAGGTGTGCAGCAGGTGCGTGTGCGCATCACCCAAACGATTGGCCCCGGCCACCCGCCTACTTCCGATGAGCTGACGCTACTGGTGCCGGCCCCATCTTCTTCTCAGTAACAGCAGAACCCCGATTCTCATGCTAAATACCTTCATCGGCGACGCCGGACACCTGAGTGTCATCGTAGCTTTTGTGGCGGCCACGATAGCGGCGTATTCCTACTTCATGGCGACCCACAACCAGCCTCTGGGCGAAACTGATGCCTCCTGGCTTCGGATTGGTCGGGGTGCTTTCCTGCTGCATGGTGTGGCCGTGTTCTCCGTGGTGGCGTGCCTGTTTACTATCATATACACGCACCGCTACGAGTATTACTACGCGTGGAGCCACAGTAGCAACCACTTGCCGGTGTACTACATGATTTCCTGCTTCTGGGAAGGGCAGGAGGGATCTTTCCTGCTCTGGATTTTCTGGCAGGTAATTCTGGGCTTTATCATCATGCGCTTCAATAAGCGCTGGGAAGCTCCCGTGATGGCCATTTTTGCGGGCGTGCAGCTGTTCCTTACCAGCATGATTCTGGGCGTGGTATTCGGTGGCGTCAAAGTTGGCTCATCGCCATTTATTCTGCTGCGCGACTTCCTCGATATTCCGGTCTTCAAGACCGACCCCAACTTTGTGCCGAAAGATGGCACTGGCCTGAATGCCCTGCTCCAGAACTACTGGATGGTGATTCACCCGCCCACACTGTTCTTGGGCTTTGCCCTGACGCTCGTTCCTTTTGCTTTCGCCATTGCGGGCCTCTGGAAACGCGAGTACACCAAGTGGGTGCGCCCGGCCTTGCGCTGGACGCTGGTAGGTGGCCTAGTGCTGGGCGTAGGCATTATGATGGGTGCTTACTGGGCCTACGAAACCCTAAATTTCGGGGGCTACTGGAACTGGGACCCGGTAGAAAATGCCGTGTACATTCCGTGGCTGGTGCTGGTGGCCTCGTTGCACGGCCTGGTGCTGTGGCAGCGTAGTCGCACGGCGTTGCGCACATCGTTTGTGCTGGTTATCACCACGTTTCTGCTGGTACTCTACGCCACCTTCCTGACCCGCAGCGGTGTGCTGGGCAATGCCTCCGTGCACTCCTTCACCGACCTAGGCCTATCTGGCCAGCTGATTATCTACATGATGGCTTTCATGGTGCTGGCCATTGCTCTGTTGATATACCGCTGGAAGCAGATTCCGATTTCGCCGAAAGAGCTGACAACTTATAACCCTGAGCTGTGGGTGTTTGTGGGTGCTACGGTGCTGTGCCTGGGCGCGTTCCAGGTGCTGGTAACCACCAGTATTCCGGTGTACAACGCGTTTCTAGGCTTCGTAGGCGTAAAGTCAAACCTGGCGTTGCCCGCCGATCAGATTCAGCACTACACCAAAATTCAGCTCTGGATGGGCGTGGGCGTGGCTTTCTTCTCGGGTCTGGCCCAGATCATGTGGTGGCAGAAGAATGATAAATCATCCTTGACGAACTCGCTCACGGTGCCCGGCATCCTGTCGTTGCTCGGCGCGGCCCTCGTAATTCTGCTGGTGCAGTACAACGGGTTGAAGATGAACCTGACGTATATAACGCTCCTGACGGCGGGCCTGTTTGGGGTGCTGGCCAACCTGAGCATGGTCCTGACGCTGATTCGGCGGAAGGTGAGCCTATCGGGAGGCGGCGTGGCGCATATGGGCATTGCCCTGATGCTGCTGGGTATCCTGGCTTCGTCGGGCTATTCCAACATTATCTCCCAGAACGTATCGGGCCTGCTCTACTCGCGCGAATTCCCGGAGGAAACCAACCGCGACAACGTGTTGCTGTGGCGCAACGATAAGGCTCCCATGGGCAAGTACGATGTGAGCTACACTGGGCAGTACGTTGATGCTCCTGGCGTGCCTGGCTACGTGGATAAGCAGCTGCTGTTCCAGACCGCTGATGAGTACAAAGCCCTGGCGCGCGCCGATATCAAGCGCGGCGACAAAGTGTACTACAAAGCCGGCGACACAGTCGATATAATGCCCGAGAATACTTACTACCGGGTAGAGTATAAAGACCGCAAAACCGACGAAACCTTCGTGCTGTATCCGCGCGGCCAGGTGAACGAGGAGATGGGTGGCCTACTGGCTTCGCCCGATATCAAGAAGTTCCTCGGCCACGACATCTATTCGCACATCAGCGCTGTGCCCCCACCCGATAAGGAGAAGGACTGGAGCGAAGTACAGGAGCACACGCTGAGCGTAGGCGACACCATTTTCCTGAACGACTACTTTGCGGTATTCCGCGGGGTAGAGCCAGCGCACCAAACGGCTGGCCTAGGCCTGGCCAAAGGCGACTTAGCCATTCAGGGCGACTTCCTGGTAACGGGCGAGAAAAAGCAGTATCACGTACACCCCGTATTCGTAGTTCGTAACCGCATGATTGGCCGCGTGCCAGATGAAGTAGAAGACCTGGGCTTGCGCCTGAGCTTCCTAAACGTAGATCCGAACAACCGCAAGTTTACGTTCGGGGTAAGCACTACGCAGAAAGACTACATCATTCTGAAGGCAATGGAGAAGCCCTTCATCAACCTACTCTGGAGTGGCACGCTACTCATGGCCGTAGGCTTTGGTATGGCCCTCTACAAGCGCCGCCGTGATGTGGAAGTAGCGGTGCAGCCAGCTCAACCAGAAGCCGCCGCAACACCTCGTCCTCGCCCGATTCAAAAGTCGCGGCAGGTGGCCTAGAGTTTCCTGACTCGTAAAAATCCATAAGCGTAAACGCCTCACCTAGTTATTAGGTGAGGCGTTTACTTTTCGGTAGTTGTAGGCCACCTCAGTGGTGTATAGGCGTGTGAGGTGGGGTTCCCGACTGTTCACAAAGGGCTTGGTGCGGCAGGTTACTCTAGTCCTAGGCCACTTTAGCGAAGGATATGCATAAAAAAAGGGTCGCCATTTGGCGACCCTTTTTTTATGCAAACTGGCTGCTATTTCTGCACGATAATCTGGCGAATCATGTAGTCGTTGCCGGCTTTCACTTTCACAGTGTACATGCCGTTGGCTAGGCTCGAGAGGTTGACTTTATTCTCGAAGTTGTCGCGGATGTTGGCTGTGTGCACGCGCTGACCGAGCAGATTCGTTACCTCTACCTCTAGGCCACCTTTAGCATTAGCACCGCGCACTTCCACGGTAAACACGCCAGCCGTAGGGTTCGGATAAACATTGACAGCACGTACGAGCGCATCAGAAACCCCTGTTACGACTGAGGTAATAGCAATATCATCCACTAGCACGGCAAACTGATCGGGGGCGCTGAACGCGTGGAAACCGATGTACACGTTGCCGTCAGCGGCGGGCGTGATAGGCATCACCTGACCGGCTGCAGTGCCGGCGGTAGTGCTCTGGTAGGTTGTGTTGGTAAGGTTCTCGTTCCGCCACAGCAGGTTGGGCTGCCCAGCCGGCGTAGTGGCCGATCCATATTTCACTTCCAGCTTCTCGGCAGTAGCAATGCCTGCCACCACTCTGGTGCGGTACTTAAACGAAAGCTGATAGCGCGACCCGGCCCGCAGGTACAATGCTGGTGTAAAGAACCAGTCATCGGCCCCTTTGGTAGCATCGGTGGTGTTATAAGTGTACATTATGGCATTTGGGGTCGATGCCGCGAGAGTGGTAGAAGCAACTGACGCCCACGTGTTATTGTCGGCGTTGATATCGGCTACTGAAATACCACAAGCGAAAGGCTGTCCTGCCAGGACGTTATCGAAGTTCTCGGTGTAAGGAAATGCCGTGATGATAGGGGGCGTGCAAAGCGTGGTGAAGGTAACCCGGCCAGTGAGGGCGCTCAGGTCGCCGGCACCGCAGTTGGCCCGGATATACAAATCGTACTCGGTAGAAGCGCTCAGGCCCGTCAGCGTAAACGGCGACGAAGCAGCCGCTACAGAAGTGCCGCCGGTGGTAGCGTTCGGGTCAAAGCCTTTAGGGCCGTAGAGTATAGTATACCCCGTGCCGTTAGCAGGCCCCGTGAAGCTTACGATGGTTGAGGTAGAAGTAATGCTGCTTACCGTTATGGCAGATGGCGGAGGGCACGTAGGGGGCGTACCCATAGTAGCCTCAATAAGCAAACGGCCTAAGTTGTTGCCTGCCACATCGGCTGGCTGGCCACCGGCCAGATCAAGCAGATAATAGGCACCTGTGCGCGTAGGATTCTCGGCCTGAACCCCGATAGGGAAGTAGCCGGTAGTGGCATTAGCAGTTTGCGCAATGCCGGTATAAAAGTCCCCGATGGCAACGGAAAGAGGGGCAGCAAACGTGAATACCTTGGTTTTTGAGATATCGGCAGCCGTAACTACGTAGTCAGCAGACCGGCCTATGATGGCGCCATTCTTATCACAAACTACGGCGTACAGCGTGTTGCCGACAGTTTTAGTGTCCTCCAGGCGTACTGAAACTGCCGTTACGGTGCGCGGCTCGCTGGTGGTGTATTTCGTTGCCAGAATAGCAGAGCCGGTGCCTAAGCCAACACTATTCGATACCGGGCTGGTAGCATCCGCATACGCGTAAGTAGTGGTATTTACCTGCTGGACAAAGGTGGCTGTGTTGTTGAGGTTGTCGTCGTCGTCGGCAATGGTTACACTGATGTTGTTGTTGCCCGTAGCGGTAGGGGAAAACGCATCAAACGACAGCGTACCTGCTGCCCCAGCGGGCAGAGAGGTCAGCGTTTTTACGTTAGTGAAGCTGTTGGCTCCCGTCACCGTAAGCGTTATATTAACATTGACCAATTCTTCGCGGCCGATATTGCGGATGAAGGCCCGTATTACGTGGGGCGTACCAAAAGGTACCGGAAGCTTCCCCAGGGTGTATACCAGCGAAACGGCGGCATCCTTAGCCTGCTGCGGCGTGAAGCGGTAAGTACGGCCCGCATCAGGCAGGGCAGATTTACGAATATTGTGCGCGTTGGTGGTGGCTGTATAGTTGGCACCCGTAAAGATGGTACCACTCCACGCCTGCGTAGAGCCTTTTACAGCCGTGATAAGCTGATTGTTGGCATTGCCGGAGCCTTTCAGGCCCACCGCCACATACTTAAATGTGTCGGTACCCGGGCCTGCCGTGGCCGTGCCGTACACGAACTCCGCCCGGTTGATGGTTTCGTAGAGCTTCACCTGAAACTCGAAGCTGCCGAGCTGCTTGCCAAACGTGCCCGAAACCTTGTCGCTGACGTTTTTCCACTGAATGATGCACACGCGGTTGGGCGCCGTGCCAGTAGTCGCTACCCGGTATTCTGCCGCCGCCGTAGGGGAAGCTTCCAGATCAATATTGAAGGGAAGCAGTAGGTTAGTTTCCGAGGTGTTGTTCAACGGGCCACCGGCTGCTGCCACCTGGGTATCGAAGAAATAGGGTGCTGCGGGGGCAGTGTTGCCCAGCTTAATGTAGCCGTTCGTGTTCAGCACAAACTCCGTAAACGACTGTCCGTTGAAGCTAAATGGGAAACCGATGGACTGTGCGCTAGAGTTAGCATCGTCGGTGTTCGGTGTAGAAATAGCAGTGCCAGTGGTACCCAGATCGGCGTAAGTGCCTGCTACATTCGTGGCGCTGGCCAGCGGAAAGTTGAGGGTTTGCCCTTGGGCGGTACCTGCCCCCAAGCCTAACAAAGCGGCCAGCAACAGCCCCCGCCATGGTGTGAGCAATCTGTTTGTGTAGGTGTGTTTCATGCGCGAAGAAAAAGTAATGTGAGTGACAGTAGGGCGAGTTGGAGCTGATAGTACATGCAGCTTCCTTGATTCAGATCGTTGAATTATTCATAAATAACGTCATTATAACCTGATGAATCTTCAATACGGAGTCATAATTTTCATGAGTTTCAAATTTGGTGTATGTCTCCTGAATTGTCAATAAGCAGAACAGTAGTGCTGCTCGGTGCTGGCCGCCTAGCGCAACATCTGGGGCCGGCGTTGCAGGAGGCCGGCCATCGGGTAGTGCAGGTATGGAGCCGTTCTGCTGCCTCAGCCGCTGCAGTAGCGGTCCAGCTGCCTGGTGCCACGGCCACCACCAACGCAACCACGCTGCCCGCCGCCGATCTGTATATAGTGGCCGTGCCCGATGCAGCAGTACGGGACGTACTGGCGGCTGCCCGCTTTCCAGATGGTGCGCTGGTAGTACACACGGCTGGTGCCCTGCCGCTTAGTGTGTTTGAGGAGTGGCCTAGCATACGGGGCGGCGTGCTATATCCGCTCCAAACCTTCAGCCCCGGTCGCCACCTCGACTGGCCTACGGTGCCATTGTGCGTGGAAGCTGCCGACGCCGCCGGCGAAGCCGAGTTGCTGGCGGTAGGCCACTCCCTTAGCCATGATGTGCGCCTCGTGAACACCCGGCAGCGCCTGCGCCTGCACGTAGCCGCCGTGTTTGCCTGCAACTTTACCAACCATTTGCTGGGCATCAGCCACGCGTTGCTTACCGATGAAAACCTGCCCCTGGATCTGTTGACACCGCTGGTGCGCGAAACCATTGATAAGGCCCTGGCGCACCCACCCTTCACGGTGCAAACCGGCCCCGCCGCCCGCCACGATAGGCCTACGCTGGCCCGCCATGAGGCGGCATTAGTGGCTTATCCGGGTTGGCAGAAGCTGTATAAGGTGCTGTCGGAGAGCATTCAGCAGCAAGCCGCCGGCGCCGCCCAAAACAACCTAGACCCTTTATAGCTTTGATTCGGGGGGAGGGGAACGTACCTTTGTGCCCGCATTTTGCCCGTTCAACGCGCTACTCGTGAAAGTCGTTAATATCACCTTCAAATTCCAGGACGGCCAGCCCGACCAGACCCACGTGGCCGCCCAGGGCGAGTCAGTGTTGGACGTTGCCCTCAACAACGACATCCAGCTGCAGCACAACTGCGGCGGCGTCTGCGGCTGCAGCACCTGCCATATCTACGTGCTACAGGGCGAGCAGGACCTTCCCGAAATCAGTGATAAGGAAGAGGATTTCATTGATCGGGCCGTAGACCCTCGCATCAACTCCCGCCTTGGGTGCCAGTGCGTAATGCAAGGCAACCAGGATGTGGTGGTGCTGATTCCACCGCAGAACTTCCTAGGCCACTAATATCATTTTCAGTTGTAGTTTGCTGCCAGGCTTCAGGAGGCTGCTATAGCTTCTGAGCCTGCATGCTTTCTGCCAACTGTCACCTACTAACGCACCCGTAAGAATATGGCCCATTTCGAGCCCCCGATTAAGTGGAGTGACCATGAGGATATTGCCATGGCGCTGTATGAGAAGTTCGGCAACGAATTCAATGAGGCGAAAATCTACCGCATTCGCTTCACCGATCTGCTGGAGTGGGTCCTGACGCTGCCCAACTTTGAAGGCACCCGTGAGCAGGCCACCGAAGGCCACCTGGAGCAGATCCAGGCCAAGTGGGTGTATGAGTGGCGCGATAATCAATAGAAAGCCTGGCGCTCATCTAGTGCCCACAGGAGTGGCCTACAGGGCCTGAGCCCAGTTCGTATTTTACTTCGCTTATGAGTGCAATGAGTACCGCCCCGGACTTGTCCGTTATTAAAACCTTTGTGCTGGATGTGGATGGCGTGCTGACCGATGGAACGCTGCTGGCCTTCAACTCCGGTGAGCAGGCACGGGCGTTTCATATCCGCGACGGCTTTGCCATTCGGCATGCCTTGCGCAAGGGTTACCGCATTGCCGTGATTTCGGGGCGCGAGGAGGAAGGGGTGCGCAAGCGCTTGGAGTCGTTGGATATCCGCGATATTTTCCTGGGCGTTGATGATAAGATGAAGATCTTCAACAACTACATCAACACCTACCGCCTGGAAGTAGAGCACATTGCGTACATGGGCGACGATGTACCCGATGCCGAAGTGATGCGCCGGTGTGCCGTGGCCGCCTGCCCCGCCGATGCCGCCCGCGACGTGCGCGAAATCAGTAACTACACGACCACCTTAACCGGTGGAAAAGGTGCCGTTCGGGAGCTGATAGAAGACGTGATGCGCACGCAGAATACGTGGTAAAGCGCTGTTAACTATCTACTCTAGGCCACTAGCCAAAAGCACAACCCCGCCCCTACAAGGCGGGGTTGTGCTTTTCCAAAATCCCTCTATATTTACCCACCAATCATTCACACCATTTTTTTTATTTCATGAAAACAGGAACCGTAAAATTCTTTAATGAGTCGAAGGGCTACGGCTTCATTACGGAAGACGGCACGAATGAAGATTTCTTCGTTCACATCACTGGCCTAAACGGGGGCCAGGTGCAGCAAAACGACCGCGTGGAATTCGAAACGCAGGAAGGCCGCAAAGGTGTTAATGCCGTGAATGTGAAGAAAGTATAGGCAAACCGCCTACTCACGTTTTCAGTAAAAGTGAGGAAAGCCCCTCCCGACATCGGAAGGGGCTTTCTATTGGCCAATGGTGTGGCCAGAACAGGTATCTGAATGCTCTTGCTAGGCCTGTAGGGGAGGGCGGTGCATCTTTGCACTCATTCTATTTTCTATCCGTGTGTTGATGTCTGCCGCTGCTTCCGACCCTACGCACCCCGAGCTACCGACTACGGCCAGCCCCGGCCCGTTGCGGCAGCTGGCTCACCTTATCCGGCTGCCCAATCTGCTGATTATGGCCTTGTGCCTGCTGCTGGTGCGCAAGGCATTGCTACTGCCAGATGCGCCGTGGCGCGAAGTCCTGGCCTCTTCGTTTGGCCTGATGGCCCTGGCTGCCCTGAGTATAGCCGCCGGGGGCTACATCATCAACGATTACTATGATGTGAAGATTGACGCCATCAATCGGCCCGACCGGCTGGTGGTGGGCAAGGCCGTAAACCGGCGCCACGCCATGATGGCCCATGTGCTACTTTCGGGCCTGGGCGTGGTAGTGAGCGGGGCGTTGTCGCCGTTGTTAGGTGCTGTAAACTTAGGCTCCGCGCTGTTGCTCTGGGGCTATTCGGCGCGGTTTAAGCGAGTGGCGTTGGTTGGCAATGTGAGTATCGCAGCCCTTACGGCTGCCTTGGTGCTGCTGCCTGAGTTGCAGCTGCGCACTGGCAGCAAACCTGTGTGGCTATATGCGCTGGCCGCTTTCCTGCTGACGGTAGTACGCGAAATAGTGAAGGATGTGGAAGACATGCGGGGTGATGCCGCGCACGACTGCCGGACCCTGCCTATCGTATGGGGAGTGGCCCGCACGAAGTGGGTAGCCGGTTTTTTTCTGGCTTGCTTACTGGTGCTGCTCTTGGGCGTAGAGCAGGTAATGGTGCAAATCAGGCAGTGGGGGCTAGGCCTATGGCTGCTGGCATTGGTGCTGTTACCGTTGAGCTGGCTGGCCTACAGGCTGCGCCGCGCTGACCGCCGCCGGCACTTTGCGCAGCTGAGCGCAGTCTGCAAATGGATTATGCTGGCCGGGGTACTCTCGATGCTGCTGGCGGGGTAAAACCGCGGAGCCTACTGTTGCGTTAGCACAGAAATACAGGATGCCAGCTGCCGCATTATCGGATAAATATTAGTTATTCTGTATATTAATCCATCCTTTGTCCTCTAGCCATCCACGTATGCGCTTTCTTTACCCGCTGCTAGCACTAAGCACGCTAGCTGCTCCCGCCGCTCTGGCACAATCGGTTCCTGCAACAACTGCCGACTCTGCAGCACTACTGGTCTCGGCTGTAGTAACCGCACCAACCACCACACCCGATGAAGCCGCATTACCGGGGGCTCCTGTAGGACTCAACCGGGCGCTGGCGCCTTCATCGGCCAGAAAGCTCACACCTTCCGACCCCAATAAGCCCAGCTTCATCCCGGTGCCAATTGCCTTTTACCAGCAGGAAACGGGTGCGGCAGGTGGCCTAGCCATTCTGCCTGTATGGCGCTTCGGGACGGATACGATGGTGCGCAAGTCCAATGCCCGTCTTATTGCCTGGATTTCGCAGAAAAAGCAAACTACCGTGCAGCTCACGCACACCATTTTTACGCCGGAGGAGAAATTCTACCTCTCGGGCGAGCTGAGCTACTACGATCTGGTATTCAACTACTACGGCATCGGGAATAATACGCGCAAAGCAGATGAAACCCAGATTAAGTACCCGCTGTGGGTATTTGATGAAAAGGTGCTGGCCAAGGTAGTGCCCAACCTGTTTGTCGGGATTCGGTACCGACTCACCGACCTAGGTAAGGTAGAGCTGAAGGACCCTCAGGACCCGGTTAATAATCCTGCCACACAATACTTCAATATCCCAGCCACCCAACGGGAGGGATACACGACTTCCGGTATCGGTCCGGCCATTTTGTACGATGGCCGCGACAACCTGCTGGCTACTTACACCGGCAACTTCTTGGATGCCCACATGCTGTTCAATGGCGGTGCGCTCGGCAGCGATTATAAGTTCACGCGATACATGGTGGACGCGCGGCATTTTAATCCGCTGTTTGGATCAAACAATACCATTTTGGCCCTGCAGTTTATGGGGCAATACCATACGGGCAAAGTGCCGTTCCGGGAGCTGGGCGGCATGGGTGCCACGCTGGGCGGCTCACTCTACAACAATGCGTACCTGATGCGTGGTATTTACGAGGCCCAGTACCGCGACCGTCAGTTCACTACGGCGCAGGCTGAAATCCGGCAGAAGCTTTTCTGGCGGATTGATGGCGTCGTATTTGGCGCGGTAGGCCAGGTGGCGCCACGCCTCGGCGACTATACTTTCAGCGACACCAAAGTAGCGGGTGGCCTAGGAGCCCGCTTCCGCTTCAACCGCCGCGACCGGCTAAACATACGCCTCGATTATGGCGTCGGGTCGGGTGGAAACTCCGGAATTATCTTCGCTGTGGGCGAGGCTTTTTAGTCGGCCTGAGCTGATGCTTTTAAAGCGCCTTCTCCTTACGGGGGAGGCGCTTTTTTGTATCAATAGCTCACTGTTTGTACTCCTTCACAGGCAGCGTTCAGCTAACACGAAAGGGCCGGGCAACCTGAGGAATAACCTCATGTCTTAAAAAAAGCATAAAAATTGCGGCATCAATAGAAATTGTGTGTGACTTCTGGCTGCTGGTTGCGTAGAAAGTGCTGTGAATTCCGCCCTTCCCTCGCTGTTCCATGCCGTCCAGGAAAATACGGCTGCTGCCTTGCTCACTGATTGGGTGAGAGTACCCGTTCTGCCCAAGCCTGGGCTTCAGGCTGTCGTTATTATTCCTGCCAAAGACGAAGCAGAAAACCTGCCTGCTACCTTAGCGGCCCTCGCGGCCCAAACCACCCTCGAGGGCCTGCCGCTTGACCATGGCTTGTATGAAATAGTGGTGCTGGCCAACAATTGCCACGATGCCACGGCCGAGGTAGCCCGGCAGTTCGGTCGTCAGCATCCTACGCTGGCTCTCCATATTCTGGAACTGACTCTGCCGCCTCAGGAAGCGCATGTAGGCAAAGCCCGGCGCCTGCTGATGGATGAAGCCTGCCGCCGACTAGAGCAGGTAGAAACCCCCGGAAGCTTTATTGCCAGCACCGACGCCGATACCCGGGTGGCACCCACATGGTTGGCCGCCACGCAAGCTGCCCTCGCGCAGGGCGCCGACGCCGTGGGCGGCCGCATTCTGACGGACACCGTGGCGTACTGCCCCGTGCGCAGAAGACAGCTGCAGGATGCCACGTACCACCTGCTACGCGTGCGCCTCGAAGCCCTTCTGGACCCGGTAGCCACCGACCCATGGCCCCGCCACCATCAGCATTTTGGAGCTAGTTTTGCCCTCACGCCCAAGGCGTACCGCCGCGTAGGTGGCTTGCCCATAGTGCCGTATCTCGAAGATGAGGCTCTTTACCAAGCCCTGCTTCGCCATGATTTGTGCCTGCGCCACAGTCCGGAAGTGCGGGTGTATACCTCCAACCGGCAGCAGGGAAGGGTAGCGGTAGGCCTCTCGTGGCAGCTACGGCAATGGGCCACGTTGCACGAAGCGAAGCAGGAACCGCTGGTAGATAACCCTGCGCGCCTGGTAGCAGAGTGGCAGATTCGGGGCCTGACGCGCCGCTTGTGGCAAGGCGCATCAGCATCTACGCTGCCCCTGTTGAGTAAGCAGCTAGGCCTGTCTGTACGGGCGTTGGAGCACCAGCTGTGCAACAGTAGCACCTTTGGGCACTTGTGGCAGTGGGTGCTGGCGCGCTGGGAGGAGTACAGCGTGCCGCGCGGTTATTGGCCCCCGTTGCCACTAAGTGAAGCCATTGCCTGCCTTCGTCGCGAGTTAGCGGCCTACGAGCTGCGGATCAGCCAACAAGCAGCCTAGGGTCCAGTCATCAGCCTGTTATAAAGCCGCAAGCCGGCAGGCCCTGCAGTGAAGCTTATATTCGCTCGAACAGATCAAGCCGATAAGTTTCCTGCCGCTGGCCGCTTATATGGCGCAGTGAACCTGTTGGACCTGCTTTTGCCAGGAAAAATTCGTGCACATCATCACCAGTGAGGGGGTAGTCGTGCACGGGAGGCGTCCAATGCACCAAGAGCAGCTGCCCACCGGGGCGTAACGCTTCCAGCATAAGGTCGGTGGAGCGCTGCAAATCCTCGGGGCTCCAGTAGTAGCCTACTTCCGACACCAGAATCAGATCAAATTGTCGTGCCGCAGGAAATTCTTCGGGTATGCGCATAAGCTGCAGCTCAACTTGCGGCAGCGCGGCGCAGCGCTGGCGGGCTTTATCGAGGGCGGCCTGTGCCACATCCACGGCCAGCAGGTGTCCGCAACGGGGGGCTAGCTGCTGCGTCAGGACACCTAGGGAGCAGCCAATTTCGAAAGCATCAGCGTAGTGCGGGCGCGGAAGGGCTGCTAGAGTAGCCGCGTATTTTTCGTGCTCATATTGGCTGGTTTCGAAGTTCCACGGATCCTCATTGGCGCGGTAAACGGCATCGAAATAGTCAGGAGGCAGTGTATTGGGCTGGTTTGGGTTGGTCTGCATAGCGCGTACAGTAGAACAGGGCGGAGAAAAGCATCCGGCTAACGACTCATCATACGAGGCTCACTCTCATAAAATACTTCCACTGGCCTAGAAAAATGCGCCAGCATGGAAGGTGCCAACGTAAAGCCGGTGGGGTCATCATCAATCGGCCCACCGGCTAGCTGCGAGCGGTGCGCCGCAATGGCCCGCTGCTTTTGTGCCAGCACCGGCGTAATATCCAGCTGCCAGCCCTGGGCTTCACCGAGTTGTGGCAAATCGGCGGGAGCGGCCCGTTCCCAGGCCCACACCACGTATTCGAGCAGGAGCACGGGTTGAGGTAACTGGCCTAGCGCTGCCTGCACCAACTGGTAAGTGGCCCGATGATCGGGGTGAGGGTCGCGCCGCCAGGGCACCAGCACCGTTTGCGGCCTGGTAGTGCGGAGAAACTCGGTAAGCCGTTCTACTGCAACGGCCCCGCTTTCCGTGTCAGGCATGGGCACGCTGCCGTCGGGGAGGCCCAGGGGAAGCAGGGCATCATCAGGCAGGCCTAGCAAAGCCAGAGCCTCCCGCAGCTCCTGCTCGCGCAGTGCCTGGCGAGCAGCGGCCGGAAACTTTTGGGAATGTGGATGCGACATGCTACCGTCGCTCACGAGCACGCACCAGGCCGGCAAGCCTGCTTGCCGGAGCAAGGTCAGCAGCCCGCCACAGCCCAGCGATTCATCGTCGGGGTGGGGCGCAATAACCACCGTTGGGCCCAAAGCCGCTGCCGCTTCCGGAGGGCGAGTGGGCAGCTCGGCGAACAAAGTAGAGGAACCTGCTGACGTACTACTCATGCCACAGGCGGTAAGCAAGCTGCGGATTCTGTAAGGCAAAGCGCCCGACATCGGCTTGGGCAGCGTCAGGGGCTGGCTGGCGCAGGTAGTGCGTCAGGTCGCGGTGCAGGCGCTCGAAGGGCTCTGGGCGCAGCAGTCCGCGGGCTCCCACGCAGCGCTCCGCCAGCGGCAACACGCGCAGGCAAATTTCCTCAATGGCCGTACGGACCATGTTGGCATGCGCTACGCTGGCTTCCGGATTGGGAGTGTCGGCTGCCCGGGCCTCGTGCGTAGCCGCGGCCTGAAGCCAATGGTTGCCGCTTTCTACCAGTAAGGCCATTTCGCCCAGCCGCTGGCGCTGATAGGGGTCATCGGTGCGGCCCAAGGCATTGAGAAAGCGTCTGGTCTCATCGAAAATGGCTTCGGCGGCTCCCAGCTGTACTGCCGCAAACCGCGTGGCGCCCCCACTGAACCACGGCTGGCGGTAGTAGTCGCCGGGGTGGCCTAGCAGGTCATCGGAGCCCACTTCCAGACCAGTGAAATCAACCCGGAAGCTGGCGGTAGCGCGCATGCCCAATGGCCGCCAGAAGGAGGCATCCAAGGCAGGCGTCTGCTCGGTAGCGGGCAGAATCAGCATTTGCCAGCCGCCATCGGGCAGCTTAGCCGTCAGTAGTGGCCTAGTGACGTGGCCAGCCCCGGAGCCAAAGGTTTTGCTGCCCTGCAGACGGTAGCGGCCATTCTCCAGCGGTTCGAGCGTAACTCCATCGTGCGCTTCCGTATTCCAAACACCGAACAGATGGCCTTTCTGGGCCATTTCGGCCCAGTGAGCGACTTGCTGCGGGCGTCCAAACCGCTGCATCAGCAATAAGGCATTTACGTGGCCCTCAAATACCCGGCCTACGGCCAAGTTGCCCCGACCAATATGCCGCAGCGTCCGCAGCAACGACAGGGCCTGCGCCGGCTCGCCTAGGCCACTACCGCCCAATTCAATGGGTAAAGCAGCGGTCAATAAGCCGGTTTCGCGAAGCCAGCCAAACTCTTCCGTCGGAAATCCGCCTTCCTGGTCGGAGTGGGGGGCTTGGGCAAACAGGCGCGGTGCCAGTGCAGCGGCAGCTTCTTCCGCCGCCTTGCCCGACGGGAGGGGAGGGTGTTGTAAGGACGGCTTTTTAAGAGAGGCAGAAGAAGCACTACCAACAGTGCTGGCAAAAATTTCGGGCACGGGCATACAAAACAAGAAACGGGTGATGCCAGCTACACAAGCCGGCTGCTAAGTAGAAACAGGTAAGTAGCTCATGCCTCAAAGTTGAGCTTGCTTAGCGCATATACGCAGAGTG
Organism: Hymenobacter gelipurpurascens; assembly: GCF_900187375.1. Taxonomy (NCBI): domain Bacteria; kingdom Pseudomonadati; phylum Bacteroidota; class Cytophagia; order Cytophagales; family Hymenobacteraceae; genus Hymenobacter; species Hymenobacter gelipurpurascens. The sequence goes on along the minus strand of NZ_FYEW01000001.1, from coordinate 2,747,143 downwards.
TACACAACCAGATAAGCGCAGCCTTTGGTTTTTTCTGGGGATGAAAAATGAAGGCTGACAGCGTCTCTCGGGAGCCTTGCTGAGGGCCGACATACTAGGGCGTAACAATTCCGTAACACGCTTGGGTGGCAGCGCGCCTGGGGTGTGCCTACCTTCGCAGCGCATTTCGCTTTTCACTCAAGCCCGTTTGCTATGTCCTCGCAGCCCATTCGTTCCGCCCTCATTTCTGTTTATTACAAAGACCGTTTGGGCCCATTGGTAGCACTGCTCCAGCAGCACGGCGTCACGATGTATTCTACGGGCGGCACGCAGCAGTTTATTGAAGAGCAGGGTGCCGCGGTTACGGCTGTAGAAACCCTGACGGGCTTTCCGGCCGTGTTTGGAGGGCGTGTGAAAACCCTGCACCCCACCGTATTTGGTGGTATTCTGCACCGTCGCCACGAAGCCAGCGACCTGGCCGAAGCCGAGCAGCACCAGATTCCGCCCATTGATTTGGTGATTGTGGATCTGTACCCGTTCGAGGAAACCGTAGCTTCCGGCGCCGCTGAGCAGGACGTGATTGAGAAGATTGACATCGGCGGTATCTCACTCCTGCGCGCAGCGGCCAAGAACTTCCGCGACGTGCTGGTGGTGAGCAGCCGCGACCAATACGCGGCCGTTACGGAGCTTTTGGCGGCCAAAAACTGCGCTACCGACCTCGAAGACCGCCGCCATTACGCCGCCGCCGCCTTCGAAACAACCTCGCACTACGACACCCAGATTTTCCGCTACATGGCGCAGGGCACGGAGCTGAGCAGTGCCGTACTGAAGCTGAGTGAGAAGCCCGCCACGCCGTTGCGCTACGGCGAAAACCCGCACCAGGCGGGTACCTTTTACGGCGACCTGACGGCCCTTTTCGAGCAGCTCCACGGCAAACAGCTCAGCTATAATAATCTTGTGGATGTGGACGCCGCCGTGCTCCTGATGCAGGAATTTGCCGGCGGCCCCGCCGCCTGTGCCATCCTCAAGCACACCAATGCCTGCGGGGTAGCTCAGGCCGAGACGCTGAAAGAGGCCTACCTGAACGCCCTAGCCTGTGACCCGATTTCGGCCTTCGGCGGCGTGATCATCGTGAACCAACCCGTGGATATGGCAACGGCGGAGGAGCTGAGCAAGCTCTTCTTCGAGGTACTGATTGCTCCCGAGTTTGCCGCTGATGCCCTACCGATTCTGCAAAGCAAGAAAAATCGCATTCTGCTCCGCCAAAAGCCGGTGGCTTTCCCCGCCAAGCAAGTGAAAACGTTGCTCAATGGCCTCATCGAGCAGGACTTCGACCGCGCGATGGAAGGCGCCAACGAGTTCCGGACGGTTACTCAATCGGCCCCCACGGCAGAGGAGGTGGCTGCGCTGGAGTTTGCCCTCAAAGTCTGCAAGCACACCAAGAGCAATACCATTGTGCTGGCGCGGGCCGGACAGCTGCTGGCATCCGGCGTAGGCCAGACCTCGCGGGTCGATGCCCTGAAGCAGGCCATCGAGAAAGCCCACTCCTTCGGCTTCGACCTCAAAGGCGCCGTAATGGCTTCCGACGCGTTCTTCCCTTTCCCCGACTGCGTGAAAATTGCCGGTGAAGCGGGCATTCGGGCCGTGGTGCAGCCCGGTGGCTCCATCAAGGATGCCGACAGCATTGCGGCCTGCGACAAACTGGGCATGGCTATGGTCATGACCGGTGTGCGCCACTTCAAACACTAAGCAACACCAGTGGCCTAGCAATGCACACATCATCGCTAGGCCACTTGTTTTCAGGAAGAGTATAACTGATTGACTATGAATCCGTCTCTGACGCCGGCTTGGCGACAGGGGCGGATTTTGTGTGTAAGATGCGGGAATGATTTTTTGTGGGTTCTGCAATGAATAGCCATTCTGCGCGTTGGGAGCGGCACCTTGTTGCAAGCCGCCCGGTTTGTGGACTGGCCTAGCCAGCGCGTCATCCGATAATGACGCGGCCATATGTCGGGCTTCGCCGAAACTTGCTTACTTTTGCCCCCACTTTTGACGGGCGCAATTAGCCCGTTCTCAATTTACTTGCCGTTACTCGATGGGTTTCTTTAATTTTCTGACCAGCGACATTGCCATTGACCTGGGCACGGCCAACACGCTCATCATTCACAACGATAAAATCGTGGTGGATGAGCCGAGCATCATCGCAAAAGATCGTACTACGAATAAGGTAATTGCCGTGGGCCGGCAAGCGCAGCAGATGCACGAAAAGACCCACGACAACATCAAAACCATTCGCCCTTTGAAGGATGGCGTTATTGCCGATTTCCACGCCGCCGAGGAAATGATCAAGGGCATGATCAAGATGATTGACACGCGCAACCGGCTGTTCCAGCCCTCGCACCGCATGGTCATCTGCATCCCGTCGGGCATCACGGAAGTGGAAAAGCGCGCCGTACGCGACTCCGCTGAGCACGCCGGCGCCAAAGAAGTCTGGATGATTCAGGAGCCCATGGCCGCCGCCATCGGTATCGGCATCGATGTGGAGCAGCCCGTGGGTTCGATGATTATCGACATTGGAGGTGGCACCACGGAAATTGCCGTAATCGCACTGTCGGGTATCGTTTGCGACCAGTCTATCAAGACGGCCGGCGACGTATTCAACCAGGATATTCTCGACTACATGCGCCGCCAGCACAACCTGCTGATTGGGGAGCGTAGCGCCGAGCGCATCAAAATTGAAGTAGGCGCGGCTCTCACTGAGCTGGAAGTAACGCCGCCCGATTTTGAGGTACGCGGCCGCGACCTGATGACCGGTATTCCGAAAGTAATCAAAGTGACCTCGGCAGAAATTGCCATTGCCTTGGATAAATCGGTAGCCAAAATCGAAGAAGCTGTCTTGAAGGCGCTGGAAATCAGCCCGCCTGAGCTGTCGGCCGATATCTACGAAAACGGTATTCATCTGACCGGCGGTGGCGCCTTGCTACGTGGCCTAGACAAACGCCTGGCCGTGAAAACCAAGCTGCCTATCCACATCGCCGAAGATCCTCTGCGTGCTGTGGTGCGCGGCACGGGTGCAGCCATCAAAAACATCGTGGGCTTCCGCGGAGTGCTGCTGACGTAATATTTTATAGAAGCTGGAAGTGAGGAGCTAGGAGCTAGAATGAGACTGTTTGTCATTCTACCTTCCGGCTCCTCACTTCTCACTTCTAACTCCTAGCTTCTTCCATGAGTAACCTGTTCGCCTTTCTGTTCCGCTTCCGAGGTATCCTCGTGTTTGCGCTGCTGGAAGTGTTGAGCTTGTTTCTGCTGGTGCGCAACAGTGCCTATCAACGGGCAGCCTTCTACAACTCGGCCAATAGCTATGTAGGCCAGGTGCTGGACTTGCGCTCTCGCATCTATGATTACTTCCGGCTGGTGGAGGTGAACCATGAACTGGTAAAGGAGAACGCGCTGCTTCGGCAGCAACTCTATAAGCCTGACCTGAGTGCCCGGCAAGCCGACTCGTTGCCGGTAAGCAAAGACAGCCTCACGCAGGCCCGGCTGGCCACCCTGGGCCGGCCCGACTCGTTACTGCTGGGCCTGCGCCAAATTCCTACCCGTGACCCAGATTACCCGCTGATTCCGGCACGTGTAGTAAGCAGCACCCAGCGCCGGGTCGACAACTTCCTCACCCTGAATGTGGGCGCCATGGATGGCGTGAAGCCTGGCATGGGCGTAGTAGCGGCAGCGGGGGTAGTAGGCCGCGTGTTGGTCACGAGTGAGCATTACTCTACCCTCACCTCTGTTCTGCACTCCAAAACCACCATATCAGCCCGCATTCAGCGCGATGGTACCATTGGCACCATCCGGTGGCTGGGCGAAGACCCCGCATACGTACTGCTCGACAACATTCCGCGCCAGAACAAGCTGGTGCGCGGCGATACCGTCGTGACTTCCGGCTACAACGCGGTATTTCCCGAAGGCGTGATGGTAGGCACCATTGAATCGTTTGTAAAAGAGCCAGATAAGAATTTCTGGACGATAAAGGTGCGGCTGGCCGTGAATTTCACCAACCTGACCTACGTATATGTAGTCAGTAGCCGGCCGAAAATTGAGCGCGACACCGTAGAAGCCCGTGCTGGTATGAAACCCGAAATCGAGAATCAGCCATGAGTGGAGTAGGAACCCTTCTGGTGCAGATTCTGCGCTTCTTTCTGTACGCGGGTCTCTACCTGCTGCTCATCAGCGGGCCCGATTTTGTGCTGTTCAACCTAGGCTGGTGTTTTTTCTACCTGGGTTTTCTGCTGTTTCTGCCCATTAGTACTCCCATCGTGGTGCAGCTGCTGCTTGGCTTTGGCCTGGGCTACATGATGGACGTATTCTTCGACTCAGGAGGCGTACACGCAGCGGCAGCGGTACTGGTGGCCTACCTTCGCCCCTGGGTGCTGCGCCTGCTCACGCCCCGTGATGGCTACGACGCGCAGGATTCTGTGAATATTCATCAGATGGGCGCGCAATGGGTTATGGTGTATCTGCTCTTGCTCATCGGGATACACCATGCCGCCTTTTTTCTGCTGGAGCTAGGAAGCTTTCAGGCCCTGGGCCTCACGCTGGCCAAAATACTGGTGAGCACGCTGTATACAGGCCTGGTGTTCCTGATTATTCAGCTCGTTTTCTTTCCAACACGCCGTCGGAGTCGCTAGGCCACTTTCCGGCTTGCCTATAAGCGGGTGCGTAAATTCTGCGGCGCGCTGAACTCCTGTTTGGTCCTGCTGTTTGCACAAGTAAGGCCGCTGCTGTTAGGGTGGCCTAGCAGCCAGATCCTCTTGCACTCTTTCTGCCGCTATACACTGGCAGACGCTGGCATTCGTTGTACCTTTGCTAATCCGGCCGATGGGCCGTAAGTGCTTACTTCTCAGAATCCACCGCTTTGCAATACCTTGAAGGCCGCAAATACGTGGTCCATGCCATTTTCCTGGGCGTGGCACTGTTGTTTGCAGCACGCCTCTTTTACATTCAGGTGCTCGACGGTAGCTACAAGCTGGCTGCCGACCGCAACACACTCCAGCGAATTGTGCAGCCGCCATACCGCGGCCTGATTTACGATCGTAAGGACCAGATATTAGTGCAGAACACGCCTGTGTACGACCTGATGGTGGTGCCCCGGGAAGTGAAAAAGCTTGATACGGTCCGTTTTTGCCAACTGCTGCAGTTGCCTCTAGAGGAAGTGCGCGCCAGTTTGCAGGCAGCGCGTGCTTTCAGCCGCGTAAAGGCCTCGCCGCTGGTGCAAAACCTGAGCACACCGGAGCTGGCGGCCATTCAGGACAACCTGATTGACTTTCCCGGTTTCAGCGTGAAGGCGCGCATGGCCCGCTCCTACAACACCACAACTATGGCCCACGCCCTGGGCTACGTAGGCGCCATTACGCCCGCTTTCCTGGAAAAACCCAAGTTCGCCAAATACATGCCGGGCGAGTTTCTCGGTATTACGGGTCTGGAGTCGTTTTACGAGGAGCAGTTGATGGGGCGCCGCGGCGTGCAGTACCGTATGGTAAACGTGCGTGGCATCGAGAAAGGCGCTTTCCGGGGCGGGGAATTCGATACGCTTTCCGTGGCCGGCCAAGACTTGCACCTAAGTATCGATTCTGACCTACAGGCCTACGCCGAACAGCTGATGCAAGGCAAGCGGGGTTCCGTAGTGGCCATCGACCCCAAGACGGGCGAAATCCTGGCCTTTGTGTCGGCGCCAATGTTTGAGCCGGCTACCCTTTCGGGCAAGGGCATGGGCAACCGCTACATGGAGCTGCTCAATAACCCCGAGCGGCCGCTGTTCAACCGGGCCCTGATGGCTACATACCCGCCTGGCTCTACCTTCAAGCTGGTGAATGAGCTGGTAGCCCTGCAAATGGGCGTAGTAACACCCCAAACAGGCTTTCCGTGCAACTGGAAGCTGGTGCGTTGCACCCACCGCCACGAGTACCCCAGCAACGTAGGCCTGGCCATCAAGAACAGCTGCAACCCGTATTTCTACCAGGTGATGCGCGCCGCCGTGTTGCGTGGGCGCTCCGATAACCGCTTCGAGGATGCTCGCCTAGGTCTAGGCGAGTGGCGCCGGCAGGTGATGAAGTTCGGGCTGGGCGAGAAGCTGGGCGTGGATTTGTCGCAGGAGAAGAAAGGACTTATTCCTTCCCCAGATTTCTACGACAAGCGCAACGGCTTCCACCGCTGGAACTTCCGCACGGTGTATTCGCTCAGCATTGGGCAGGGTGAAATCGGTATCACTGGCCTACAGATGGCCAATATCATGGCTACCATTGCCAACCGGGGCTGGTACTACACGCCCCACTTCGTGAAAGGCATCGGGCAGGGTGGCCCGCTACCCCAGTACACAGTGCGCCACACGGTGGGCGTCGACCCTATTCATTTTGAGGAAATAATTCCGGGTATGCAGGCCGTAGTGGATAGCCGGGGCGGCACGGGCGGCAACGCCAGCCTCTTAGATGTTGGCATCTCGGTAGCCGGTAAAACCGGTACCGTGCAAAACCCTCACGGCGACGACCACGCGACCTTCGCCGCTTTCGCGCCCGCCGAAGACCCCAAAATTGCTATTGCCGTGTTCATCGAAAACGCGGGTTTTGGCGGCAGCTCTGCCGCACCGCTGGCTTCGTTGCTCATGGAAAAATACCTGCGGGGCAACATAGCTCCCTGGCGTAAGCGCTGGGAGGTGTGGCTGCCGGGCCCGGCCGAACGATTTGTCAGCCGCCGCAAACACTAATAAGGCCCTATACTGACTATTACCCTATGTCCACTTCTCCGGCCAGATATTCGCGCAGCATCGACTGGGTGACGGTTCTCATCTTCCTGCTCATGGTGGGGGTGGGCTGGCTGAATGTGTATGCGGCCAGCTACTCCCCCGATGCCCCCGCTGACCCCTTCAGTCACCTCAGCTTTCAGGAGCTGATGGCCTACAACTGGTTTAAGCAGATTTTGTGGGTAGGCACGGCACTAGTGCTGATTGTGGTGCTGCTGGTCGTCGATTACAAGGCCTACGACACTTTTGCCTTCGTGCTCTACGGCGCCATGATTTTGCTGCTCATTGTCACGCCCTTCATTGCTAGGCCTATTGCAGGGTCGCGCTCCTGGCTGGAACTGGGGCCGGTGCGTCTGCAGCCGGCCGAGTTTGCCAAGTTCGTCACGGCTCTGGCTGTGTCGCGGTATATGGCCGGTATCAATCTGCGTCAGCAGAATTTTCGCGACCAACTGGTACTGGCGGGCCTCACGCTGCTACCGCCGCTGCTCATCATTGCGGCCAATGAAACCGGCCAGGCGCTGGTGTTCGGTGCCTTTCTGCTGGCCTATTTCAGGGAAGGAATGTCGCCGCTTATTCTGCTGGTATTGGCCGCGGCCGGCGTGGTGCTTATCCTTTCGCTGCTGGTGCCCAAGCTCTGGCTGATTGGGGCGTTTACTGTGATTCTGGGGTTGGTCTTTGCCTTCAATACGCGGGTGTTTCGGCATCATTTGGCGCTGGCGGTATCCGTGTGGGCGGTGGTAATCGGGATGGTATTTGGGGTTGATTTCTTTTTCAACAACGTGCTGCAGCCGCACCAGCGCAAACGTATTGAAGTGCTGCTCAACCCTTCCGCCGACCCATTGGGCGTAGGCTGGAACGTAACCCAGTCGAAGATTGCCATCGGCTCGGGTGGCCTAGCGGGCAAAGGTTTCCTGCAGGGCACGCAGACGAAGTTCGATTTCGTACCTGAGCAAAGTACCGACTTCATTTTCTGCACGGTAGGAGAGGAGTGGGGCTGGCTTGGGACTACCGTCGTGATAATCCTCTTTATGGCGCTGCTGGGCCGGATATTGTATGTGGCGGAGCGCCAGAAATCGGTATTTGGGCGCACCTACGGGTACTGCGTCGCCAGCATTATCTTCTTCCACTTCTGCGTCAATATCGGCATGACCATCGGCCTGGCGCCTGTGGTAGGTATTCCACTGCCGTTCTTCAGCTACGGGGGGTCCTCGTTGTGGTCCTTCACCACGCTGCTGTTCATCCTGCTGGCCATTGATGCCTACCGCAAGCAGGATTTGGAGCGGTACTAAAAAAACACCGCGCTACTGGCCTAGCAAGACCTGTAGCGCGGTGGTTGGCTGTTAATCCGGGAAGTGAGGTTACGCGAATTTGCGCTCAATCAGCTTTAGCAGCTTATTGACGTGCTCTTCCTTACGGGCCCAATTGTACTGCGCCGCCAGGTTCTCGGTCACGTAGCGCTTCGCCGAGTCGGAGTTCGGCAGCGTGTCGAGGTGCTGAATTACGGCGTGGTATTCCATGTTCTCGCCATTGAACAGCTCATTGATGAAGCTGAACCGCTGATTGATGGAAATAGCCTCGCGCAACGTTTCTACTTTCGGTGCTTTCTCAGCCAGAGTAGCTGCTGCCGGGCGCTCTGAACGCAACGTTTCACTTAAGGAAGGAGCCGAAGTCTGCTCCGCCTGAAGCTTGGCATACAAAGGCACCGCTGTAGCAGAAGTTGGTTCAGCAGCGGTACCGCGCTGCTCCGTTGGAGCGGCGGGAGCCTTTATTACGGGTATTGGTACCGGAGCAGGGGCGGCAGGCTCAGCAACAGCGGCCGGTGTGGGTGCTGGAGCCGGGGCAGGCTTTTCTGCCGGAGCGGCTTCTTCGGCTTCCTTGGGCTTGTCGGCGGGGTGCGTAGAAGGCGGGCCCTCTTCGTACAAATCAGCCTCGGTGAGCGGCAGCAGCGCATTAAACTCCTGCACCAACGCCGATAACGGCTGCAGCTCCTGAGTGTCGTGCTCCAGATACAGGCGGAAGCGGCTCAGCAGGTAGTCGCGCTCCTGCACCTGCTCAGCGGGTAGCGTGTCTAGGAAGCCTTCGAAGAGCGGCTTATTGAGGTCTAGGTAGCGCAGGGTTTCGCGCAGCTTCTGGGGGGAGGCCGACGTTTGTTCGCCCATCAGCTTTCGGCTAAACGTTTCGGCGGGATCAATGGCGCCCAGCAGCGTATCGCAGATGGAATCGGCCAGCAGGGGCTCAAACACAGGGCGGCTGAGCTTGATGCGGCGCGAGAGTACATTCATGAACTGCGTGAGAGCCTGGCGCACCTCAGCATCCTCAAAGTCGAAATAAGGGCTGCGCAGATTACCCATTTCGGCCATCCACTGGCCTAGCAGCCGCTGCACCACAAACAGATTTATCTGCCGGATAGGCGTGAAGCGCAGCACCGCGGGGCCATCGAGCGTAGCGGTGGGGCGGGCTCCAAAGTGCTGGTCGCAGAGCAGAGCGGCCAACAGACGTCCGTATTGTTCGCGCTTGGCGAGGCTATATTTGTTGTTCATTGAAAGCCTGATTCAACGGGCAATTTAGGGAAAGATGCCCACTCTAACGGTTCAAAATCTGCCTGCGGCCCCGGTTTCGGTGCCGGCCGGCTCCACCTTACTGGCAGCGCTGCAAGCCGCCGGCCACGACTGGATGCACGCCTGCGGCGCTAAAGGACGCTGTACTACGTGCCGCCTCCGGATACTACAGGGAGCCGAACACCTAACGCCACCCACCGATGCGGAGTTGCGCTACCGCGCCATGGGCCGGCTGCTGACCTCCGAGCGCCTCACCTGCCAGACGCGCCTGCCCACCGGCGACGTGCTAGGCCAGGTGCCGGAGCCTGTGCAGTTGCCCCACGTCCGGTACCTCAACGCCCCGGAGTAGCTACTTGGTATCTGACAAGGAGGCGGCCCACGCGCCCAAAAACCTGAGCGGTTCTACCGGGCTTGTGCTGAGTTATTTACTAAAGCATTTAACCGAGCCTAAGAGTGGCCTACCCCGGGAAATGGCACCCTTAGCTTTGAGGCAAGCCGCCGAAAACCGTACTTTAGATGTTCCGAATCAAGTCAGGAAACTGACAATTGGCCACTGACAACTGATAGCCTTGTGTTTATAGAACCCCGCGTTGGTACGGGTCCGGGCGTTGCGCGCCGGGGCTGGATTGAAGTTGTGTGCGGCTCCATGTTTTCGGGTAAAACCGAGGAGCTGATTCGCCGGCTTAACCGTGCCAAAATAGCCCGTCAGCGGGTCGAAATCTTCAAGCCAGCCCTCGATACGCGCTACCACGCCGAGGATGTAGTATCGCACAACTCCAACAGTATCCGCTCTACGCCGGTGCCGGTGGCGCAGGAAATGCTGCTGCTGGCCGGGGGCTGCGATGTAGTGGGTGTAGATGAGGCGCAGTTCTTCGATGAGTCGTTGGTAGATGTATGCGTGCAGCTGGCCAACGGCGGCACGCGCGTCATCGTGGCTGGCCTCGATATGGACTTCCTAGGCAAGCCCTTCGGGCCGATGCCCGCTCTAATGGCGGTTGCCGAATTCGTGACGAAAGTGCATGCTATTTGCGTGTGCTGCGGCGAAATTGCTTCTTATTCCTTCCGGATGGCTGCTTCCGAAGACAAGATTCTGCTAGGCGAAACCGATGTCTACGAAGCGCGCTGCCGCCATTGCTTTCAGGAAGGCATGAAGGAAAAATCCAGCGAGCCGGTTAGCAAATCAGCCTCCGCTTCCTAGGCCTGCGTTGGGGTTAGTTGAGCGGAACGTAATTGCTGGCTGACTCATCCGGAATACCGGAGCTTCGCCCTGCATGAAAGCTTGCCCCTCGTCGTTACCTTGCTGGTATTCTATTTGCGCCATTATTTCCTGCCGATGACTCAACTTATACGCTTGTGCCGGGGAGTGATGAGTCTCGCCGTCTTCCTGTTGGCAGCCCTAACTGCCGTAGGCCAGTCGACGGCCGGCTTCGGCGACTGGCAGCTGCACTTGCCTATCAACCGGGCCAAGTCGTTGGCCGATGTGGGCAGCCGCGTGTATGTAGCCACCGAAGATGCTTTTTTCTACTACGATAAGGTGTTGAACACCACCCGGCTGCTCTCCCGCCGCGACGGATTGCACGATGTAGGCGCCAGTGCGGTGGCCTACGACTCCGTTAGTCAGCAGCTGGTAGTGGCCTACCGCAACACAAACCTCGATATTCTGCGCCTCTCCGACGGTGCCATTCTGAACATTGGGGATATTGTGCGCAAGGAAATCCAGGGCACGAAGGCCATCAACCAGATCAGCATCAGCAACCGGACGGCCTACCTGGCCTGCACCTTCGGGATTGTGGCAGTAGATCTGGTAAAGCTTGAAATCCGGGACTCGTACACCAATATTGGGCCGGGTGGCACCGTGGTGCAGGTGTATTCCACGGCGGCCAGCAATGGCGTGCTGGTGGCTGCTACCTCCGCAGGCGTGCTGCGCGCCCGCCTCACTGATAACCTGCTCGACTACCGCGCCTGGACCACCGATTTTGCAGTGCGCCCTGGTGACCCATTTCGGTCGGTAGGGGTGCACAACGGCCTTATTTACCTGGGCATCAATGGCGACCGACTGTACAGCTACAACCCCGCTACGCCCACGGCTGGCTGGCGTGGAGTAGCGGGGCTTACTGGCCTGGAGTTCCGGCAGCTGACTTCCTCCCGGGCCGGCCTGCTCGTGACCGATAACCAGAAAGTATCACTACTGAACACAGGCACGGGTGTGGTCACTACTACCTTTCGACCAGCCCTGGTTCGGGACCCCCGCGCCACGTTGCGCGCAAAGGACGGCAGCTACTACGTAGCAGACATTGTCAATGGCCTGTTGAAAGTAACGGCAGATGGGCAGCAGGCGGAGCAGTTCATCACGAATGCACCAGGCAGCGCCAAGTCATTCAGCATTCTGGCCGATGCGCGTACCAATACGGTAGATGTGTTCAGTGGGGCCTACGGCGACCGGTATTTGCAGGAGCGGGCCCAGGTGGGCTTTTACGAGTACGCACAAGGCCAATGGACTACCATCAGTAGCGCCACGCTGCCAAGTGCGCAGTACCCCAATCTGCTGGACCCCGTGCGCGGCACCCGCACCCCCGATGGAACGCTATATGTAGCTAGCTATGGCAATGGTGTGATGGAATGGAAGGGACCCGGCAATTTCCGGCTCTTCAACCCCGTTTCGGGGCTTCCCAATCCGTTGCGCAGTGCCAACGCAACCGACGTTACGTACACGCGAATAACGGACATAACTGCCGACGCAGCCGGTAAGGTGTGGGTAGTGAACCGGCACCAGGTGGCCGGTACATCTGGCCTGTTCGTGTTCGATCCGGCTACTACTACCTGGACCACCACCCCATACTTCGCGGGCAGCGAAAACCTGGAGCGCATTGCCCTGGACCAAGTGGGCGGCGTGTGGGTATCTCGGGCCCGTGCGCCCGTTGGCGGAACATATGGGTTAGTGGCCTACAACCCCGAAAGCGGCAGCCTCCGAAGCTTTACCGACAGCGACGGTTTGCCTTCCAGCTTTATCTATGATATCGTGACCGACCGCCAGGGCGAAATCTGGGTGGCTACCGACAAAGGCCCGGCCGTGTTCAACGACCCCGCTTCGGCCTTCGACTCCAGCAATGGCCTGAGCTTTCAGCTGCCGTTTGTGCGCCGTGGTGAGGGCTCGGGGTTTGTGGCGCTGCGCGATGAAGCCGTACGCTGCATTGCCGTGGATGGCGGCAACCGCAAATGGTTTGGCACCGACCGGGGCTTGTGGCTCTTCAACGAAGACGCCACCGACGCTATTGAGCACTTTACCACCGACAATAGTCCGCTACCCTCCAACCGGATTGTGGATGTAGCCGTGAACGACAAAACCGGCGAGGTATTCGTGGCCACGGATGCGGGCGTAGTGGCCTACCGCGGCTCGGCCACCGTCACGGAAGGCAAGCCTGAATGTGCCAAGGTTTCTCCCAATCCGGTGCGCACAAATTTCACCGGGCAGGTAGGTGTATCGGGGCTGGCCAACAATGGGCTAGTCAAAATCACCGACGTCACCGGGAAACTGGTGTACCAGACCCGCGCCAATGGCGGCACGGTGGTCTGGAACCTAACAGACTACAACGGCCGCAAAGTGCAGTCGGGGGTGTACTTGGTACTGTCGTCGGATGCGGAGGGGAAAAACGGCTGCATCAGCAAGATTGCGGTGGTAGAAAAATAGGCTGTAGTGGCCTAGAAGCTTGTTTTCAGGGAACGAGAGGAGTACAGTTGCTTGTTCAGACTGATTGCGAGACGCGGCCTGCTATGGGTTGTCGGCTGGTTGAGCAATTTCCATTTCGTCTAGGCCACCCCGTCGGTTTCCTCGTATCCTTTCTGCCCTTCAGCTCTTACTAGCATGCTAATCAAAACCCGCGGTATCGTTCTCAATTTCATCCGCTACCGCGAAACCAGCATCATCGCCCGCGTGTACACGGAGCGGCTGGGGCTGCAGAGCTACATCGTGAATGGAGTGCGCAAGGCGAAGCCGCCTGGGCGCATTGCCTTGTTTCAGCCCTTCACCATGCTGGATCTGGTGGCCTACACCTCGCGGCAGGGCGGCATCACGCGCCTTTCGGAATTCCGGTGCGCTGAGCCGTTCCGCACGCTGCCCTACGATGTGCGCAAGAGCAGTATTGCCCTGCTGCTATCGGAAATAACGAGTCGGGTGCTGCTGGAAGAAGAGGAAAACGAACCTATGTTCACCTTCCTGCACGATTCTATCTTGGCATTCGACAGACAGGAGGAAGGCTTCGAGAACTTCGCCCTCACGTTTCTGCTGCAGCTCAGTCATTACTTGGGCTTTGGCCCTGAAACCGGGGAGCAGATAACCTCGCAGGTAGCCTTTGCCGCCGAAGTGCCGGGCGGAGCAGCTGGGCACGGGCCTACTGCCCTGCGTTTCCAGGAGTTCGAGACCTATTTCGATGCCCTGATGCGTGAGCCAGCTACGGCCGCTGTGCCCAATGGTCGCGTACGCCGCGAATTGCTGGGGGTGCTCATCCGCTACTATCAGCTTCATGTAGAGCGCCTCGGCGACATCAGGTCCTTGTCGGTCCTCTCCGAAGTGCTGGCAGAGCTGTAAGGCGTTGCAGAATTCACTAAAAAGGCCCGCTATGCTGAGCATAGCGGGCCTTTTTAGTGAAACCGATTATGTGAAACCGTGCTTTTACTTTACATCAACTAGCTCCACATCGAAGCGCAGGATAGCATTTGGCGGAATATCGGCGCCGGCTCCCCGGGCTCCGTAAGCCAGGGAAGAGGGGATAAGCAACACCGCTTTCGAGCCTTTGTTGAGCATCGCAATGCCTTGGTCCCAGCCCGGAATCACGCGGCCCTGGCCTAGCGGAAACTCAATGGGCTTGCCGCCGTTCTTCTCCGACGAATCGAAGACTTTGCCATCCAGCAGCATGCCTTTGTACAACACTGCCACCGTTTGGCCGGCAGTGGGTTTCACGCCTTTGCTGGCCTTCGTGATAGCATAGTAGACGCCACCGGGCGTCTTGAGCGCCTTTAGCTTGTTTTGCTTGAGGTAGGCCTGAATCTGGGCATCCTCCTTTACCAGCTGCTGAGCCGATTGCTGCTTTTCTTTCTCCTGCTCCAGCCGCATCATCTCCTGCACTTCCTGCATGGCCGCTTCCTTGGTCTGGATTTTATCCACCTTGGCCAGCACCGTGAAGGTCTTGCCGGCCTTGCGAAGAAACGGTGGGGCGGGCTGCCCAAAAGACTTGGCAAAAATGGTATCTACGTTGAAGCGGAACACGGCCGAGTCGCCGGGCTGCAGCAGTGCTACGGCTTCTTCCAGGCCACCCCGCTGCACGCTGCGCACCGTGTCGAGAGGCACACGGGCCGGCTGCCCAGCCGATTGCTTACGCGAGTTCATCAGCACGGAATCTTTGGCGGACCGGAATTCCAGGTGCAGGCTCATGATCTGGCCGATGCGGCTGGCATACGTTGGGTCGCCGGTAGGCGGAAGCACCGGACGCCGCACGTAGCGACCATTCTCCAGGTGAAAAATCCGGTACTCCACCCCCGATTTCAGCTTATTGAAAGAGGCCGGGTCGCCTTGGAAAGACATAAGCGCCGCCACCCCCAGCAGGGCCGGCCACGACGCGCGAATACGCAGCAATGGAAACATACAAACAACGATAAAGCGGTCCGCGCAGGCGGTTTCGCTAGTAAAGAACAGAAGAGGAAAACGCAGCCCGGCCCCGCCGTCTGCGCCAGGCAGAACAACGGGGCCGGAAAATACGTCGCTTATTTCACCCGAAGAATTTCCACCTCAAACACCAGGTCAGTGTGGGGAGGCACCAGGTAGCGCCGCTCATCATCCGGGTCGCGGACGCCTTTAGCAGCGTAGGCCAGTCGGGCCGGAATCCAGATGCGTGCCCGCGTGCCTTCCGGCAACAGCTGCAGCGCTTCGTCCCAGCCCTTAATAACCTCGCCGCGGCCTACACGCACTTTCAGGGGGCCGCCTTGCTTCACGGAGGCATCGAACACATGACCATCAGGCAGGAAACCCGTGTAGTGCACCGTTACCTTATCGCCGGAATGGGCCGTTGGCCCCTGGCCGGGCTGGCGCACGGCAAACCGCAACCCCGATTTGGTCTGGGTGGCCCGCACCAGCAGGCTATCGGCCGAGGATTGCACTGGGGCAGTTGGGAGTGCCTGTTGGCCCAGCACCGGACACACTCCCCAGCCAGCTCCCAGAAAAAGAGCCAGGCTTGGTAACCAATGTCGGATTGCGTAGGCCATAGTCAGTACTTATTTTACGGTCAGCACCTCCATATCGAAGAGCAACGGCGTGTTAGCCGGAATGCCGCTGCTTGCCCCTTGGCCGTAGGCCAGGTAAGAGGGAACCAGCAACAGCCGCCGGTCGCCTTGGCGCATCAGCAGGAGTGCTTCTTCCCAACCGGCAATTACGCTGCCGGCACCAGCCGTGAGGCTCAGGCAGCCGCAAGCCGTGCGGTTGGTGCTGGAGTTATCGAAGATCTGGCCGTCGTTGGCTTCGCCGATAAACTTGCCCACGTAGTTGATGGTCACCTTCTGGCCGGCCTTGATTTTGTTATCAGTGGCGCCCGATGGAACCGGAGTAGTGGGGCCATCCTTCAGGCTGATCAGGTACAGGCCCGAGGTAGTGCGGGTGTAGTCGGCGCTGGTATAGTTGTGGCGCTTCAGATAAGCCTGAATCGTGGCGTCGTCGGTTACCTTCTGGTTGTCAATGATTTTCTGCTGCTGCTCGGCGAGCGTGCCTTTGGAGTCGCAGGCAGACAGGATAGGCGTCGAAACCAGGAGCAGAGCTGCCAAACGGAGCAGCAGGGTAGGACGGGCCAGGGAAAATACGTTGTGCATGAGTGAGAGCAGAAAAGAAGCACGGAATCAGAAAGTGAGTCCGCCGTCCTGAAATTACTTAATATCCGTTACCTCAACATCGAAGCGCAGCACCGAATTCGGTGCAATGGGCCCGATGCCGTACGGGCCGTAGGCCAGTCCCGAAGGAATGAGCAGGGTGGCTTTACCGCCTTTACCGAGCAAGGCAATGCCTTCATCCCAGCCCGCAATTACTTTCCCCATGCCGATCGGAAAATCGAAAGGGGTATTGCCGCGGCTGGCCGTAGAGTCAAACACTTTGCCGTCGAGTGTAGTGCCAGTGTAAAGCACCGAAACCGTCTGGCCTTTAGTGGGCAAGGGAAGCGTGCCGGGTTCCGTGATTACCACGTAGAGGCCCGAGGGCTCCTGGCGCTGGGCCGTCAGGTTATTGGCTTTGATGTAGGCCTCAATAATCTCCTTATCACGAACTGTATAATCCGTGGTATCGAGAACCGGGTCGTTGTTTTTCATGCAGGAAAACAACCCCGGCGACATGAGCGAGAAAAAGAGCACCAGCAGGAAAGCCGGGCGGAAGCGGGAAATGAACTGTTTCACTGGCAAAAAGATAGGTCTGTGAAAAGGAGATACAAAAATCCCCGATCCGGTTGCACCGGACCGGGGACTTCGAATACCGATCCGTTCGTTATCGGCCTTGTTGCTGCTGTTGCTGCTGCATTTGCTCTATCTGGCGCTGAATATCCGCTTGGCTAGGGCCAGCGGGCTGCGGCGGAGCGTTTTTCACGTCTACTAGCTCCACATCGAAACGTAGAACAGCATCAGCTGGAATATCAGCACCGGCACCACGCTGCCCGTAGGCCAGCGACGATGGAATCAGGATAGTAGCCTTCGACCCTTTGTTCAGGAGCGGAATGGCTTTGTCCCAACCCGGAATTACCTGGCCTACACCAATGGGAAACTCGATTGGCTTGCCGTTGTTTGGCGCTTTCTCCGAAGTATCGAACACTTTGCCATCCAGCAAGGTGCCTTTGTACTTCACCGATACAATCTGGCCTTGCTTGGGTTTCACGCCCGAGCCAGGCTGCGTAACCACGTAGTACACGCCGGAAGCGTCTTTCTGGGCCTTCAGGTTGTTTTTCTTGATGTAGTCTTGCAGCACCACGTCGTCCTTCTTGAGCTGCTGCTCAGCGTAGGCCTCCATTTTCTTCTGCTGCTCACCCTGCATCTTCTGCACATCGGCCATGGCCTCGTCGCGGGTCTGGATTTTATCCACCTTCACGAACATGGTCATGGTTTTGCCGGCTTTCTGCATGAACGGCGGCACTGGCTGGCGGAACGACTTGGCAAAGATGGTGTCTACGTTGAAGCGGAACACGGCCGAGTCGCCGGGCTGCAACAACGAAATAGCTTCTTCTAGGCCACCCCGCTGGACTTTGCGCACCGTGTCGAGGGGCACGCGAACCGGGAAGCCCATCTGCTGCTTGCGCGAGTTGAACAACACCGAATCTTTGCCGGTGCGGTACTCCACGTGCAAGGCCATGATCTTACCAATCCGGTCTTTATAAGTGGCATCGCCATCCGCGTTGATGTCGCGGGAGTCGTACTTGCCTCCTTCGTTTTTGAATACTTTGTACTCGATGCCCGACTTGGTTTTACCGAAGTCGCCCGCGCCCTTGTTACAGGAAGCGAGGCCCAGAACACCGGCAGCGAGGGCCAGGCTCAGAAAGTTGCGTTGGAAGAGCATGAAAGGGTTTAGGGGGTTAAAACAAACTGTGCGGCCAAGTTACGCCGAATTATGCCGACGGAGGGCCAACCGCCAATGGAGCCGCTACCAAGTCAGTCTGATAGGCGGGCAACAGGCCTAGGAAGCGGTCTACGGTGGTAGGAAGCGAAGTATGGCTGATGCCGCCGGCCGCGTTGTGGTGGCCGCCACCGTCGAAATTACGGCGCGAAAACTCGCTCACCGAAAAGTCGCCGACGGAGCGGAAGGAAATCTTCACAGCCTGCCCGCGGTCAATGAACACCGCCGCGAACACAATGCCTTCAATGCTCAAGGCGAAGTTTACTAGGCCTTCGGTGTCGCCGGTTTTGGAGTGGTACTGGCGCAGCTCATCGGCCGTAATGGCGATGTAGGCCGTATTATACTCGCGCAGCACTACCAGCTTATCCTTCAGCACAAAGCCCAGAAAGCGCAGGCGTTCCTCTGAGTGTGAGTCGTAGATGCGGCGATGCACATCACTCAGGTTAATACCGGCATTGAGCAGCTCAGCAATAATCAGGTGCACATTGCGGGAGGTGCTGGGGTGGCGGAACGAGCCCGTATCCGTCATGATGCCGGCGTATAAGCACTCCCCGATGCCCGTGTCAATCAGGTCCTGGTCGCCCAGGTCGCGGATAACTTCAAACACCAGCTCGGCCGTAGCCGCCGCTTTAGGGTTGGAGTAATCGAGGTCGGCGAAGTGCTCCGGCTCCTGGTGGTGGTCGATGAGCACTTTCTTGCCGGGGGCCTGCCGCACGTACTCGCCCAGCTCGCTGATGCGGCCCAGACAGGAGAAGTCGAGACAGAACAGCACCTCGGCCGTACCAATGATTTCGCGCACCTGTGCATCGTTCTTGCGCGGCTCGTACACCACTACGTCGTCGTTGCCGGGCATCCAGGCCAGAAAGCTGGGGTAGTCGGAGGGCGTGACGACCGTAACGGTGTGGCCCTTCTTGCGAAGGTAGCCCGCTAGGCCTAGCGAAGAGCCCAGGGCGTCAGCATCGGGCTTGTGGTGTGTGGTGATAAAAACCTGACGGGGCTGCGACAGCAGCTCCTTCAGCTCAGATATTGTGGACATTGCCTACGGGGTAGGTGACTGAAATTCGGTCGGTTAGGCCGCGTACAAAGACGGCAAAAGTCGGAAATAATCTGGGTTTCAACAAAAGCCCCATCATATTGGTGCGTTTAACTGCTTCCCGATTCCGTAACACCCTGGCCTAGGAGCCGTAAGGGGCGTTATCTTTTGCATAAAAGGCAGAAGCAACGGCAGCGTCAGAAGGTTCAATCGGGAAGGCAGTTTAGCCGGTACTCCACATGGTTGAGCTACCTGCTGAGTAGTTCCAAATCCAATGGAGCTTCACTGCACCAAATAAAACGGCTACTTTTGCGGCCGCAAAGTCCCTTTGCTTCTCCTTCACGATTTTATTCCAACCTCACTCTAGCCCCATTCATATGGCCACCAACCGCACGTTCACGATGATTAAGCCCGACGCTACCCAGGAAAACCACATCGGTGGTATCCTGAGCATGATCGAAGAGGGTGGTTTCCGCATCGTATCGTTGAAAAAAGTACTGTTGAGCGCTGAGCGCGCCGGCAAATTCTACGAAGTACACGCTGAGCGCCCCTTCTACGGCGACCTGGTGAAGTACATGTCATCGGGCCCCATCGTAGCGGCTATCCTGGAGAAAGACAACGCGGTGGCTGACTTCCGTACCCTGATTGGCGCTACCAACCCCGCCCAGGCCGCTGAAGGCACCATCCGGAAGAAATACGCCAAGAGCATCGAAGCCAACGCCGTACACGGCTCTGACTCCGACGAAAATGCTAAGATTGAAGGTGACTTCTTCTTCGCCGCCGACGAGCAATTCTAAGCTTTCCGCTTAGCCTACTAAAGCAACAAAAAAGCCGCTCTGCCTAGTGCAGAGCGGCTTTTTTGTTGAAGCAGGAGTGGCTTAGGCCTGTTCCGTGGAGAGTAGAGGCTCGGCATGCTGCACGTCGACTACTTCCTCGGTGGTGTGCTTATGCTTGAAAAGGATGACAAACAGCACCGCAATAACTAGCGCATAAGCCGCAAACGCCAGCCAGATGCTAGGCCAATCCTTGGTTACGCCATCGGCGGCGGTGAAGTATTTCTCAATCACTAGGCCACTCACGGAGCTGCCGAGTACGGCGCCGAATCCGTTGGTCATCATCATAAACAAGCCCTGGGCACTGGCTCGAATAGAGGAGGCGGTCTGCGTCTCGACGAACAGCGAACCGGAGATATTGAAGAAGTCGAAGGCCATACCGTACACGATGCAGGACAGCACAATCAGCCAGATGCCGGGGTTGTCGGGGGTGCCGTAGGCCAGTAGGCCGAAGCGCAGTACCCAGGCCAGCATGCTAAACAGCATCACCTGCTTAATGCCAAAACGGCGCAGGAAGAAGGGAATAGCCAGAATAAACAGCGTCTCGGAAATCTGCGAGATGGACATGATAATGGCCGGGTACTTCACGGCAAACGTGTCCTGGTAAGCGGGCACCTTATCGAAATCGTGCAGGAAGGTGTCGCCGTAGGCGTTGGTGAGCTGCAGCGCGGCGCCCAGTAGCAGCGCGAACAGGAAGAACGTCAGCATCTTGGTGTCGCGCAGCAACGCAAACGACTTGAGGCCCAGTACATCTACCAAGGAACGGCTCGGGGTGTCTTTGGCAGTAGGCGGGCACTTGGGCAGCGTGAACGAGTACAGGCCTAGCAGGATGGCCGCGCCGGCCGCTACGTAAAACTGGCTGGCCGATTTCTCGAAGCCCAGCAAGCTCACCGTCCACATGGCCACAATGAAGCCGATGGTGCCCCACACCCGGATGGGCGGGTAAGCCTTGACCACATCAAACCCTTCCCGCTTCAACACCGAGTACGACACGGCAATGGAGAGGGCCAGCGTGGGCATGTAGAAGATCATGTTCAGCAGAATCACCCAGAAGAACGTGCCGGGGTCGGCTACCATCGGGATAGTGAGGAGCACTAGGCCACCCAGAATATGCAGCAACCCGTAGAGCTTCTCGGCATTCATCCATTTATCGGCCACGATGCCCATGAGCGAGGGCATAAAAATGGAAGCAATGCCCATGGTGGAGAAAATGGCTCCGAACTGAGCGCCCGACCACTGCTTGGTCTGGAACCAGTACGCTCCGATGGTTATCAGCCACGAGCCCCAGATAAAAAACTGTAAAAAGCTCAGAATAATGAGACGTAGCTTCGTACTCATGCAAATTCGGTTGGGAAAGGTGGGGGGACAGAATTTCGAACCTAAAGATACAGGAAATCTTTCCGGCGGTGTAGGCCAGTTTGTCTGATATGCTATGCATATGCTCCGATAGTGCGGGAGAAGGTTGCGGCCATTTTTGATAAATAAAAAGCCCTCCCGCACAATGCAGAAGGGCTTTCTAATAAAATTAATTTGCTGAAGAAGCTTAGCTAGCCTCAGAGAAACGACGATTTACTTCCTCCCAGTTGATGAGGTTGTAGAAGGCCGCGATATAATCGGGGCGGCGGTTCTGATATTTGAGGTAGTAGGCGTGCTCCCACACATCGAGGCCCAGCACGGGTGTGCCTTTGCAGCCGGTGTCGGGCATCAAAGGGTTGTCTTGGTTAGGCGTCGAGCAGATTTGTACCGAGCCATCGGCCTGCTTGCATAGCCAGGCCCAGCCCGAGCCGAAGCGCGTGGTGGCGGCTTTCGTGAATTCTTCCTTGAACTTCTCGTAGCTACCGAAGGCCTTCGTAATAGCCTCGCCAACTGCGCCGGTGGGCTCACCGCCACCATTTGGGCCCAGAATAGTCCAGAACAGGGAGTGGTTCCAGTGGCCACCGCCGTTGTTACGCACAGCCGCCGGGGCAGCCGCAATGTTGTGCATCAACTCTTCCAGCGACTTGCCTTCCATGTCGGTGCCAGCAATGGCGTTGTTCAGGTTGGTGACGTAGGCCTGGTGGTGCTTGGTATGGTGGATCTCCATGGTCTGCGCATCAATGTGCGGTTCCAAAGCGTCGTAGGCGTAGGGTAGTTGGGGCAGTTCGAAAGCCATGATTGGTATAGGTTTTAAGTGGAAAGGGAGGAGACAATTTCCTGCCGTAGGCCAGTTGCCTCAGCAGAGGCAGTGGCGCACGTCAGGTTATAACCGCTGCAACCGGCTTAGGGTTACGAACGCGGCCAAAAGTAGCCGATTGTGCGTTATCTCCGCTTCCGGGCAAAAAAATCCTGCATCAAGGCGCCACACTCATTCGCCAAGATGCCCGTAACAAGCTCCGCCTTGGGGTGTAGCAGGTTTCCGTGGCGCCGAAACCCGAATTTCGGCTCCGCAGTGCCGTACACCACGCGCCGCAGCTGGGCCCAGGCGGTGGCACCGGCACACATCACGCAGGGCTCTACCGTGACGTAGAGCGTGCACTCCTGTAGGTATTTATTGCCGAGGTGGTTGGCCGCCGCCGTAATAGCCAGCATTTCGGCGTGGGCCGTCACGTCGTGCAGCTTTTCGGTTTGGTTGTAGGCCCGGGCAATGATCTGCTTATCCATCACGACCACGGCGCCAATCGGAATTTCATCTTCTTCAAATGCGTAGCGCGCCTGCTTGAGCGCTTCCCGCATATACTGCTCGTCGGAATACAGAGAAAGAGTCATACAATCAAATACTTGAGAGGCTCGAGATACAAAACAAATAGAAAAGCAAAAGAGCGGTTGCCCTGAGCTTTCTCAGCGCTACCGCTCTTTTCAATCCATCGTTTAGCTGCCTATTTCATCACAATGCTCGTCATGATGGCTTGTGCAATAGGCTGCCACTGGGGCTGCTCTTCGGCGGGAGCATCGAAGGTGAAAACAAACAATTGGTCGCCCTCGATGGCGTACTGCACAATTTGGTATTTGCGAATAGGGGGCAGGTTGCTGCCACGGCGGGTATCCGTCACCGTCGAGACGAACTCCAGCATGATAAAATCGCGCTTATTCACGGTGCGGATGTCTTCTTTCAGAAACTGCACTTTGGAATACATGTTCTGAATGCTGGCCTTGTAAATCTTCAGCAGCAGCGCATAGTCGCGGTTGGTGAAGGTGGTAGGCTTCTGGGCCACGCTGAAATCGACGCGGCCGCTGGGGTTGCTGAACACAGCCAGCGGCTTGCGCGGCGCCGGGTACTTAGCTGCAATACCATCGTCGGGGAGGGGCTGGAACCCATCGGGCACGCCCACTGAAATGTTTTTCGTGATGGCCGTCTTCTTCAGCTTGGGGCCGGCAAAGGCCAGCAAAGCGCCCAATACGAGCAACAGCGGCGCAAAATGCAGGAAAGAAAAAGGAGTTTTCATATAAAGAGAAAGCAAAACAGAACTATAAAAGAAGCCGCTCAGCTAGGCCATGCCAGAGGTAGCCTATAAAGCAAAGCTCCGAAACCACGACGATTTCGGAGCTATAAAGGTGCCAGGAGTGGCCTAGCGACGCTTCTTGGAAACGGCCTGCGAAGGGTACTTGATGTTGACTTTCTTCCAGTACACGTAGTTGCCGGTTTTGGCTTCTACCAGGTAAGAGCCGGCCGGAATGCGGCCCAAATCTACCGGCTCGCCGGTGTTGTTCTGTGGGTCGAGAGCCGTGGTGTACACGGGAATCTTTTTGTAGTTGGTCATCACCAGCGTACCAGGCTTGGTGAACTGCTGCGTGAAGCTAAGCATGATGCGCTGCCCATCCGAAGTCGGGAAAATATCGATGCCCGAGAGCGTTTCTACGCGCTTGATGGGGCCATTGAGCGTAACTGGCTCGGCCTCACCCTCCGACTTGGTTTTCACTTCCGTGCCGTTGGCCGTCTTGGATTTGGTTTTGACTTTGGTAGGCGACGTCTGGGCCTGGGCGGTGGAGAAAGCCAGCAGGGCAGCAGCGAAGAGAACGATACGTTTCATATTCAGGAAAAGACAGACGGGATAGCAGAAAAGCAGTGTTGAGAAGGCCCTTTGCAGATTCCGGGCCAATTTTAGTGGCCTAGCGCCGCCAGGGTTTCTGGCCGCAAAGGTAGCAAAGCTGTAGTTGGCCTTTTCCCACCAAAAAGCCCAGCCGTTGCGGGCTGGGCTTTGGTTCTAGGCCTGTTTGACAAGTATACTTAAAGCCCGTCATGTCGAGCTTGTCGAGACATCTCGCTCGCGCCGTGAGTTAGAGTCGCAACATCAGCACGCGAGATTCCTCGGCAAGCTCGGAATGACGTTCTTTTTTGTTATTGATTACAACCCTAGGCCACTCTAAAAGCCTACGCTTTCTTCTCTTCCGGGGCCTTCACGTTGTCGTTCGGGTTGCGGTCAATGAGCTTGTTGTAGGGGTCGATGCCGACGCGGTCGGGCTTCTCGGGTACGGTGAATTCCAGGCGGTTGCGGCCGGGCGTGAGGCGGCGCTTTTGCAGCAGCAGCGGCACCGTCTGCGACTTTCCGTTAATTTTTTTGCGGCCCATCACACCCACATCAATAAAGTCGCGGGCTTTCAAGTCGGCAGTTTCGTTGCCCAGCGAGTCGGCGTAAAGCTTTTTCGTGTCCACGGTGAACTGCACGCGGTACTGGCCGTTCGGGAGCTTGCGGTAGGTAGCCGAATCTACCTTGTTCTCATAAAGCGTGATGCGCTCAAACAGGTCCGTCACGACGTACTGCAAGGAGTCAGGGGTGTGCTTACGCATCACGTCCACAAACTCTACGGAGTTGGTGAACGGTGGGCGCTGGTAGGCCACCTTGTCGTGGTACTCCTTCAGGGCGTCGTTCACGGCCGCTTCGCCGAGGTAGTCCTGCAGGGCATACATCACCAAAGAGCCTTTGCGGTAATGAATGTAGGGCTGGTTTTCTACCAGGTACAACGGCACTTCCTTTTTGCGCTCCATCGTCCGGCCCGTCAGGTAAGAGTTCAGCTCAAACTTGAGGAAACGCTTCATTTTCTCGTCCCCGTAAATGTGCTTCATTACCATGAGGGCGCCGTACTGGCTCAGCGTTTCCGACATGAGCGTGCCGCCCTGCACGTTGCCGCTCACAATCTGGTGGCCGAACCACTGGTGCGCCACCTCGTGGGCCGTCACGTAAAGCGGATAGTCGATATCATCGGGGTCGAGAGAATCGACGTGAGCCACAAAACCGATGCTTTCCGAGAACGGAATGGTATTCGGGAAGCTCTGCGCGAAGCTGTTGTAGCCCGGGAATTCCAGAATACGCACCTGGCGGTGCTGGTAGGGGCCGAAGTTGGTGGTATAGTATGCCAGGGCCTTTTTCACGCCGGTAGCCATGCGCTTGAGGTTATACTCGTGGCCGGGCTGGTAGTAAATCTCAATCGGGATGTTGTTCCAGTGGTCCTTGTACACCTGGTAGCGGGCCGACTGGAAGGAGTAGAAATTCAGGATGGGCGCGTCCATCTTGTAGTGGAAATAGCGGCGGCCGTCTTTGGTCCATTCCTTCTGCAGGTAGCCGGGCGCAATGGCAATCTGGTCGGGTGAGGTGCTGAGGATAGCTTCAAACCGAATCCAGTCGCCGTCGCTGCTGATGTAGTTGCGCATGCGGGCGGCAGAGTCGTTGACCGAGGCCATGCGCGGCTTGGGCTGCAGGCCCTGCTCTTTGCGCACGTCGTCGTCGCCGAGCTCGTAGGCCTCCTGGTAGCCGATGCGCGGCAGCTGCTGGTTGTTCACGAACGTACCATTATACACCACGCTGGTATTGGAGCCGCTGTTTTTGAAGCCGGGGTTGGTGTAGGCCAGGTCGAAGTTTAGCTGCACCGAGTCGCCGGGCTGCAGGGGCTGGGTGAGGCGGACAATCCGGAAATCGAGGTCATCTATCTTGTCATGCAGCACCTCTTTGCCGGGCCGGGCCAGGGTCAGCTGCTTGATATCGGCCTCGCCGTCACTGAGAATCTGTACTGAGTCGATGGGTTGGCCGCTACGGTTGAGCAGCCAATAGGAGCCGCGGTACCGGATGTCGCGCTCCGCCGGGAACATATCCACGGCAAGGTTTACCGCCACAATGCGCGGCTGCGGCCGTTTGGCGTAGCGCTTGTAGGTTTTCTCATAGCCGGCCTGCAGCTTCTGCTGCTGGGCGGTTGTGCTATAGGTGTTGAGCACGTTGGTGTTGTAGAAGATGTAGGCCCCTAGGCCCGCAAATGCCAATAGCGCTACGCCTGCCACCACGCGCAAACCTGGCGAGAAGCTGCTTTTGAATTGCTGCCAGCGCCACGAGAAGCGGGTTTCTGTGCCTCTTGGCCACAGCAAGCTGCTGGCCAGTGCCAGCAACACCGCAAACAGCGCCCAGTAAAACTTAAAGGAGAAGTAAGGCAGCACGAAGTGGCCGAAGCCATTCATGGCCGAGTACTGCACGCCGGGGTCGGAGTTGTAGCTGTAGAGGTTGTGCTCTAGGCCTAGCTGGCCTTTGAAGATGTTGAACAGGTAGTACAGGATCATGATGAAGTGCCCCATGAACTTGTTGTTCACGATTACCTGCACCAGCATGGCCAGTACACACAGCAGCAGCATATCAATGAGCTGAAAGCCGAACAGGTACTTCACATACACATCCAGCTCGTAGCGGAAGTAGCCCATGCCGGTTTGCAGCAGGATTCCGCAGAGCATCACGAGGGCCAAGAGCAGCACCTGAATCAGCATCAGGGCACCCAGCTTCGCCACAAACGGCACCCAGCTGGGCATCGGCATGGCATCATAAATCTGATTGACGTTGGAGTCCCGCTCGCGCCATACCAGCTCCCCCGAGTAGAACGTGATGATAATGAGCTGGAACAAGGCAAACGTGCCCACCAGCAGCTGCACCACCACCGGCGTAACCGGGTAGG
The DNA here is from genome assembly GCF_900187375.1 of Hymenobacter gelipurpurascens. Classification (NCBI taxonomy): domain Bacteria; kingdom Pseudomonadati; phylum Bacteroidota; class Cytophagia; order Cytophagales; family Hymenobacteraceae; genus Hymenobacter; species Hymenobacter gelipurpurascens. The sequence continues at coordinate 2,720,415 of NZ_FYEW01000001.1, read as the reverse complement.
TATTGGTGCCATAAATTTTCCCGACCTGCAGGCCTGAAATCAGCAGAAACAGCAGCCCAGCCCCCAGAATGCCGATAAAGTACACACTGCGGATAGTGCTGAAAAACTCCAGCCGAAGCAGGCGGCCCAGCTGAGCCCACGCCAGGCCAGGAGTGAAGCGCGGCGTCACGGTGGGCAACTGTAGTGAGGTTGGCCGGGCCACCACGCCCAGCGCCGCTTTGGGCCGCAAGCCGGAAGCCCCTTTGTTGGCGAAGGAGAACTGGAAAAAGAAATAGCACGCTACCAGTGTCAGGAGGCCTACACCGCCCCACAGCAACCGATTCTGCAGCATGTATGCGTTCCAGGGAAGTAACTGCGTGTTGCGCTCGGCTACTGTCCAGTAGCGCTGCGTCAGGTCGATGGCGCTGCTGCCAAGCGGGTCCAGCAGGTTCTTGAGCGTCTCGCTGTCGAGGTTCTGTCGTAGGCCCGCACTAATGGAGTACAGCACCAGAAACAGCACCCCACCCAGGTAAATGGCCAGTGCCGAGCGTGACAGCGTGGCGGCGGTGAAGAAGATAGCACCCGTCAGAAACAGGTTGGGGATAACGATGAGCAGGTACGGCTGCAGGTAGGTCGCCAAATGGTTCGGCCCCAGCTTGGCGGGCAGCATCGTAGGCCAGTACGTGGCCAGCCACAGGCCTAGCGCCGCGCCCAGGAAAATGCCCACCGTCACGACAAACGAGCCCATAAAGCGCCCACCGAGGTAGCCGAACTTGCTGATGGGCGTGGTGTAATACAAGCAGTGCGTGCGGTGCTCGAAGTCGCGGTACACCGGCGTCCCCATCATAGAGGACGTGATGAAGCTCCCAAACAGGCTCATCACCATCAGGATAGCCATAATCTGATAAGGCGAGTTGGCCAGCACTCGGCCACCTCCGCCGCCCACCGTCACGTTGGCACCAAACACGCCGCCTACTGCCAGCATGAGCAGGAAAGCCATTGCGGTCAGCAGGAAAAAGTAGATGTACGTGGCTGGCCGTTTCAGCCGGTAGCGTATCTCAAAAAGGAATATCTCTCGAAACATATAGGGTGTCTTTTGAAGGGGAGCAACAGGTACTGGCCTAGCGTTAAGGAAGCAGAAAAAGACCCCACTCCAGCCCGCCATGCCTGATCTAGCGTCCGCACAGTCGAAGCATCTCTACCGCTTCGTTGCTGTTCTAGGCCAATGTTGAGTTAGCCAGCGGTAGAGATGCTTCGACTGCGCGGACGCCAGATCAGGCATGACGGGCTGGGGTTGGTTCTAGGCCAGTGCCTGACGTATGATTATCCTTTTACCGCTTCTGCGGCTACCTGCTCGGCGGCATAAATGCGGGCGAAGTACACGTCTTCCAGTGTGGGCTCTACGGCCTCAAACCCGTTGCCGGGCTGCGCAACACTGTGCACGTGAATGATGGTCTGGCCCGCAAATAGCCGTGAGGAAATCACGGAGAACTGCTGCTGGTACTGGCCTAGCTCGTCTTTGCTGACGTGGCGTCGCCAGATCTGTCCGCGCATTTCCTCAATGGCCACCAGCGGGTCGCCAGTATAGAGCACCTGACCCTTATTGATGATGGCGAATTGCCGGCACAGATCCGACACGTCGGACACGATGTGCGTGCTCAGAATCACGATGCGGTTCTCGCCAATTTCGGCCAGCAGGTTGTGAAAGCGGTTGCGCTCGGTGGGGTCGAGGCCGGCGGTAGGCTCATCCACAATAATCAACTTGGGGTCGCCGAGCAGGGCCTGGGCAATGCCGAAGCGCTGTTTCATGCCGCCGGAGTAGCCGCCCAGGTTCTTATTGCGCGCTTCCCAGAGGTTGGTTTGGTGCAGCAAGGCATCTACCACCTGCCGCCGCTCACTCTTGTTGCTGATGCCCTTCAGCACCGCGAAATGCTCCAGCAGTTCTGCCGCCGTCACTTTGGGGTACACGCCAAACTCCTGGGGCAGATAGCCCAGCACCTGCCGCACCCGCTCCGGCTGGCGCAACACATCCAGGTCCCCGAGGCGGATGCTGCCCGAGTCGGCCTCCTGCAGCGTGGAAATGGTGCGCATTAACGACGATTTGCCGGCACCGTTTGGGCCCAGCAAACCAAACATACCCGGCGCAATGCGCAACGATACATCGTGAAGGGCGCGGGTGCCGTTGGGGTATGTCTTAGAGAGGTGTTCAATGGCCAGTTCCATGAGAGCGGGGCGAAAGAAGTTGGTTGACAGATGAGTAGGGAAGCCGAATACCTAAAGGAAAGGCTCCTATCAAACATAGAAAAAGAGGTATGATCAACCCCGGCTTTTCAACCAACCCGGCCTAAGTGGGGGCCAACTGGCCTAGCCAGCGGCGTTTCCCGCGGAGAGTGATGTACCCAAGTACAGGTGTATAGTCAGTTACTCCAAGGATAAATGAACGTCATGCTTAGACAAGCTCTGCCTGACGTTCATTTATCCTACTGTTCACGTAGCCTAGTATCTTCGTCAAAAAATAGACTTATGCTTCGTTCTCATACCTGCGGCGAACTGCGCGCCGAACATATTGGTCAAACCGTTACGCTGTGCGGCTGGGTGCAGCGCACCCGCGACGCGGGCGGCATCTTCTGGATTGTGCTGCGCGACCGGTATGGCCTCACGCAGTTGGCCCTGGAGGAAGGCGTTGAGTCAGCAGAAGTGCGCGAGCAGGCCCGCCAGCTCGGCCGCGAGTTTGTGATTTGCGTGACCGGTAAAGTGGCCGAGCGCTACTCCAAAAACGACAAAATGCCCACCGGCGACATCGAGATTCGGGTGGAGAAGCTGGACGTGCTGAACCCAGCCAAGCTGCCGCCCTTCCTGATTGAGGACGACACCGATGGCGGCGACGACCTGCGGATGAAGTACCGCTACCTCGATTTGCGCCGCAACCCCGTGCGCCAGAACCTGATGCTGCGCCACCGCGTGGCCCAGGCCACCCGACGCTACCTCGATGGCCAGGCCTTTATTGAGGTAGAAACGCCCGTGCTCATTAAGAGCACGCCCGAAGGTGCCCGCGACTTCGTGGTGCCTTCCCGCATGAACCCCGGCGAGTTCTACGCCCTGCCTCAGTCGCCCCAGACGTTCAAGCAGCTGCTGATGGTGTCGGGCTTCGACCGCTACTTCCAGATCGTGAAATGCTTCCGCGACGAAGATCTGCGCGCCGACCGCCAGCCGGAATTCACGCAGATTGACTGCGAAATGTCGTTTGTGGAGCAGGAAGACATCCTGAACACCTTCGAGGGCCTAGTACAGTACCTGTTCCGCGAGGTGAAAGGCCTGGAAATCGGGACGCTGCCCCGCATGACCTACGCCGATGCCATGCGCTACTACGGCAACGACAAGCCTGATACGCGCTTCGAGATGAAGTTTGTGGAGCTGACCGACGTGGTAAAAGGCCACAACTTCCCCGTGTTCGACAACGCTGGCCTAGTGGTGGGCATCAACGCCTTCAACTCGGCCATGTACACCCGGAAGCAGCTTGATGAGCTGACCGAGTTCGTGAAGCGCCCCCAAGTTGGCGCGACTGGCCTAGTGTACGCCCGCATCGAAGCCGATGGCTCCGTGAAGTCGTCGGTGGATAAGTTCTACTCGCAGGAAGCCCTGCAGGAGTGGAAAGCTGCTTTCAAGGCCCAGCCCGGCGACTTGCTGCTGGTGCTGGCCGGCGAGCCGAATAAAACCCGCAAGGCTCTCTCCGAGCTGCGACTGGAGATGGGTCAGCGTATGGGCCTGCGTGATAAGGATACTTTTTCGGCGCTGTGGGTGGTTGACTTCCCGCTGCTCGAGTACATCGAGGAGGAGGGCCGCTACTTCGCCATGCACCACCCCTTCACCTCGCCCAAGCCCGAGGACGTAGCCTTGCTCGATAACCCCGAAACCATTGGGGAGGTGCGCGCCAACGCCTACGATATGGTGATTAACGGTGTAGAAGTGGGCGGCGGCTCCATCCGTATCCACGACCGCGCAGTGCAGGCTCGTATGTTCTCGCTGCTGGGCTTCTCCGACGAGGAGGCCAAAGCGCAGTTTGGCTTCCTGCTCGACGCCTTCGAGTACGGCGCGCCTCCCCACGGCGGCATCGCCTTCGGCTTCGACCGCCTCTGCAGCCTCTTCGGCGGCGCCGACTCCATCCGCGACTTCATCGCCTTCCCCAAAAACAACTCCGGCCGCGACGTTATGATCGACTCGCCCTCGCAGATTTCCGGTGCTCAGTTGAAAGAGTTGAGCATCAAGACGGACGTGGTGGCGAAGTAACATATACGGTCCTAATAAAGCCAAAAAGCGGCGCCTGATATATCAGGCGCCGCTTTTTGGCTTTATTAGGTTGTCAAACCACTATATAATTACGACGTGCTTATGCCTATCAGATTATGCTTGTTGAGTTTACTGTTTCTCTGCGCTAGTGCTACAAAACAACAAGAGCATCAAAAACAACGACTCGAGGTCAAGTTTACCTTAGCGCATCGGGAATATGGCTGGCGCGAGTACGGCCGAGATTCCGTGAAATTCACGCGGCCTTTGCAGTATTTAATAGATGTCTATCAGGTCACCTATGTATTAAACCAGCACGAGGTAGTGCTGTACAAAACAGCTTATCAATCAGGAGCCACGCCTGTCCGTATATATAGCAACGCCATAAGTGCCCAACACGCCCGGGCGTTTCGGCGAATCATGCGCCGTGCCAATCCGGATTCTATAGCTTCGCGAAGTAATAATGTGTGGATCGAGGATGGGTTTCAGGCTGAGGTAGTCCTCACCAAAGACAGAAAAACGACTGAGCTATTCTGGAATAATAACTATGTGCCAGAGTTAGTAGCGCTGCTATCAATCGTCAATGCTACAGCACCAGAGCCCTTGAAGGTGTATCCTGTCACGAAAGAAGCCGACTTCATTCGATACTTGAAGGCAACGTCGGATTATTCGGGTTATAGAAAAAATAAATAAGCCCAAGCAAAATCCTGGAGGCCTATTGCTTATTTGAAAAAGTAATTAGACATTTATCTAAACACCTAAGCACATTGAATACCCTCTTCAAAGCCCTCAACGACCCCACCCGGCGGGCCATACTGGAGCTGCTGCGCGAGCGGCCGCTCACGGCGGGGGAAATTGCGGACCAGTTTTCCTTCTCCAAGCCCACCATCAGCCACCACCTCGATCTGCTGCGGCAGGCCGACCTAGTGAGCAGCGACAAGCAGGGGCAATTCGTGACTTATACTCTTAACATGACGGTGATGGACGAGCTGCTCGGGTGGCTGCTGCAGTTCAAGCCGTCGTCAGATTCTATCGTATGAAATCCAAGTTCTCCCTGTGGCCCCTCCTGACCCTGGCCGCCATCGTGCTTCCGGCGCTGTACCTGGCCTACACCTGGCCCGCGCTGCCCAGCCAGATTCCTACCCACTTCGGCTCCAATGGGCAAGCCAACGGGTTCACGGCTAAGCAAAATATGTGGCTGCCGTGTGTAGCACTGCCGCTAGGCCTCTACTTGCTACTCCTGGTGCTGCCGCGCCTCGATCCTAAACGGCGTCTGGATACAACTACTCCTAATTTTCAGAAGCTCACGCTGGCTCTGGTAGGCCTTATGGCGGGCCTCAATATGCTTAGTCTGTATGCGGCGTTGCACCCCCAAAAGCAGCCCGGCCAACTATTAAACGTGGTGCTAGGCCTGTTTTTCGCGTTGATAGGAAACTACCTGACCACCGTGCCACCCAACTATTTTGTAGGAATCCGGACACCCTGGGCGCTGGAGTTTCCGCATATCTGGGCCCGTACGCACCGCTTGAGCGGCCGCCTGTTTTTTGTTACTGGCCTAGCAAGTGCCGCACTGGCATTAGTATGGCCGGGGGAAGTAGCCACCGGCGCGCTGCTGACAGGCGTTTTGGGAACAGTAGTAGTGGCCTACGCCTATTCGTATTGGCTCTACCGGCAAGCAAACCAACAGCTGTCAACCAGCGGAAAACAGTAAAAAGCGTATCCGCTAGGCCACTCAGGGTAATAGGAAGTGCGAAAACGGCTGAAAAGAACGGAGCTTTTTTTCAAGAAAAACTACTCCTAACCACTGACAACAGCACTCGCCCCTACTCAGGCTGAAGCTAACCAAGTTGCTGATCAGAGGGCAATAAGAAAACGTCCCTGTCAATTATATAGGAGTTATGTCGTGTTGCTAATCAAAGATTAATTATTGATATTTGAATTGCTTGTCCGTAGCAACAAAGGCAAAAATGCTCTTTCAATCTGCCTGACTAGCTGAAACCCTGCAATTCTTACTACTATGAGCAAACCACGGCATCAGCTCCTCATCACTTTACTAGGCCTGTGCATCACCAATAAGCCCGCGCTGGCATAGCTCCCTCAGAACCGATTTCTCAGCCGCTTAAGCGGTAGGGCGTTCAGCTCACGACTACCTGCAATACCCATTCAAGTCTCTGTAGCAAGCCGGAGACTTGAATGGGTATTTTGCTGGCTTGCGCTTCCAGCGTACCGCATGTGGAATGTGCGGAAAAGCGAAAAGTGGCCTAGGAGCGGCGGAAAGCCTCTATATCCTATCTGAAATACTCTATCTTGGGTTTTCCGACGGTTTTACCTCCTGACTATGCGTTTGCTTCATGACCTCAAGCTCGATGAGATTTTTGTGCTCGATATCGAAACCGTGCCGTGCGTGGGGTGCCACGACGATCTGGAGGAAATGCTGAAAGAGCTGTGGGAACACAAGTGCCATGCATTGCGCCGCGAAAAGGGCTGGATTTCGCACGCCAGCCATATTGCGCCCTTGCCCGATCATTTGCACGCGGCCTCCCTATTTGAGCAGGCCGGTATTTACGCTGAGTTTGGGAAAGTTGTATGCATCTCCGTAGGCCGCTTCCGGCAGGTGCCCGACGGACAGCTGACCTTCAGCGTCAAGTCGTTTTACGGACACGATGAACGACAGCTGTTGCGCGAGTTCAGCGAGGTTATCAGTCATCGGCCGCACTTCCGGCTATGTGGCCACAACGCTAAAGAGTTCGATCTGCCCTATTTGTCGCGGCGTATTCTCATCAACGGGCTGCCGTTGCCCTCGCACCTCGATGTAGCCGGCAAAAAGCCCTGGGAGGTAGCCCATCTGGACACAATGGAGCTCTGGAAGTTCGGCGACCGGAAATCCTACACGTCGTTGTCGTTGCTGGCCGCTATGTTCGGCATTCCAACTCCCAAGGATGACATCCAAGGGAAAGATGTGGCACGAGTGTACTATGAGGAAAACGACGTAGCGCGTATAGCCCGCTATTGTCAGAAAGACATCATCACTACTGCCCGGCTGCTCCTGAAATTCCGGGGCGATGAGCCATTCCCCGATGATGCCGTGCGCTATGCCGACGAAGAAACCGTGTTGATGAAACGCGCCTGACCACGCCACAGGCCTAGGCCGATAGTTTGAATACATAGCCTCTCTGAAAAATATTTTCAGTGGCTAATAATGTGCGCCTCATAAGAAGCACGGGAACAAACTGGCCTACGAGAACAGGAAAGCACCTTTTTGCCAAGGGAGAAATAGGTAAAGAGATATCGTACTGATAATATATAAGTTTAATTATTTTGAGAAATAATATTGATTTTATGTAATTCAGTATATTGTGTGCATCATCAACTTAATGTCATCGTGATGGAACAGAAGGTGTTGGACGTAATGATGAGTTCTTTTTCTGAAGAGGCTGTTAGTTTATTAAGTAACAAATTTCAGGAAGAGGAAAGCAAAGCAAGGCAGGCAGTAATTCAGGCAATTCCGCTGGTTGTTAACTGCTTACTAACGAGAGGGCAGCGCGAAGATGGGGCCGAAACAATATGGCAGTTGGCCCATGAAGCCGCCGCCGCCGGTCTCCCTCATGAGGTGCAGGCCTTGAGCAGCACCAACTGGATCAGTAGGGGCACCGCCATTATGGAAAGCCTGCTTGCTGAGGCGTATGGCATGACGCTCCAGCGCATGGCAGCCGCAACAGGCGTACGAACGGCCGCTGCGGAAGGCATTCTGGGCGGTGCAGTGGCGCTTACTCTGGGAGCCTTGGGGGCCTATGCCAGCCAACACCAGTTGCAGGCGCCCGGGCTGCTGGCCTGGTTGCAGTGGCAGGAGGCCGATATTATGCATGCCCTGCCCGGTTTCATCCGCAAGCCACAGGCAGAGCCTTACCTAGAGAAAGCAATGCCAGGCAGTGCATTGGCCTCCACAGGCGTAGCTCCTGGCTCCTGGACGAGCGTTGGTGGCGGCATGGCCTATACGCCACCGGCCCAGGCTCCCCAAGATTTGCCCAGAGGCTCAATGCGCTGGCAATGGGGCGGAATAGTTCTGCTCGCGGTAGGCCTAGGCTACTTCCTGGGGCACGACCGACTATCGGCCCTTACCAACGGCAACGCCTTAACCACAGCCTCTACTGCTTCCCTGATGGGAGGAGGCGAGGAAAGCAGGCCTGCCGCGCCCGTGGCCACCGCCAATACGGGAGTAGCAGCCGGGCATTACGACTTGGAATCTGATACTTACATCTACGATACAGGCCAGCCCACAATTCTGCAGCTCGCCGATGGTACCGTGCAGAAAGTGGGGCTGAACTCCACCGAAAATCGGCTATACACGTTTCTGGCCGACCCTGGAATGCAGGTAGATTCTGTGAACCGCACCAAAGGCTGGATCAACTGCGACCGGGTTTATTTTGACCCCGGACAGGCTACCCTGACGGGCGATTCGCAGCAGCAGCTACGCAATATTGCCAGCATCCTGAAAACATTCCCGACAGCCAAGGTAAAGTTCGGCGGCTATACCGATAGTACCGGCAATGCGCTAAATAACTATAAGCTAAGCGAGGAGCGCGCCAAAACGGCTATGCTTGCCTTAGGAGCCATGGGAGTCGACATTAATCGGGTGGAGGCGAAAGGCTACGGCGGTAAGTTCTTCCTGACCTCCAATAATAGCCCTGAAGGCCGCGCCCTGAACCGGCGTATCAGTGTTCGGGTGCTGAAGAAGTAGGAGAGTGGCCTAGGCCTATACAACGACAAAGGAGTGGCCTCCGAGCCACTCCTTTGTCGTTGTATGCAAGTAAAATTCAGCTTACAGAATACCGCTTATCAGACCGGGCAGCACGCCCAACACTACTGTCAGCAACGCCAGCGCAAGCAGGGCCACCGATTGGAACGAGCCCACATACACTGGCTCGGCAGTCGTCACATCGGTGTCGCGCATGTACATGGCAATGATAGGACGCAGGTAGTAGTAGATGCTCACCATCGACATCACGACGGCAAATACAACCAGACCGATATAGCCATTTTCTACCGCCGCCGAGAAGATGAAGAACTTGCCGAAGAATCCTCCCGTGAGCGGTATGCCCGCCAAAGACAGCATGGCTACTGTCATCACAAAGGCCAATAGCGGGTTGGTTTTGGCCAGGCCATTCAGGCCGTTGTAGTCTTCGCGCTGGCGCTGATCGGCTACCAGTTTCAGCACGCCGAAGGCAGCTACGGTGGCTACTGAGTAGGCCAGTGAGTAGAAGAAAATGCCGTTAGCAGAAGCGCCTTCCATCTGTCCGTTGAAGGCCACTAGGCCAATCAGGAGGTAGCCGGCGTGCGAAACGCTGGAGTAGGCCAGCATCCGCTTCACACTGTTTTGCGCTACGGCCCCGACGTTACCGATGAGCAGCGTTAGTACGCACATGGCCGTCAGGGTAGGGAGCCACACCCCTTGGGCTGAGGCGGCAGGAAATACCTGCACCAGCAACTTCAGGAACGCCGCGAAACCGGCCGCTTTCACTACGGTGCTCATGAAGGCCGCGAAGAACGTGGGCGTTCCTTCGTACACATCGGGCGTCCAGAAGTGGAAAGGCGCTACTGATACTTTAAAGCTCATGCCAATCAGCATCATCAGCATCCCGATATATAGCATGGGCTGTAGCGAGTCGTTGATGGGGTTCTGGACCGCGAAGCTGATCTGGGACAGCTGGAAGGTGCCCGTGGCGCCGTACACCAACGCCATTCCGAAGAGCAGCACGCCGGTAGTAAAGGAACCCATCAGGAAGTACTTCAGGGCAGCTTCATTGGAGCGCAGGTTGCGCTTATCGGAGCCGGCCAGCACATACATGGCAATGCTCAGCGTCTCGATGCCGATAAAAAGCATCAGCAGGTGGTTGTAGGCCACCATCATTACGGCTCCAACCAGTGAGAACAGCAGCAGCGAATAGTACTCGGCCAGATTTGCCTGACCATCGCGCACGTATTTGTGCGAGAAGGGCAGGAGCAGGAACGCCGTCAGGACCACGATGCCTGTGAAAGCCACCGAGAAGTTGTCGATGACCAGCATATCGTTGAAGTACGAATGCGCGCCCTCGTTCCAGTCGATCAGGTTGACGCCAAACACCAGCGCCAGTATGAGCATGGCAGCTGGCAGTAGCAGTCGGTTGGAGCGCAGAAACCCTAGGAACAGGTTGCCGAGGCCGAGAACAGATAAGAGGATGATTGAATTCATGTTCTATCTCAATGTAGCGCGAAACTTCTGCTTCGCGTATCGTTGGAATCGTTGAACGGGCACCGGATGCCGGGGCAAACCGGGTCGTTCAACGATACGCGAAGCGGAAGCTTCGCGCTACAGGTTATCGTTTTACTACCTCGTTCAGGATGCCCATCACGCTGCCTTCCGACAGGTGCAGGAACATGTTCGGGAACAAGCCAATCCAGAATACCAGCACGATGAGCGGAACCAGTACGGCTAGCTCGGCACCGGTCAGGTCAGTAAACGTGGCAGTGAAAGTAGAGTCTGGTCCCAGCATCACGCGCTGGAACATGCGCAATAGGTACACGGCGGCCAGAATAATAGTAACACCGGCTACCGCACCCATCCAGGCGTTGTACTCATACACACCGGCCAGCAGCAGGAACTCACCCACAAACCCGTTGGTGAGGGGTAAGGCCACCGTGCCAAGCAGGAGCACCAGGAAGCACACCGTTAGAACTGGCGCCTGACGCGTTAGGCCACCCAGATCCGCAATGTTGCGGGTACCGGTGCGGCGTTCAATGGCGTCGGCAATGAAGAACATACCCACCACGTTGATGCCGTGGGCCAGCATCTGGATGCTGGCGCCCTGTAGGCCTATCTGGGTGAGCGAGAACACGCCCGCCGCCATGAGGCCAACGTGCGAGAGCGAGGAATATGCAATCAGACGCTTCACGTCCTGCTGACGGATGGCGATGATAGCGCCGTAGATAATGCCGATGATGGCGAGAACCAGCACCAAATTCTGCCACTGGCTTACGCCCTGCGGCACCACGGGCAGCAACCAGCGCATGCAGCCGTAGATACCCATTTTCAGCATGATGCCCGAGAGCAGCATGGTAGCCGGTGCCGGCGACTCCGTGTAGGTATCGGGCTGCCAGGTGTGGAAGGGGAAGATGGGCATCTTCACGGCGAAGGCCGCGAAAATCAGCCAGAACAACCACGACTGCTCCTGTACGCTCAGGTTCAGGTTGTAGAACGAAGCAATATCGGAGTTGTGCGCCGCCAGGCCATTGGCCGCTGGGCCGGTCTGGAAATACAGGTACACGAAGCCGGCCAGCATGAACAGCGAGCCGACGATAGTGTAGAGGAAGAACTTGAACGTAACCTTGGCGCGGTTTACGCCGCCCCATACACCAGCCAGGAAGTAGATCGGAATCAGGGCTACTTCCCACATAAAGTAGAACAGAAACGCATCCTGGGCCGTGAATACGCCCACTAGGCCAGTCTCCATGAACAGCACCAGTGCATAGAAGGCGCCTTCGTTCTCGAAGTTGCGGCGGAAGGCAGCCAGCAGGATAATCGGTACCAGAAAGGTCGTCAGGAGCACCAGCAGCAGGCTAAGGCCATCCATTCCTACATGGAAGTTGATACCCGCGGAGGCAATCCACTCGTGGTTGAAGGAGAATTGTCCGGTGTGGTTTGAGTTGAAAGTGATGGCTGCGTAAACCGCCAGCACAAATTCGACCAGCGCCGCGCCAAACGCCGCCACCCGGGCAGCGCCGCCTTTAAAGAAGTGCAGCAGCAGGGCGGCCACCACGGGCCAGAGTAGAAGGATAACAGTCAGCATACGTTATCTGGATGCGGGTGAAGCCGGAAAAGCGTCCGGTCCGGCCGTCAGAGGAAGATTAGAATTTCAGGTAGTTCAGCGCCAGCACGAGCACAACACCTACAACCATCAGGATGAGGTATGTTTCCACGGAGCCGGTTTGCACATAGCGCAGCAGCTGCCCGCCGCCCATTGTGATGCGGCCTAGGCCATTAACTACCGGATCAATGATGCCATTCTCTACGTAGCGGTACAGGCCTTTCGAGAGACCCATGATGGGGCGCACGAACAGAGAGTTATATAGCTCGTCGATGTAGTACTTGTGGTACACTACGTTCTCGGGAGCAGAGCGCTGCGCTTCGTCCTCGGCGGGGCGGGCACCACGGCTCACGTACTGCACGTAGGCCAGTATGATGCCTAGCACACCAGCACCTACGGATAAGCCTATCAACATCAACTCCGTAGCGTGATCAACTTCACCAGCAAATGCCTCGGGCTTGAGTTGACGCGAGTAGGTGAAGAGCGGCGCGAGGTAGTCGGCGAGGTAGTGCTTGCCCAAGAACATGGGCGCACCCATGAAACCACCCACGGCGGCCAGAATAGCCAGCACGATGAGCGGCAGCGTCATAGAAGCCGGCGACTCGTGGAGGTGATGCTTCTGCTCCTCAGTACCGCGGAACTCGCCGAAGAAGGTGAGGAACAGCAGGCGGAACATGTAAAACGCCGTCAGGAAGGCAGTGAATAGGCCTACCGCGTACAGCACTTTGCTGTGCTCGTACACGTGGGTCAGGATTTCGTCTTTCGAGAAGAAGCCGGCGAAGGGCGGGATGCCAGAAATAGCCAGGCAGCCAATCAGGAAAGTGATGAACGTGATGGGAAGCGCCTTGCGTAGGCCACCCATGCGGCGGATGTCCTGCTCGTTGCTCATGGCGTGAATCACGGAGCCAGCCCCCAGGAACATAAGGGCCTTGAAGAAGGCGTGGGTCAGCACGTGGAACAATGAAGTGCTGTAGCCCATCACGCCCAGCGCCAGGAACATGTAGCCCAGCTGCGAAACGGTGGAATAGGCCAGTACCTTCTTAATATCGTTTTGAGCCAGACCGATGGTGGCAGCAAACAGCGCCGTAGCGGCACCGATAACGGCAATAACTTCCAGCGTTTCGGGAGCCAGCGTGAACAGCACGTTGGCGCGGATAATCATGTAGATACCCGCCGTTACCATGGTGGCGGCGTGAATCAGGGCCGAAACCGGAGTAGGGCCGGCCATAGCGTCGGGCAGCCAGGTGTACAGCGGAATCTGCGCCGATTTACCGGAAGCACCCACGAACAGCAGCAACGTAATCACCGTAACGATGCTTACGGTGTAGGGACCGAACTGATTGAGGGAAGCCTTCTGAAATACCTCGGCGTACTGCACCGATTGGAAAGTCAGATAAATCAGGAAAATGCCAAGCAGGAAGCCTAAGTCGCCTACGCGGTTGATAATGAAGGCTTTTTTAGCGGCGTTGTTGTTGTGAGTTTCCTTGTTCCAGAAGCCGATGAGCAGGTAGGAGCAGAGGCCTACACCTTCCCAGCCAATGAACAGAATCACGAAGTTGGCGCCCAACACCAATACCAGCATCGAAAACACGAAGAGATTCAGGAAGGCGAAAAACTTGCCCACGTTCTCGTCGTGGTGCATATAGCCGATGCTGTACACGTGAATCAGGAAGCCCACACCCGTCACGAGCAGCAGCATAATCAGGCTGAGCTGGTCGATCTGGTAGGAGAAGGGAATCTGCATCGAGCCGACCGAAATCCAGTCGAACAGCGTGACGGTATAGGGGTAGCTGAAGTTGGCGAACAGCATCGCCGAAATCAGGAAAGAGCCTAGCACCGTGGCGCTACCAATAATGCCGGCTACGGTGCCCGAAAGCCGCTTGTTCAGCAGTCCGTTCACCAGGAAACCCAGGAAAGGCAGCAGCGGAATCAGCACGTACAGCAGCGTGGAGTACGGCGCGCCGGCGGCAGGAATTACTTGCGTTACTTGTTCTTGCATAAGATTCTGCGTGAACTCCTCCCCAACTACCTTTCCGCTTAACTCGCGGAATCATTAGGAAGAAGGGCTTACATCAGTGCTACAACAAGTCTGTCCTGTCGTTGCACTAATACTCTAAGCCACTCTCCCGGACGAAAGTGGTTGGGGGAGGGGTTAGAACTTCAGTCGGTTTAGCAGATTGACGTCGGTATTCTGGAGATTTCGGTAGATCATCACGATGATGGCCAAGCCTACGGCCACCTCGGCGGCAGCTACAGCCATGATGAAGAACACGAAGATTTGGCCATTCGGATCGGACCGATACGCCGAGAAAGCCGTCAGGAGCACGTTTACGGCGTTGAGCATCAACTCCACGCACATAAAAATGATAATGGCATTACGTCGGGTCAGGACCCCAACCACGCCAATGGAAAACAAGGCGGTTGCAAAGAAGACGTAATATTGAAGAGGAACCGTTTGAATAACCTGCGGTATGTTCTGGTCCATGCGGTAGAGCTGACGGCGAAATGAAGCGGCTGGCGAAAGCACAGCTACTCGTTAATTAGCTGGCAAAGGTATCCTGAAAATTGGAAAACGCCACCTTAAAATCCACTCGCCAGTTACCGCTGCGCAGGCGAAGATTCGCTGCTCATTATGGAACCGAGCTTATACAAATACAGAGCAAGGTTCCGGACTTCCATGCGTAAGTCCTGATCAGGAAGCGCAACAAGCCTCAAACACCTGCAGAACCCTTCGCAAATTAGACGCACGGATTCTGTAGCTGGGCTACCTGAGAATATTTTCTGCTTAGCATAAAGTATCTTCCCCCGCTCCACGTCAGCGGGAGTAGAATGGAAACCATTGCCTACCCACTCGAAGCCCCGCTCATGACGGCTGGCCACCAGGACCTGCAGATCCAGGAAGCTGTGCGCACGCAACGCAAGCGGCTGCTGGCCTTCATCCGCCGTCGTATTCCGAACGAGGCGGAGGCTGAAGACGTCCTGCAGGACGTATTTGCCGAGTTAGTTGAAAGCTACCGGCTGCTTAAACCCGTGGAGCAGGCGGCCGCCTGGCTCTTTCGGGTGGCACGGAACAAAATCACGGACCTGTACCGCCGTAAGAAAACGGCGTCGTTGGAAGATGAATTCCTGCCGACTGGCCTAGGCGACGAAGAAAGCTCCCTGCTGCTGGCCGACATCTTGCCCGCCCCCGACGATGCTCCGGAGAATCGTTTGTTGCGCGAGACGTTGATGGAAGCCCTTTCTGATGCGCTAGCCGAACTGCCAGCGGCCCAACGGGAGGTCTTCATCTGGCATGAGCTGGAGGAAAAAACCTTCCGGGAAATGGAAGAGGAAACCGGCGTACCCCTCAAAACGCTCATTTCCCGCAAGCATTACGCCGTGCAGCACCTGCGCAAACGGCTGCAAAAGCTCTACACTGAGTTATTCACAGATTGATGATTGCAGACCGCTGAACTGGCCTAGACAGTTCGGCCCTGACAAATTCCCTCACATCACCCCGTCTGGGGTACTGGCCCCTAACAGGCCTATCACCCCAGACCTTCTCCCATAAGTGAAATGAAACCCTCCTTCTGGCTGCTCCGTGGCCTCAAATTCGTCCTTTTTGCCGCGCTTTTTGTCACGCTGGCGGCCTACGTTACCATGAGCCTGTGGAACTGGCTGGTTCCTGAGCTGTTCCATGGCCCGTTTATTAGTATTTGGCAGGCGCTAGGCCTGTTGGGCCTTACCCGCATTTTGTTTGGGGGCTGGGGGCGAGGAGGCCGCGCCGGTTGGGCCCGTCATCGTCGGCAGTGGAAGCAAAAGATGGAAAGCCGCCTAGGCCACCTCACGCCCGAAGAGCGGGAAAAATTTCGCCAGAAAATGGAAGGCGCTTGTGCTGGCCCAGCTTGGATGCGCCGTAAATCCACTGAAGATCCTCACTCCTCCACCGTATAGACGCTGGTAATGTGCCCGCCGCCTGTTTTGGGCGGTGCCATTTCACTACACAAATGCTGCCCAGATAAGCATTAAAAAAGGCCACTGATTTATCAGTGGCCTTTTTTAATAAGTGCAGATGAAGGCTAAAAGTGTCGTTCGCCGGTTTCGCGTTTGCCTAGCATTACGGCACCGACCATTGCTACCAGGAAAAGCACAGAGGCTAATTCGAAAGGAAGCAGATACTGGCGATATAGAACCAGACCCAACTGATCAACCATACCAATCTGGGAGTTGAAGGTGGCAGCTTCGTAGCCCGTAGGCTGAATGTCGCGCATGGCGGCCACCATTATCAGCAACAGCGAGCCACCTGCCACAGCAGCGGCAATCTTTGCCAGAGCGGGCTTGTGTGGCTCCGTGTCAATGTTCAGATTCAGGAACATAATCACGAACAGGAACAGCACCATAATTGCTCCCGCATAAACGATGATGTTCACGGCGGCCAAGAACTGCGCGTTCAGCAGCAAATAATGCCCCGATAAGGAAAAGAACGTCAGAATCAGGAACAGTACGCTGTGCACCGGATTTTTGGCGAATACCACGCCCAGTGCGCTCAGCAGCGCCACAAATGACAGAAAAAGAAAGAGTGGAGACATGTAACGAAGGTAAGACCAACGTACCGTTGGTAAAGCATGAACGAAAGTTGCTAACAAATAAGCGCTAGGCCACTTGCTGCCTGATGGTGCTATACGGCCAGCTTAGTGCGCAACGCATCGGCCTGTTCCGGCGTCAGTTGAATGCCACGAACGGAACGCTGATCCGGAGCAACCGGCTCTACCAAACGGTCTTTGCCGTACACGAACTCATCACGCTCGAAGCGTGGTGGCGCCATTTTATCAGGCTGCAGATATACTGCGGCTTTCGGGCAAGCTTCTTCGCAGAGGCCACAGAAGATGCAACGGAGCATGTTAATCTCATAGCTGATAGCGTACTTCTCCTCACGATACAGGCCTTCTTCGCCTTTCTTCCGCTCGCCAGCTACCATTGTAATGGCTTCGGCGGGGCAGGCTACGGCGCACAAGCCACAAGCCGTGCAACGCTCCCGGCCCTGTTCATCACGCTTGAGCACGTGCAGGCCCCGGAACACCGGCGAGAACGGACGCGTTTCTTCGGGGTAACGGATGGTCGCCTTCTTCATGAAGAAGTGACGCATCGTGATAGAAAGCCCCTGGAAGATGGCCGGCAGGTAAGCCCGCTCAGCCAGCGTCATCGGCTTTTTCTCTAATTTCTTGGCTCGGTTGGTGAGTTGCATATACAAAGTCCTTTTGCCAGAACCAGCAAAGCAGATGCTGGCAAAGTAGTGGATGTTACTGAATCACTCCGAACAGGATCAGCCCGCCGGTAATGAGAATGTTGATGACGGCCAGCGGGATCAAAATGGTCCAGCCAAGGCGCATCAATTGGTCGTAGCGGAAGCGTGGCAGAGTCCAGCGAATCCACATGAAGAAGAAGATGAAGGCGAAAATCTTCGCGAACAGGCCTAGTGTGCCCAGAATCGTAATCAGGTTCTGAGCCGAACCTAGTTCCCAACCCTGGCTGTTCACAAACCAATCGCGCAGCTCGTATTGGAAGGGAAAGTTGAAGCCGCCGAAGTACAGTACACTCATCACGGCCGAAACCACGAAGATGTTCACGTATTCAGAGAACAGGTAGAGGCCTAGCTTCATCGAAGAGTACTCGGTGTGGTAACCGCCTACCAATTCCGTTTCGCACTCTGGCAAGTCGAAAGGCGTACGGTTAGTTTCTGCGAAAGCGCACACTAGGAAGATGATAAAGCCCAGCGGTTGCTTGGCAATGTTCCAGAAATGCCACTCACCAGCTACCGACTGCTGCAGCGTAATTTCGCGCAGTGATAGTGTGCCCGACATCATCAGCACGGCAATCAGAGCCATGCCCATGGCTAGCTCGTAGCTGATGTTCTGCGAGGCTGCCCGCACGGCACCTAGTAGGGAGAACTTGTTATTCGAAGCCCAGCCGCCAATCATCACGCCATAAACACCTAGCGAAACCACGCCGAAGATCCATAGCATGCCAATGTTTACTTCAATGCCTTGCAGGAAGAAAGCGTTGTTGCCAAAGGTGATGTTATTGCCAAATGGAATTACCGCCGACGACATCAGGGCAGTAATCATGGCCAGGCAAGGGCCAAATACGAACAATGCTTTGTTCGCGCCACCCGGAAAGAACTCTTCTTTGGTAAACATCTTCACCGCATCGGCCAAGGGCTGCGCCAGGCCATATGGGCCGGCACGGTCGGGGCCTACGCGGTCCTGCAGAAATGCTGCAATAACACGTTCAGCATAGGTGCAGTACGTTGCAATCAGCAGGGAAACTGCGAATACAACGAAGATGACAATGGATTGCCAGCCTAGTGCGGGTAGTTCAATCATTTCAATTATGAGTTGTCAGTTGCCAGTTGCCAGTTGCCAGTAGTTTGGAGTGCCGATTGTGCCCATACTGGCAACCGGCAACTCCGCAACTGGCAACTGATTACCCTAGTTTCAGTGGAGGATTCTTTTCCAGTTCGCGCTGGGTGCTTTCGGGCAAATCGGCAATAACCGATTGGTTGAGCACTGGCAACTCGTAGTGGTTAGCCGAAATAACGGAAGAACGGTCGATGTGGGCTGGTCCTTCGATTGTCCAGTCCGATGTTTCCTTCTTCTCGAAGCGGCACTCGTTGCAAATCCACTCTTTTACCTCGCCATACTCGTCCTTGCGGGCGGTAGTGCGAAGTACGTCTTTGCCTTTATACCATAACACTACATTACCGGAGCACTTAGGGCAGTCGCGGTGAGCATTTACCGGCTTTGTGAACCATACGCGCTGCTTGAAGCGGAACGTCTTATCGGTTAGAGCTCCCACGGGGCATACGTCGATGACGTTGCCGGAGAAGTCATTATCGATGATGTTCTCGATGTAAGTACCGATTTCAGCAGCATCACCGCGGCCTAGTACGCCGTGTACCCGGTCGCCTTTGGCAATCTGGTCGGCGGTGTACACGCAGCGGTAGCACAGAATGCAGCGCGTCATGTGCAGCTGAATCAGCGGACCGATATCGATTTTCTCGAAGGTGCGACGCTCTTCCTGATAGCGGGTTGTGGACACGCCATGCTCGAAAGCAAAGTTCTGCAGGTCACACTCACCAGCTTGGTCGCACACGGGGCAGTCCAGGGGGTGGTTGATGAGCAGCATTTCCACAATGCCCTTGCGCACGTTCAGTACCTGCTCGGAAGTCGTATTCTCGACTACCATGCCGTCCTGTACAGGCGTTACACACGAAGCAACCAGCTTAGGCATCGGGCGCGGGTCCTTGGCCGAGCCAGCCGCTACACGCACGAGACAGGCGCGGCACTTACCACCCGAGCCTTTGAGCGGCGTGTAGTAGCACATGGCCGGGGGAACGATGCTGCCCCCGATCTGGCGGGCTGCATTCAGGATAGTGGTTCCGTCCGGAACTTCTACCTCAACGCCATCAAAGGTTATTTTAGCCATTATTCAGAGCTTCCAGAAAGGGAAGAGAAGAGTCAATAGAAAATTAAGCCAGAACTGCGTTGCCAGGGAAAACAGCACCGGGCTGGGCCGCTTGCTTGGCATGGGTCACGTGCCACTCGAACTCGTCGCGGAAGTGACGCACAGCAGCCGCAACCGGCCAGGCAGCCGCTTCGCCCAATGGGCAAATAGTATTGCCTTCGATTTGCTTGGCCACGCTTACCAGCAGGTCGATGTCTTCCATGTGGCCATGGCCGTGCTCCAAACGGTGCAGCACTTTCTCCATCCAGCCCGTACCCTCACGGCAAGGCGAGCACTGCCCGCACGACTCGTGATGATAGAAACGAGAGAAGTTCCAGGTGTTGCGCACGATGCAGGTCGTCTCGTCCATGGCAATGAAGCCACCGGAGCCGAGCATTGTGCCCGTCACAAAGCCACCGTCGGAAAGCGACTCATATGTCATGAGGCGGTTTTCACCAGCCGCTGTTTTCAGGATAAGTTCCGTAGGTAGAATTGGAACGGATGAACCACCGGCTACTACTGCCTTCAAGTTCCGGCCTTTCCAGATGCCACCGCAGTACTCATCGGAGTAGATGAATTCCTCAACAGGCAGGCCTAGCTCAATTTCGTAGATGCCGGGCTTGTTGAGGTGGCCGCAAGCAGAGAAAAGCTTGGTACCTGTGCTCCGACCTACACCGATTTTGGCATACTCGTCGCCGCCTTCGTTCACGATAACTGGCACGGCCGCAATCGACTCCACGTTGTTAACTACCGTGGGGCGAGCGTAAAGGCCTTGCACAGCCGGGAATGGAGGCTTGTTACGCGGATTCCCCCGCTTGCCTTCCAACGATTCCAACAGAGCTGTTTCCTCACCGCAGATATACGCGCCACCACCTGGGTGCACGTGCAAGTCGAGGTCGTAGCCGGAGCCTAGGATGTTCTTGCCGAGGAAGCCAGCGGCGTAGGCCTCTGCAATAGCTTTCTCCAGGATGCGCAGCACGTACAACAACTCACCGCGGATATAGATATACGAGGTGTTGGCGCCCAGCGCGTACGAGCTCGTAATCATGCCCTCAATCAGCAAGTGGGGCAGCTTCGACATCAACTGACGATCCTTGAAGGTGCCCGGCTCCGATTCATCGGCGTTGCAGACGAGGTAGCGCGGCACACCTTCGGGCTTCGCCAGGAAGCTCCACTTCATGCCGGTAGGGAAGCCAGCGCCGCCGCGCCCACGCAGGCCCGACTTCTTGACTTCCTCCACTACTTCATCGGGAGTCATCGTTTTGATGGCTTTCTCCACTGAGCGGTAACCGCCGTGTTTGCGGTATACCTCAAAGGTGTCGATGCCTTCAACGTTAATATGTTCGGTCAGCAGTTTGCGTCCCATAGATTCAGAGCTGAAAGACGTTAGTTGTTGGCCAGTGCGTTTGGTAGGCCAGTTTCTTCCCACGGCAGGGCAGGGCGGTGCACTTGGTTGCGCAGCTCAGAGAGCATAGCATCTACAGCTTCCGGCGTATCCAACTGCTCGTAGTATTTCTCACGCACTTGCACGATGGGAGCAAAGCCGCAAGCCGCTAAGCATTCCACTTCTTTTAAAGTGAACAGCCCGTCCTCAGAAGGCGTGCCGCCCACCTTTGCGCCTGTAATCCGCTCCAGGTGAGCCGTCAACTCATCGGAACCACGCAACATGCAAGGGCCCGTGCGGCAGATTTCCAGCACGTGCTTGCCTACTGGCTTCAGGTTGAACATAGTGTAGAAGGATGAAACTTCATACACTTCAATTGGCTTGATACCAATTACTTCGGCTACCAAATCCTGAACCTCTGGGCTCACCCAGCCGCCAAATTCGGCTTGGGCAATGTGCAGGATAGGCAGCAAGGTCGACTTGCGTCGGTCTTCAGGGTAATGGGTAAGCAGACGCTTGATTTCGGCCTGAGCGGCTTCGGAAAATTGCGGCTTGACGGCAGTCGTCTCCATAAAAGTCAAATTCAGCAAAAAACTACGCGTCGAGCTCCCCCGCAATCACGTTCATCGACGACAGCGTCACGATGGCGTCGGAGAGTGTCTGGCCTACTACCATTTCCGTGTAGGCCTGGTAGTAGATGAAGCAAGGACGGCGGAAGTGCAAGCGGTACGGGGTGCGGCCGCCATCAGAAACCAAGTAGAAACCCAACTCACCGTTGCCACCCTCTACCGAGTGATACACTTCACCGACCGGTGCCTCAATCTCGCCCATAACGATCTTGAAGTGGTAGATGAGCGCTTCCATATTCTTATATACCGCCTGCTTGGGAGGCAGGTAGTAATGCGGGGCATCAGCGTGGTACGGGCCTTCGGGAAGGTTTTCGAGCGCCTGATTGATGATGCGCAGGCTCTGCCAAATCTCCTCGTTGCGCACCATGAAACGGTCGTAGGTGTCGCCCTTCGTGCCCACAGGAATTTCGAACTCGAAATCTTCGTAGCTGGAATAGGGATTCATTACCCGAACGTCGTAGTCGACACCGGCAGCACGCAGGTTAGGGCCTGTGAAGCCGTAGTTCAGAGCACGCTCAGCCGAGATGCCGCCCACATCGACCACGCGGTCCATGAAGATGCGGTTGCGGTTGAACATCTTCTCGAACTCCGCCATAACGGCTGGGAAGGTCTTCAGCCAGGCACGCAGCTTGGCAATAGCCACATCGGTGAAGTCGCGCTCCATACCGCCTACGCGGCCCATGTTGGTGGTGAGGCGGGCACCACTTACTTCTTCGTAAATCTCGTACACCTTTTCGCGCTCCTCCATCAGGTAGAGGAAGCCGGTGAAAGCGCCCGTATCTACGCCTAAGATGCCATTGCAAATCAGGTGGTCGGTGATGCGGGCCAGCTCCATCAGAATCACGCGCATGTACTGCGCGCGCTTCGGAACCGTCACGCCGAGCAGCTTCTCTACCGTCATATGCCAGCCCATGTTGTTGATGGGCGACGAACAGTAGTTCATCCGGTCGGTGAGGGGCGTAATCTGATAGAACGGCCGACGTTCGGCTATCTTCTCGAAGGCCCGGTGGATATAGCCAATAGTAGGAACACCCGACACAATCCGCTCGCCATCCATTTGCAGGATGTTCTGGAAAATGCCGTGCGTAGCGGGGTGTGTGGGGCCCAGGTTCAGCGTCGTGAGTTCCTGGTTGAAGTCGTTTACCGTAGGCGCCAGGGGATTAATCCGCGCCTGCTGCGCCCGGGCTTCTTCGATGATTTTATGGGTGCCTTCCAGCGTGTCGTTAACTGCCATGATAAGGTATCAGGGGCCTAGCGGCCGAAGAAAAGGTCGGTTTTATCTTCACGGGTGCCGTCTTCGAGGGCGTATTCCCGGCGCATAGGATGGTAGTCCATGTCCTCCACATTCAGGATACGAATGAGGTTGGGGTGGCCCGAGAAGATGATGCCGTAGAAATCGTAGGCCTCTCTTTCCATCCAGTTGGCGGTGGAGTAGAGGTTCGTCAGCGTGGGCACTACGGGGTCGGCAATCGGGAAGAAGATTTTGAGGCGCAGCCGGATGTTTTGGGTCAGGCTGTGCAGATGATAAATCATACCTAGCTCCTTGCCCTCATTCTCCGGATAGTGAATCCCACACATAGTTGTCAGGAAGTTCAGCTGTAACTCCTGGTCCTGCTGTAGGCCACCAATGATATCGTGAATCCGCTCGCGCGTGGTGGTTGCCGTCAGGAGGCCATACGGCTGCTCCACATCCATGAAAGTGTCGGCTCCGAACAGGCGGTGCAGCAGATCTAGCAATTGCGCATTTTTCTGCGCCGCTGGGTCGAGGGCTGCCGCAGTTTCCTGAGCGGCCGGGGATTCTTCGTTCTGTTCAGCCATTCTTTTGAGAGAAGCTAGGAGCTAGAAGTTAGGAGCTAGAAAGAAGTGAATTAGCGAAGCCATCTAGAGAGAACGAATTCTCGCTTCCAGCTCCTATCTCCTTACTTAATATTGTAAGATGCCAGCAGAGCCTGATACTCAGGCGAGTTGCGACGACGCAATGATTCGTTTTTGGCCAGATCCTGCACCCGCATCAGGCCATCTAGCACCTGCTCGGGGCGGGGTGGGCAGCCGGGCACGTACACGTCAACCGGAATGATGCGGTCAATGCCCTGGAGCACGGAGTACGTATCGAAGATGCCGCCTGAGCAGGCGCAAGCACCCATAGCCAGCACCCAACGAGGCTCAGCCATCTGCTCGTACACCTGCTTCACGATGGGAGCCATTTTCTTGGCAATAGTCCCCATCACCATTAGCAAGTCGGCCTGGCGAGGCGAGAAGCTAGGGCGCTCCGAGCCGAAGCGGGAGATATCATAGTGAGAGCCCATGGTTGCCATGAACTCGATGCCGCAGCATGAGGTAGCGAAAGGCAATGGCCAGAGCGAGTTAGCACGAGCAATGCCCACCACTTTTTCCAGCGACGTGGCGAAGAAGCCAGCACCTTCGATGCCCTCAGGTGCGTCTACCGTTTTGATTTCAGGAACTCTATTATCCATCAGAGAAAGTCAGTTAAAGAAAGCCGGTTACCCCGCTTTTTTGAACAGTAGCTACGACTTAAAAGTTTGGCTACTAGGCCTCATTCCAGCGTAATACGCCTTTTTTGATGACGTATGCGAAACCTGCCATAAGCAGGGTCAGAAACACAATCATCTCGATAAAGCCATCTTTACCTAAAGCCCGGAAGTTCACGGCCCAAGGGTACATGAAGATTACCTCCACATCGAAGAGCACGAACAGGATGGCTGTGAGGAAGTACTTCACCGAAATAGGAGTGCGGGCGTTGCCCACCGATTCGATGCCGCACTCAAAGGCCTCATCCTTTACCACGCTCTTGCGGCGCGGACCCACGAGGTGGGAGACTATCATGGCAAAAGCCACAAAGGCAATAGCCAATACAAACTGCACGATAATCGGCAGAAAATCAGAAGGCTGGTAGTTGGTTGGAACTGCGAGAAGCATAGGCGTCGACAGGTAAGGGCCGCTCAGGAACGGCATGGAAGGCAAAGGTAGCGCGAAAAGCGCGGGGAACAAAGGTGAAACACGGCCGCAGGATAAAGGTGTATGATTGACTATAAACTGTTTTTCGTTATACTACTGCCCGGGCCTGCTACTCCCCACCGGTACACAATGCAGGAGTATCTCCGCTACCAGCGGCTACCCTCCTTGCGGGTTCCGTTGTTAACGGACAACGAGGCCTAGTAAACATGAAAACGCCACCCCGGTTTCCCGAAGTGGCGTTTTGCTGGGTAGCTGACTGGCCTAGAAGCCGCCTTTAGCTACATTGAGGTCTTCGTGGTTGTCTACGCCCAGGAAGGGGTAGCGGTAATCTACCGGCGGCACGAAGGTTTCCTTGATGGCGCGCGGCGAAACCCAGCGGAGCAGGTTCAGCATAGAGCCGGCCTTGTCGTTGGTGCCGGAGGCGCGGGCACCGCCGAAAGGCTGCTGGCCTACGACAGCGCCAGTGGGCTTATCGTTGATGTAGAAGTTGCCGGCCGCGTGCACCAGCTTCTTGGAAGCCAGATCGATGGCGTAGCGGTCTTGGGAGAAGATGGCGCCGGTGAGAGCGTAAGGCGAGGTGCCATCTACCACGTCCAGAATCTTCTCGAATTCCTGCGAATCGTAAACGTAAATCGTGATAACGGGGCCGAACAGCTCGTCGCACATTGTCACGTACTTGGGGTCTTTGGTCACGATAACCGTGGGCTCGATGAAGTAGCCTTTCGACTTGTCATGGCCGCCGCCGGCAATGATTTCAACGCCTTCATCCTGCTTGGCGGCATCAATGTACTTGGCCAGCTTATCAAAGGAAACCTCGCTGATAACGGCATTGACGAAGTTCGAGAAGTCTTCCACGTCGCCCATTTTGATGGACTTCAGGTCTTCCTGCAGATACCCTTTCACCTCGTCCCAGATGTTGCTCGGGATATAGGCGCGGCTGGCCGCTGAACACTTC
The DNA here is from genome assembly GCF_900187375.1 of Hymenobacter gelipurpurascens. Taxonomy (NCBI): domain Bacteria; kingdom Pseudomonadati; phylum Bacteroidota; class Cytophagia; order Cytophagales; family Hymenobacteraceae; genus Hymenobacter; species Hymenobacter gelipurpurascens. The sequence goes on along the minus strand of NZ_FYEW01000001.1, from coordinate 2,694,885 downwards.
TGACCCTGAAACTCGAAGGCGCCGCGCGTGATGGCCGTAGCAACCTGCTTGGGGTGCGCCGAGTGGTGCGCCAGGATAAAGTCCTTGCCGCCGGTTTCGCCCACAATGCGCGGGTAGCTGCGGTACTTATGAATGTTCTGGCCGATGGTTTTCCAGATGTTCTGGAACACGCCGGTAGAGCCGGTGAAGTGGATGCCCGCGAAATCAGGGTGCGAGAAGATAATGTCGCCGGCCATAGGACCGTCCACATAAATGAGGTTGATAACGCCATCGGGCACGCCGGCTTCCTGGAACAGTTCCATCAGCACCTGCGCCGAATAGATCTGCGTGTAAGCCGGCTTCCACACAATTGTGTTGCCCATCATGGCCGCCGAAGTAGGGAGGTTGCCGGCGATAGAAGTGAAGTTGAAAGGCGTGAGGGCAAACACGAAACCCTCCAGAGGGCGCTGCTCCAGGCGGTTCCACATACCGGGCAGCGACTCGGGCTGCTGCTGGTAGATTTGCTGCATGAAGTGCACGTTGAAGCGGAAAAAGTCGATCAGCTCGCACGCGGCATCAATCTCGGCTTGAAACGCATTTTTGCTCTGGCCCAGCATGGTGGCCGCGTTGATGCGGGCACGATAGGGGCCGGCCAGCAGGTCGGCGGCTTTCAGGAAGATAGCCGCACGATGCTCCCATGGCAGCTCGGCCCACTGGGTGCGGGCGGCCAGGGCGGCGTCAATGGCCTGATGCACGTGCGACGCGTCGCCCTCGTGGAAGTGGCCTAGGGTATGCTGGTGGTCGTGGGGCGGGCTGATGCGCTGGGTGTTGCCGGTGCGCACTGGCTTACCACCAATATACATCGGGATGTCGCGCTCCTGCTGCTTCAGCTCTTTGAGCGTCTTGAGTAGTTCGAGGCGCTCGGGGGAGCCGGGAGCGTAGCCTTTTACGGGTTCGTTAATCGGGACGGGGACGTTGAAAAAGCCAGTGGCCATACGCAGGCGAAGTTTAGGTGGACGGTTGAAGACGTAGGTGGGAGAGGCAAAGGTAGCCAGCCGCCACAAATGATAGGCCTAGGCCTATCAAGAAGACGTAGGAAGCGTAGATACTGGCCTAGCCTTCTCTGCAAATGATCCAGCCGCCGCACTTGCACTACACGAATCCTATCTGGAATGATGACTTCCCGGACCCTACTATTATTCGGGCTGAAGATGGGTTCTACTATGCCTACGGCACTCAAACCAAACGGGAAGGCGTCATCATTAACCTGCAGATAGCGCGCTCCACTGATCTGGTACATTGGGAGTACTTGGGAGAAGGGTTGCCGGAAAAGCCCGTTTGGGCAAGCAGAACTCAGAAAATATGGGCGCCGCACGTCAGTGAGCACGCTGGCCGCTACTACCTCTATTACTCTGCCAAGCCGAATGCCAAGCGTGGCCTATGCCTAGCCGTCGCCATAGCCGAGGCTCCCGCCGGACCTTTCACGGACATCGGCCAGCCGTTGCAGTGCGGCCCTGGCTTCCGTAACATCGACCCTATGGCCTTCGACGACCCCGCCACCGGGAAAAAGCTCCTGTACTGGGGTTCCGGCTTTGGCCCCCTGATGGTGCGGGAACTCGCCGACGACCGAATATCCTTTTTGCCGGGCAGCAAAACCCGCAAGCTCATCTATCCGGCCGGTGCCGGCGATCCGAAGCGCTACGATCAACTGGTGGAAGGCAGTTGGGTGGTGCTGCGCGACGAGTGGTACTACTTGTTCTACTCCGGCAATAACTGCTGTGGCGATGATGCCCATTACGGTGTGCTAGTGGCCCGTTCGCGCTCGGCCATGGGGCCTTTTGAAACGCTGGCCGAAGCTACCGATGACCCCTACCGGATGCTGCTGGAAGGCAACGAGCATTGGCGCGCCCCCGGCCACAACTGCGTAATCAAGGATGCCGAGGGCCACGACTGGCTGGCCTACCATGCCATCGACCCCCGCCAGCCCACCTTCGATGCCATTGACGCCGAACAAGGCTACTCGCGTCGTGTGCTGCTCCTGGATCGGTTGGAATACGTGGACGGGTGGCCTAGGCTCGTGACGGGCGGCACGCCGTCGTGGAAGGCACAGCCCGCGCCAGTGGTTTGAAAGAAGTGTGCAGTGGCCTAGGAAGGAATTCTCAGTCTGCTAGATACCCGTCTGGCCTGCGGTTTCGCCACTCCCGATTCGTACTTATGCTGTCGAACAAGCAAAGTAGACACCCCGCACTAATCACCATCAGCTGGCCGCTAAATGCCCATTCGGTTGCCAAAAGCGTATTTTGATGATCCTGGCCAAAGTAGCACACCTTAACGGTAGCACCTTCCTGTAACGAATCGTGCGTGTATCTGTCCGTGACTACGCGCGCCTGAAGCGCGTTGCCTTGCCGGTGTTGGTACTTGACGAGCAAGTAATAAACCCCACTGCTGCCTGAGCCCTCTTTGCCCAGATGCTGATATACTTTTGCGGGTGCCTTGGTACCATGTAGAATACGCCACCGTTGTCCCGTTTTCCAGAGCGTAACCATTAGCGCAACGCCGGCAAGAGGAAGGAGTAGCCACGCCCGAACCCATAAACTCAGAGCAGATTGCTGCGCCATGATCTGAGGGTACCATCTACAACTGGCCTAGCAGCTCTTTTACCTGCCGTTCTAGGTCAGTGAAGGAGCCATTGTTGTGCAGAGTGGCCGAGAAGTGCGAATACTGGTCGAGGGCGGTTTCGCTGAGATGCTCGTCGTCGCGGGTGCCGTCGCCGCGCTGGTGGAGCGGGTCGCCTTCCACGCGCAGCATAATGCCGCCGCGGCTGCGGATGAGGTCGGCCTCGTTGGGGAAGCGCACATCCGGGATGAGGGTGAACTGCTCATTGGGAAGCTGCGAGAAAAAGGCCTGCACCCAGATATCGGGCTCCCACTGGCGGAGCGCTAGGCCTACTTGCTGCAGCATCTCGCCGCGGGTACGCCCAAAGGCGGGCAACTTCTCCTTTTTGCCTTGCTGGGAAAAGTAAGGCGCGGTGCCTTCGCCGGCCAGCGCGGCGCATACAGCTTTAATTGGTTCGCCTATGGAGCGAATATGCCAGCGCCGCTCCGGCTGCAATTGCTGAATAAGACGGGCAATCGTGTCTTTGCCACTACCCCGGCGTCCGGAAAAACCAATTAATCGTGTCATCGGTGGCAAAGGTAGGCCACGCAGGAATTATTCAGCCAAGACAGCTCTACTGATCCACATATCATCCTGATGCAGGAAGGATGACGGGCGAGCGGGGGCTGTTCAGTGGCCTACAGAATGTCCTTTAGCTCACTCAGGCACGCAATTTCATACGTGGTCTGGATGGCGTGGCGACGCTTTTCAGGGTTGAAGTACACTTGGTCGATGCCGGCATTATAGGCACCTAGTACGTCGCACTCCAGATTGTCGCCAATCATGAGGCTTTCCGGGGCGGTGGCGCCGGTCCGTTCCAGCGCGTGCTGGAAAATGCGCGTGTCGGGCTTGAGGTGGCCGCAACACTCCGAGGTGACTATTTCCTGAAAATAATCGGTCAGGCTGGAGGCATTCAGCTTCAGGTACTGAATGTCTTTGAAGCCATTCGTAATCAGGTGCAGCTCATAGCCTTTGTCGCGCAGGTAGTCCAGCACCTCGTAGGTGTAGGGGAATACCGCCGACTTCTTAGGCAGAATATCCGTGAACTGCTCCGAAATACCGGCCGGCGAATCTTCCTCCGATAGGCCTAGCTTTACGAAAGTGCGCGGGAAACGAGTAGCACGCAATTGCTGCTGCGTGATTTTATTGTTCTGATACAGCCGCCACAACCCGTGGTTGATGTCCGAATACACCCGGATAAATTCGTCCACCGTGAACGTGCCATACCGGCCTAGCTGGTGGTCATCATATAAGTGCCGCAGCGTTTCGTCGGCGTTGGTTTCAAAGTCCCACAGCGTGTGGTCGAGGTCGAAGAAAATATGGCGGTATTTCAAGGGAAGATGATGGCAAGTGAAGAGTAAGGAAGTGACAGACTAAGCGTGAGGTGCTATCCATCCAGCAGTAGTCGTTTGATAACACGCCCGTCGCCGAGGTGTTCCCGCACAATGTCGGAAGCGTCTTTGGGCTTCACGTCGCCATAAAAAACATTGTCGGGGTAGATGGCGACGGCCGCACCGGGACCTTTTTTGCAGTGCTTGCAGAGGTCGAGGCAGTTGCAGGTTTGCACGCGCACTTTGCGAGTAGTGCCACCCGTCAGGAGGGTTTTGAGGCCTTGCTTCTTGAGCTCTGTTTTCAGCGCCTTAGCTACGTCTTTCCCCACTTCATCCTTCTGGGCAGTACAAACAAACAGACGCGTAACGGCAGAGGCAGATTTCATAAGCAATAGTAAGCAGCTGGGCGGTGCCGACTGGCCTAGCGCTCCAGTGAAGTGCCCGTCCAGCGGCGATTCTGCAGCTTATACGCGGCCAGCTCCCGATTCGACCAGAGCGTCTGGTAGATCTTCTGGTCGTGCACCAGCTGCGGGTCGCGCTCCATATAGCCGAGCAGTTGGTGAACGAAGTCCTGGGCTTCATCCTTAATAAAGTAGAAAACCCAGTTATCGAGCCGCCGAAAATTCACCAAACCCGCATTTTTCAGGTAAGATAATTGCCGAGAGGTTTTTGTTTGGGTGAAGTCCAGCACCTGCTCCAGGTCGGAAATGCACATTTCCTGGTTGCGCCAGAGCAAATGCAGGATGCGCACCCGGCTGTCGTCGCCGAAGGCTTTGAATAGTTGCTGACCAAATGCAACGGTAAAGTGTTTCAGACGCATCTTTAGCTAGGAAGGGCAGGAGGAAAGGCCGGCGAGAGTCGGCCCGAATTTACACCAAACCAACCAGCGGCCCCCGAAAGAGCCGTATACTTGTAATCTGTAACGCCCTGTATGTCTGCTGTGGTTCGATTTCGTTTCTTCTCTTTGCCGGCCCTGTTTCTGCTGGTTTTGCTGGCTCTAGGCCTATTTGTGGCGCCACACGGCGCCCAGGCGCAGGGCCAGCGCCGCGTGGTGCAGTTCACGGGCATCGTGGCCACCGGCGACTCACTTTTGGGCGTACCGGGCGCGGCTATCTTCGTGCCCAAAGCAGGCCGCGGCACCGCCAGCAATGCCTACGGCTACTTCTCTCTGCCCGTGCTGGCCGGTGATAGTATCGTGATTCGGAGCCTGGGCTACCGCAACCAATATGTGATTATCCCGGAGGATTATCCGCGCCAGAGCTACTCCGTTATTGTGTCTCTGCGTGAGGATGCCACGGTGTTGCCTGAAGTGCGCATCTTCCCGTATGCCACTGAGAAAGCTTTCAAAGAAGCCTTTCTGGCTCTTAACCTGCCCAAGGAGCGGGGCTCCTCGGCCGCCGAAAACCTGAATGAGCAGGTGATGCGCCGCATGTTCAACAACCTGCCCGTCACGAGTACCGGCAACTACCGCCAGACCATGCAGCGGCAGCAGTACGACCAGTCGCTAAGGATGGGCACTGCCCCCACGCCGGGCACCAACAACCCACTCCTGAACCCGTTTAGCTGGCTGCAACTGATCAACCAGGTAAAGAGCGGCGAGTTCAAGAAGAAGGAAGGCATCGACTACTAGGCCTAGGCCACTCTCCCTGGCGACGACATATTCAGGTCATTGCGAGGAGGCACGACGAAGCCATCTTTCCTTAATCCGTGCGCGACTCCTTGATCTACTCAAAAGCCCTTACTTCCTATAGTAGAGGTAAGGGCTTTATTGTGTATCAACGGCCCATGTAATCGAGAAGGAAAGATGGCTTCGCTCCGCTCGCAATGACCGACTGGCCTACGCCGCTAGTTCTAGGCCAGTAGCTCCGCTCAGTAGACTGGCCTAGAACTAGCGACAAGCTCGTGCACAACCTGCGTCCGCTTTTTACGGTACAGGATTATGGCACTGTTGCCACAGCACGCCGCGCCAGTGCGGCCAGGCTTTCCTGTCTTATGGATACCAATCTTCCCGTTACATCACAACCTCGCATCGTCATTGTGGGCTGCGGCTTCGCGGGGCTGCGGCTGGCTAAAGATCTGGCCGACGCGCCGGTGCAGGTAGTGGTCATCGACCGCAATAATTATCACAACTTTCAGCCCCTGCTCTACCAGGTAGCCACCGGCGCCTTGGAGGCGGATAACATTGCGTATCCCATTCGCAAGATCTTTGCCGGGCAGCACAACTTCTTTTACCGCATGGCCGATGTGCAGCGCATCGACCCTGGCAGCAACACGGTCATCACCAATATCGGCGACATCCGCTACGACCACCTGGTGCTGGCTACCGGCTCGCTCACCAACTTTTTCGGGCTGGAAAGCATTGAGCGCAACGCCATGCAGATCAAGAGCATCCCGAATGCCCTGAACCTGCGCAGCTTCCTGTTCCAGAACTTCGAGAAAGCCCTGCTGAAGGAAGACCCCGCCGCGCGCCAGGCCCTGATGAACGTGGTAGTGGTAGGTGGCGGCCCCACCGGCGTGGAAATATGTGGCTCTCTGGCCGAGATGCGCAAAGACGTATTGCCCAAAGATTACCCCGAGCTCGACCTGAAGCAAATGGAAATCTACCTCGTAGAGGCCGGCGGCGAGGTATTGGGGCCCATGTCGAAACAGTCGCAGCAGAAGGCCAGGAAGTATCTGGAAGATATGAACATTCATATCCGGCTCAACACCTCGGCCAAGCGGTTCGAGGACTGCAAACTCTACACTTCCGATACCGAGTTTATCCGTACCGAAAACGTGATTTGGGCCGCCGGCGTGAATGGTGCCGACGTGCCCGGCCTACCCGAGGCCGTGGTGGCGCGCAACAAGCGCATCAATGTCGACCATGTGAACCGGGTCCAGGGTACCACCAACATCTACGCCATCGGCGACGTGGCTAACATGGTCACCGACGAGATGCCGCGCGGTTATCCCATGCTGGCCCCCGTGGCCATTCAGCAAGCCGAGCAATTGGCCGACAACTTCAAGCGCTTTATGCGCGGCGAGGCCATGAAGCCCTTCCATTATACCAATAAAGGCAGCATGGCCATTGTGGGCCGCAACCGCGCCGTAGTAGATTTGCCCGGCGAAAAGCATTTTGGCGGCTTCCTAGGCTGGCTGACCTGGCTATTTGTGCACTTAATGACATTGGTCGGCTTCCGCAACAAGATCGTTACGTTCGTGGACTGGGCTACCAGCTACCTCAGCTCCGACAAAGCGCTGCGCCTCATCATCCGGCCCTATAAGCGCAGCGACTTTAAGGATGATAAGGGCAAAGCCAACGCAGAGCATTTCAATGCAACGCCCCAGTATAACCCAACGCCGCCCGCTATTCAGGAGCCTGTAAAAACACAGGCCTAGTTCACTAAAACAAGTAGCCCCACCCACAAGGTGGGGTTTCTTTTTGGGGTGATATGGGGTAGAGTCTGCATAATTTCTTGGGAAAAGCCCTTAGATTAAGGCTCATCTTTTGCCCTAAGGTTTCTGCATGCACAATCTTTTGCCCATATCTTTTGCTTTCCTGGTAGGGATGGGCCACGCATTTGAAGCCGACCACCTGATTGCCGTCAGCACCCTAGTGGCTCGCCACGACAGCCGCCTGCTGGCCGTGAAAGATGGCCTGTACTGGGGCCTAGGCCACACTACCACGTTGGTAGTTTTTGGTGGCATGCTCCTGGGCACCCGCCTCACGCTGCTGCACTCTCACTATTTTGAAGCAGCTGTGGGCGCCATGCTACTCCTGATGGGCCTGAGCCGCCTGACCAACAGGGCCTACTACAGCAAAGGCCCGCCCCCGGCGCGCTACCGGCGCAGTACCGCTTACGCCGTAGGCCTCGTGCATGGGCTGGCGGGCAGCGGAGCGCTGGTGCTGCTGGTAATGGGTAGCATCAGCAGCATTTGGCTGGGAGTGGCCTACCTGCTATTGTTCGGGCTGGGCTCGGTACTAGGCATGCTGGGCGCCACCAGTCTGATGAGCGTGCCGTTCACCCAGCGCATGCGCTTCAGTCGCACACTTCGGCTGGGTCTGGTGGTGGCCTCCGCGCTGGTAAGCATCGGCTACGGTGGCTGGATGCTCTACAGCAATTTGAAGCCGGAAAAGGCAGGCATGAGTGCGCAACGCCCTGCCGCACAAGCACCCGCCGCCAAAACCCGCATGAGCCTGTATAACTCTCCGTTCTCTACTACACTTCTAGACTAGCCATGCATCTTTCGCCCAAAGACCTGGATAAGCTGGTGCTGCACCAGGCCGGCGTGGTAGCTCAGAAGCGCTACGCCCGCGGTCTGGCCCTGAACTATCCCGAAGCCGTAGCACTACTGGCTACCCAGCTCCTAGAGTTTATCCGGGATGGGGAGAGCGTGGCCGTGCTCATGAACAAGGGCAAGCATATTCTAGGCCACCAGGATGTGCTGCCCGGCGTGGCGGCGCTGCTGAGTGAGGTGCAGATTGAAGGCACGTTCCCCGATGGCACCAAACTCGTGACGGTACATTACCCCATTTGTCGGGAAGAAGGCTCTGCTGAGCTGGCCCTCTATGGCTCCGGCCTCACCCGCACCCCTAGGCCAGTAGCTGCCGCTCCAGTAGCCACAGCTACCCCCGGAGAATACCTGCTGGCTGATGCGCCGCTTACGCTAAACGAGGGCCGTGAAACTATAACAGTAGAAGTGCTCAACCGCGGCGACCGGCCCGTGCAGGTTGGGTCGCACTACCCGTTCTATGAAACCAACGAGGCGCTGGAATTCGACCGGACCGCCGCCCGCGGTTTTCGTCTCAACATCCCGGCCGGCACGGCCGTGCGCTTCGAGCCCGGTGAACGGAAGCCAGTGGAATTGGTGGCGCTGGCCGGCGAGCGGATGGTGTACGGCGGTAACGGACGAATTAATGGGCCACTTGATTAAGAATTTGCACAGCCCGTCATGCTGAGCTTGTCGAAGCATCTCTACCGCTGGCTAACCAACTGGCCTAGAGAAGTGGTAGAGATGCTTCGGCAAGCTCAGCATGACAGGTAGTGTAGCAGAATCAACAGTACAGGCAGCTTTAAAACCAATAGTCTATATGGCTCTTTCCCTCGACCGACGCGCTTACGCCGATATGTACGGCCCCACTACCGGCGACCGGGTGCGCCTGGGCGATACCAACCTTATCATTGAGGTAGAAAAGGACTTTTGCACCTACGGCGAGGAGTGCAAGTTCGGGGGTGGCAAGGTGCTGCGCGAAGGCATGGGGCAGGCCGCCGGAATTCCGCAAGCAGAAGCGCTGGACCTGCTCATCACCAACGCCCTGGTACTCGATTATACTGGCATTTATAAGGCCGATATTGGCATCAAGAACGGCCGGATTGTAGGCATCGGCAAGGCGGGTAACCCGCACATTATGCCCAACGTGACACCCGGCATGGTGGTAGGCGTAACCACGGAAGTAATAGCTGGCGAAGGCCAGATTCTGACGGCCGGCGGCATCGACTGCCACATTCACTTCATCTGCCCGCAGCAGATTGAAGAGGCGTTGGCCTCCGGCGTGACGACCATGCTGGGCGGCGGCACTGGGCCATCATCGGGCACGAATGCTACCACCTGCACGCCAGGCGCGTTTTACATTGAGATGATGTTGAAGGCTACGGATGCTTTTCCGCTCAACTTTGGGTTTCTTGGCAAGGGCAACACCTCCCGGCCCGAAGGGTTGCGGGAGCAGTTGGAGGCCGGCGCCGTAGGCTTCAAGCTGCACGAAGACTGGGGCACCACGCCTGCCGCCATTGATATGTGCCTGAGTATAGCCGAGCAGTACGATGTGCAGGTCTGCATTCATACCGATACGCTCAACGAAAGCGGCTTTGTGGAAACCTCCACGGCTGCCTTCAAGGGCCGCACCATTCACGCCTACCATACCGAGGGCGCCGGCGGCGGCCACGCCCCCGATATCATTAAAATCTGCAGGGAGCCCAACGTGATTCCATCCTCCACGAACCCCACGCGGCCCTTTACCATCAACACCATCGACGAGCACCTAGATATGCTCATGGTGTGCCACCACCTCGACAAGAACATTCCGGAAGATGTAGCCTTTGCCGAAAGCCGCATCCGGGGCGAGACGATTGCCGCCGAGGATATTCTGCACGATTTGGGCGCACTCAGCATCATTTCCTCCGACTCCCAGGCCATGGGCCGGGTGGGAGAAGTGCTCACGCGCACCTGGCAAACGGCCCACAAAATGAAGGAGCAGCGCGGTCTGCTGCCCGAAGACACTGACCGCGGCACCGACAACTTCCGCGCCCGCCGCTACATCGCCAAGTACACCATCAACCCAGCCCGTGCCCACGGATTCTCAGAGGAAATCGGCTCCGTAGAAATCGGGAAGCTGGCTGATCTGGTGCTCTGGAAACCGGCTTTTTTCGGCTCTCGCGCCGAGATGGTTATTAAGGGCGGCGTGATTGTGCGGGCCCAGATGGGCGACGCCAACGCCTCCATTCCTACGCCCCAGCCGTCGTACTCGCGGCCCATGTTCGGGAGCTACGGCAGTGCTACGGGGCCGACTTCCATAGCCTTCGTATCAGCGGCATCGGTGGGGCACGTGCGGGCTTCGTATGGCCTGAAAAAAGCCGTGGTGGCCGTAAAAGGCTGTCGCAGCGTCGCCAAAAAGGACATGGCCCTAAACGATTACCTGCCCAATATTGCCGTGGACCCCGAAACGTACCGCGTCACCGTCGATGGCGTGCACCTGACCTGCGAGCCCGCCACCAAGTTGCCACTGACGCAGCTGTACAACCTGTTTTAACCTCTAATATCTGGCCTAGGCCACTTCACACTTTCCTGATGCCAACCCGCCTTGCCCGTCTGTTGCACCTCGCCGATTCGGCCCTGCCGACGGGTGGCTTTGCATACTCCTACGGGCTGGAAAGCAGCCGCACGTTTGGGCTGATCCGCAATGCGGCGGGGCTACGCAATTACCTGTATTCGTATCTGCAGCAGATTATCAGCCTCGATGTACCGTTTCTAAGCGCTTGTTTCGCCGCCGAGTGGCCTACAGATACCGATGCATTGTGCCATATCGTAGAAGAGTATGATGCCATGCTGCTGGTACCCACACTGCACCGCGCCAGTCTGGCCCAAAGCAAGAACTGGCTGCGGCTGCTCAGCACGTTCTACCCGGAAAGTGGCCTAGACCACCTCAGCGCGGAGTTCAAGGCTCAGGATCTGCCGCTGCATTTTGTGCCGGTGCTGGCGCGGTGCTTGCGGCAGTTAGGGTATAGCTGCCAAGAGCTGCACACGCTGTACCTGCACCTAATGCTGCGCGACCAAATCAGTTCAGCTATCCGGCGGGGCTGCCTGGGTCCGATGGAAGGCCACCGCCTGCAGAACGATTTTTACGCACTTTTTGACCACCTGCTGGCGGGCGCCGAAACGGCCGACTACCGTACTGCCACGCGCTCAGCCAGCCTGCTCGATGCCGCCCAGATTCTGCATGAGCAGGTGTATTCCCGTCTGTTCCAAAACTAGATTCCTATGACCTTTATTGATAAGCTGGCGCTCCTGTTGCACGGACATGCGCACGAAGCGTACGAGTCGCCGGGCGACTTTGCGCAGCGCGAAACCCGGCGGCTGCCGCCCTACCGCAACTTCCGCAAGCGCGCCTTCACGGTAGGCATTGGCGGTCCGGTGGGCACGGGCAAAACTGCCCTTCTCAAAGCCTTGTGCGAGCGGCTGCGCCACGAGTTTGAACTGGGCGTGGTCACCAACGACATCTTTACCAGCGAAGACGCCGAGTTTCTGATCCGGCACAGCGCCCTGAGCGAAGACCGGATTGTGGGCGTAGAAACCGGCGGTTGCCCGCACGCCGCCATTCGGGAGGATATTTCCCTGAACATGGATGCGCTGGAAGGCCTGATGACGCGCTTTGAATACAAGCTCGACTACCTATTCGTGGAAAGCGGCGGCGACAACCTCGCGGCACACTTCAGCCGCGAGCTGGTCGATTATTCGATCTATGTCATCGATGTGTCGGGCGGCGACAAAATTCCGCGCAAAGGCGGCCCCGGCATCACCCAATCTGACCTGCTTGTCATCAACAAAACCGACCTGGCCGAGCTCGTGCGCGCCGACCTGGGCGTAATGGACCATGATGCCCGTAAGATGCGCGGCGAAGGTCCGTTTCTGTTCGCCCGCGCCCTGCACGGCGTGGGTCTGGAGGAAATTATAGGCCACATTCATGCCGCCAAAGCGCGTGCATTGGAAGCCGTGCGGGAAGATCGGCGGTAAGCTGAAACGTGTATGGCGACAAGTGGCCTACAGCAGCATAGGCCACTTGTAGCAGCGGCTAGGATTAGGCCGTGATGAAGATTCGGCGGCGGTACAAGAAGGCTAGTAGGCCTATCCACAAGCAGGTGTACACGATGGCCCAAGTGAGGGAGGCGTGGTAAGGATTGGCAAAATACGGGCGGCAGAGTGTGTCATAGAGCCAGTCGCGGGGGTAGAAGACGGAGCCATCGGGGTGGCGGAGCTTAAGCCGCGTGAGGATGCGCTCTATTGCTTCCGCCCCGAAAAACACGACGAGCGTGTTGCTCCCGCAAGCCAGCAGCAGCCACAGGCCACGGGGGCGCCACTGCTGCACATCGAGCACGAAATACAGCGCCGCCAGCATCAGGCCCGATAAGCCGCCGGCGTAGAGCACAAAGGAGCTGCTCCATAGGGCTTTGTTGATCGGGAACCAGCCATTCCAGATCAGGCCCAGCACCAGCGTGCCGCTGCTCACCACAAAAAGCCAGGCAGTTTTGGTAGGCGCATCGGGACCGGTAGCGCGCAGCCACTGGCCCGCGAGCACGCCCAACAGACCGCTGGCCAAGGCAGGAAGCGTGCCCAGCAACGACTCCGCATCCCAACCTTCTTCATTAGTATACAGATGCTCCTTGCCGATGAGCAGACGGTCGAGCCAGGCGCCTAGGTTCGTTGATTTCTCCAGGCTGGCGTAGCCCAGGCCCGGCACCGGCACCAGCTGCAACAGCACCGCGTAGGCCACCAGCAGGGCCACCGTCAGCCAGGCTTGCTGGCGCCAGCTCATCTTCAAAAAGCAGAGGGCACTGAGGCCGTACACCAAAGCCAGCCGTTGCAGCACGCCCAAAATTCGAAACGAGGTAAAGTAGAAGTTCGGCAGCAGCCCGATCAGCAGCCCCAGCACCACCATCACGAGGACACGGCGCGCCACGCGGCGTAACGTTTTAGCGTGTAGATCAGGAGTTTCTCGAACGGTTGCCAGCCCATACACGAGCGCCACGCCCATGATGAACACGAAAGCGGGAAATACGAGGTCGGCCAGATGGAAGCCGTTCCAGTCGGCGTGCGTGATAGGGGAGTAGTAGAAGTGCCAGTCGCCGGGGCTGTTCACCAGCAGCATAAGCACGATAGTCAGCCCCCGAAACACATCCAGCGAAACCAGCCGGCTAGCCACTCGGTGGGTTTCGGGTGGTGCGGTAGCGGAGGGGTTCTTAATCAGCATAGAATGAGGGTTATAATGATGAGGATAAGGATAACAAGGGAAAAGCTGAACGAGGATTTCGTTCCAGGTCGGGCATTTGAGGGCAAGCCGCAAGATATTACGGCTCCGGTTGCCGCTAATACTTGCGCCGCCCAGGGTGGTGGCCTAGCAGCTCGGTTTGTTCCAGAGACTGGCCTAGCGCCTCGTAGAGCGGCTGCAGCGCCTGCCGGCTGGTGCCCAGCGCCCGCAGCAGATATACGCCGGGCCGCGAAGGCGTAACGGCCACCACAAATTCCTGCTTCGATAAATCATCGGGCAGAGCGGCGCGGCTGATGGTTTGCAGCTGCTCCAGCGTACGGGCCAAGGCTAGGAAACGCGCGTCATCGGGGTGGCCTACGAGGTACACGGAAAGCGTGGTCTGGTACCGGTCGAAGTTGGCAGGCGAGGTGGCAATGTGCTCTTCGGGCCGGAAGGCAAACCGGTCCAGGACTGTGAGGCGGCCAGCTACCGTAATGCGCAGCTCTGAATCAAAAGAAGTGAAGGCAAACTGCTCGCCGTTGTCCATGCGGCCCGAGTGAAGCCAGTCGGCCAGCAGCAGCACGGCACCAGAGGCTAAGTGCCAATGCTGGCGCTGGCGGTAGCGGCTGTTTTCCTGCAGCACCACGGGGTCGGGCAGCACGGCGGCCAGCGCGCCACTTTCCAGCGTGCCTTCCACGGTTTGCTCCGCCACTTTGCCATCCATGGAGCGGAAAATTTTGGTATTCGCCTGGGTTCCTAGCAGGAGCCGCGTCTCGGCGTGAGCCGTGAGGTGAATCCGGATAGTATCGCCCGCCACCATGCCGCCCCCGTAGCTGGAAAGCACCACGTGGCAGCCACCGCCCGGTGCCCGCGGGTTCAGAATTTTCAGCGGCTGCACATTGCGGCTCGCCACCAGCACCGACTGGCCCCGGACCTGCGCCACGGCAATTTCACTCCAATCGGCAGGTGCAGGCATAAGAGGCAAGGTGGAAAGGGAGAGTGGCCTGGGCTTAGCGGAACGCGAAACCCCGCGAGATAGCACAAATATGCGGCGCTAAGCACAACCATTGAGAGTAAACAGGCGGGCGGGGCATAATTTTCTATTGCGCAACCCTCAAAGTTCGGGCTTATCTTGAGGTTTGTATCTACGCTAAAACGCAACCTGCCGGCCCTAGGCCAGTCTTTCGCATTCACTTCCCTCAGCATATGAAAAATCTACTACCCATACTGGGCTTGCTGCTGCCCTTCGGGGTGGCCGCGCAGACTACCTCGCCGGCCCCGCACCCGCTCACGGCCCGCGACCTGCAACAACTGCGCGACGTGCGCGACGCCCACTTCTCGCCCGATGGCCAGTGGGTGACCTACGTGGTGAGCCAGGCCGATACCGCCGCCGACAAAGGCAACGCCGACGTGTGGATGGCCCGTTACAATGGCACGCAAAACCTGCGCGTAACCACCAGCCCCGACAATGAAACGGCCCCACGCTTCTCGCCCGATGGGCTCTACCTGAGCTTTCTATCCAGCCGGGGCGAGGGGGAAGATGGCCACAGCCAGCTCTGGCTGCTGAACCGCAACGGCGGCGAGGCCGAGAAGGTAACCAAGCTCAAAGGCAGCGTATCCGACTACGTGTGGGCACCTGATGGCAAGCGCTTGGCCCTCATCATCCGCGACGCCGACCCCGATTCGCTGACGGTGGTGCAGAAGGCCAAGAAGAAAACGCCGCCCGTTATTGTCGTGGATCGGTTTCAGTTCAAGCAGGATGTGGATGGCTACCTCAACAAGCAGCGCCAGCACCTGTACGTGTTTGATGTGGCGGCGCGCAAGCTGTCCAAGCTCACTTCAGGCATTTATGACGAGTACTCGCCGGCCTGGAGCCCCGATGGCAAGCAGCTGGTATTCGTGAGCAAGCGCGGCGACGACCCCGACCGCCACGACAACTTCGACCTCTACGCCATTGATGCTACGCCCGGCGCCCAGCCGCGCCAGCTCACCACTAGCGATGTAGCCGACAGCGCCCCCAGCAACTGGAGCGGCCGCCCCGCCTGGAGCCCCGATGGCAAGCAGATTGCCTTCGTGGAAGGTGGCCCGAAAGATCAGCTCGTGTATGGCCTGCACCAGCTGGCCGTAATTCCGGCCGCCGGTGGCACACCCAAGCTGCTCACCAGTGGCCTAGACCGCAATACGCTCAAGCCCCAGTGGTCGAAGGATGGCAAGAGCCTGTATTTCCTGCTCGAAGACGACCGCGCCCAAGTGCTGGCCCGCGTGCCGGCCAACGGTGGTAAAGTGGAGCGCGTGCTGGATGGCAAGCGCGAAATCACGGAGTTTGAAGTCGGCCCCAAAGGCCAGATAGTGGTAGTAAACAGCGAGCCACAATTGCCCGATGAGGTGTTTGCTTTCGAAAAGAAAGCCCTGCGCCCCATTTCCAAGCAGAATGATGCGTGGCTGAAAACCGTGCAGCTCGGCGCCACGGATCCTATTCAGGGCAAGAGCAAGGACGGTACGCTGGTGAGTGGTTTCCTGGTGAAGCCTGTCGGCTACCAAGCGGGCCAGAAGTACCCCACGGTGCTCCGCATTCATGGTGGTCCGGTATCGCAGTTCGCGTACAGCTTCTCGCCGGAGTGGCAGATTCTGGCGGCTCACGGCTACGCTGTAGTGGCCAGCAACCCGCGCGGTAGCTCGGGGCGCGGCCTGGAGTATTGCCGCGCCATCTACGCCGACTGGGGCAATAAGGACTCCGAAGATGCGCTGTCGGTGGTAGATTACGCCGTGCAGCAAGGCATTGCTGACCCCGCCCGCCTGGGAGTAGGCGGCTGGAGCTACGGTGGTATCCTTACCGACCACCTTATTGCCCGCGACAAGCGCTTTAAAGCCGCCACCAGCGGCGCCGGCATCGCCAACGTATTTGCTGGCTACGGCACCGACCAATACATCCGCGACTACGAAACCGAGCTGGGCACTCCCTGGGAGCACACCGATGTATGGATGCGCATTTCGTACCCCTTCTTCCACGCCGGCCAGATCAGCACCCCCACGCTCTTCCTGTGCGGCGAGAAGGACTTTAACGTACCCCTGCTGAACACCGAGCAGATGTATCAGGCCCTGCAGAGCCTGAAAGTGCCCACCCAGCTCATCATCTACCCCGGCCAGTTCCACGGCATCAACAAGCCCAGCTACGTGAAGGACCGCTACGACCGGTACCTGGCCTGGTACGACAAATATCTGAAAGCCGGCACCACTACCGCCGGCGGCCAGTAGACCAGGAAACTTGAAAACGAAACTAAAAGGTGGTCATGCCTGATTAAGCATGACAGACAAACGAATACTGACACAAAAAAGCCCCTTGCATAATTGCAAGGGGCTTTTTTGTGTCAGCTTACTGGCCTAGGCCAGTCACTATTTTGGTGGCTCAATCACCAGCTGGGGCACATCATACGTGCTGTAGATAGCTAAGCAGATGCGAGATTCCGACTCTACTTTACTCGCCTTGCGGAGGCTGAAGGTTATCGTCTGGCCCGGTTGCAATGGGGTGTTCGATAGGGTGGAATAGGTGCCAAAGACGTTGGGATATTCCTTGTTGTTGTAGTTGATCGTCCGGCCAACGTTGGGGCCATCTGGCAGTTGAATGAGCGTGCCGTTGCAGCTTGTGCCTATCACTAAGCCCTTCACGGAGTTCAGCGGAAGGGAGGAATCTTCTTTCTGACAACCGCTCAGTGAAGCAGCTGCTACAGATAGGCCTACGAGAAGTAGAGAGTAGAGAGGGCGCATAGTTCGGTGGGGTTCAGTATAGCCTCAGGAGCCACGGAAGCGCGCTGAGGTTGCACGTAGGCCACTCCCGTTACAGCGCAAACTCGCTCAGGGCGCGGTACACATCGTGGATGTTCTTATCGTTGCGGAAGGTCTTGCTGATGGGCTCCGTCTGTCCGCGCACCCAGATTTTCAGCTCCGCATCCATATCAAAATGGCCGGTAGTCTCCATAGAAAACCGCTCGATGCTGCGGTAAGGCAGGCTCAGGTACTCCCGCTTCTTGCCCGTTACACCCTGCTTGTCTACCAGAATCAGGCGCTTGGTGGTGAATACCAGTAAGTCGCGGATGACAGCGTAGGCGTTGCGCACCTCTTCGCCGGGGGCCAGCAGCTGGCTTAGCTCCAGTTGAATTTCCTGCGCGTCGGTTTCAGACGCATTACCGAGGATGGCATCGAGAAGTCCCATGAGATGATAAAAGTGAGGTGGGTGGAGTTATTAAGGAAAAGTTAGCCCAAGAAGTGTACGCAACTTAGTATTGTTCGTCACATTCTGACCATCCTGCTGCATACCAAACTTACTCAAACAAAGAGTAGATGTATGACCGTCAAGATAATGCAGCGTGACTTGTGCTCTAGTATTCATGGCCGTTGTGGATGCATCAGATTTGAGAAGGTTTATCTCCTGACTTATGGCGAGCAAATCGGAAGTCTTATTGATAACTAATACTGAAGCTTCTGGAAATTGCTGCGAGAAGTTTTGGCAATTGATAGCATTAAATGAGGTAATGAGAAAGTCTACGGCTTTGACTTCTACTTTCACTAACGAACCTCGCTGGGTGATAGAAGCATCCATATTCTGCTTCGATTTTTGGTCTGATGAGTAACAAGAAGAAAGCATAAGCAAGAGGTTAAAGAATATTGTTCGCATAAAAACAGCTGATTATAAACCAAAACAGCCGGACCAACTGGCCCGGCTGTTTTAAATCTACACGAAAGGAAGCTTAGTTGCCACCCGTAGCACCGGTAGTGCCACCACCTTGCTTGGGCTGCTGCGACGATACATTGCGCTGCTGCATTGGGTTGGGGTTAGGCTGCTGCTGCTGCTGCTGGAACAGCTCGAAGCGGGAAGGCGCCAGCTTGCGCGGGAAACCGTTGTTCGAGAGGTCCGTGTCGGCGGTTTGCAGGTAGGGGTCGAGGGTGAACGAGGCCACGGGCTTCTCGGTGATGAACACCTTCGTTACCTCGGCGTTGTTGCGGCGCCAGATTTCAGCGGGGATGTTCACCACTTCGTTGGTGCCGTCGGCGTAGGTCATCTGGATGATGACGGGCATCACTAGGCCACCCAGGTTCTTCAGATCGAGCTGGTAGAAGTTCAGGCCCTTCTTCAGGATTTCCTGCTGCTCCGGCTTCAGCTTCGATACGTACTGCTGGTAGCGGGCCTTGTCGGTTTCCGATACCGCCAAAGGGTCGTAGTTGTTGTAGAAGTCCTTCAGCTCAGGGCGCTCGTCTACCAGCGTTTTGCTGATGTCTTGGAGGTTGCGCTGCTGAGAGAGGCTTTTCGGGGCTGCGTTCAGTTCCTCGCGACGGGCGGCATTCTCAATGTCAGGGTTCTTGGAATCGACTTTGTACCACTGCACGCTCTCGATGCTCATATCAGTGTGCTCGGTTCCGTAGAACCAGCCGCGCCAGAACCAGTCGAGGTCAACGCCGGAAGCGTCTTCCATGGTGCGGAAGAAGTCGGCGGGCTTGGGGTGCTTGTAGGCCCAGCGCTGGGCGTAAGTCTTGAAGGCGTAGTCGAAAAGCTGACGACCCATTACGGTCTCGCGGAGGATGTTCAGGGCGGTGGCGGGCTTGCCGTAGGCGTTGTTGCCCAGCTGCAGCACCGTTTCCGAGTTCGTCATGATGGGGTTCTGCAGGTTCGGGTTCATGGCCATGTACGGCACAATCTGGCCCGGCTCGCCGCGGCGCGATGGATAACCACGCTCCCATTCCTGCTCCGTGAGGTACTGCATGAACGTGTTCAGGCCTTCGTCCATCCAGGTCCACTGGCGCTCATCGGAGTTCACAATCATCGGGAAGAAGTTGTGGCCTACCTCGTGGATAACCACCGAAATCAAGCCATACTTCGTGGCCGAAGAGTAGGTGCCGTCAGCCTCGGGGCGGTAGCCGTTGAAGCAAAGCATCGGGTACTCCATGCCGCCAATGGGGCCGTGCACGGAAATAGCCACCGGATACTCATACGGAATAGTGAACTTGGAGTAGGTCTTAACGGTGTGCGCCACGGCCTGCGTAGAGTACTGGCCCCACAGCGGGTTAGCCTCTTTCGGGTAGTACGACATAGCCACGACGGGCTTGCCTTCCACTTTCAAGCCCATAGCATCCCAGATGAACTTCCGCGAAGAAGCCCAAGCGAAGTCACGCACGTTTTTGGCGTCGTACACCCACGTTTTGGTGCCCTTAGCGCGGCCTTGCTCGGCTTTCGTAGCCTCGTCCTGGGTCACAATCACCACAGGCTTCGAGGAAGCTTTGGCCTGATCGAAGCGCTTGCGCTGCGTAGAGGTCAGCACCTGGTCGGGGTTCTGCAGGGTACCGGTGGCGCCTACTACGTGGTCGGCGGGAGCCGTAATGGCCACTTTGTAGTCGCCGAAGGGCAGCGTGAATTCACCCTGGCCTAGGAACTGCTTGTGCTGCCACCCGTTCACGTCGTCGTAGACGGCCATGCGGGGGTAGAACTGGGCAATTTCGTAGAGGTAGTTCTTGTCCTGCTCGAAGTACTCGTAGCCAGAGCGGCCACCCGTCTTCTTCTGGTCATTAACGGTGTAGTGCCACTTCACCGTGAACGTAACGGACTGCTTGGGGGCCAGCGTCTGGGGCAGGTCCACGCGCATCATGGTGTAGTTGATGGTGTGGGCAAGCTGCTTGTTGCCGCCCTTCATCCGGATGTCGTCGATCTTGAACGAGCCGTCGAAGCTGGTGCGCTCCAGGTACTCCAGCGTCTGAAACGACATCTTATCCTTCAGCTCGGCCGTTTGCGTGGACGCCGTCATCGACTTGGGGTCGTAGATGTTGGCGTCGAGCTGCAGCCACAGATACGTGAGCTTGTCGGGCGAGAGGTTGGTGTAGGTAATATCCTCGGTGCCGCTGATGCTCTGGTCGGCATCATTAAGCGTCACTTTGATATTGTAGTCGGCGCGTTGCTGCCAGTAGTCGCGGCCCGGCGCGCCTGAGGCGGTGCGGTACGTGTTGGGCGTGGGCAGCTCCTGGCCGAGCTGGGCAAATTTGTCGGTGCCGGAATTGGTGTTCTGTGCCAGCGCCGGAGCGGCCAGCAAAGCCACCAGCCCAGCGGCCAGCAGAGTAGGTTTCAACATAGGTTGCAAAAGGGGAGTGAAAGACGCCTTACAAAAGCGAAGATACTGGCCTAGCGCCGCTTATCCTCGCGTGCCGCGAAAGACACCAACTGGCCTAGCGGAGTTGCGTGGCGAAGAGATGAAATTGTGAATTTGTGAAATGGTGCAGAGCTGCTTCTGGTGCTTCGCGCTGCTCGCCATGCCAGGCCTAGGCCACTTCACTATTTCACCAGTAGCGTGAGAGCAATGCCCAGAGCGGCGCCGGTGGTTACAAGCAGCCAGTCGCGGCGGGCGGCCCCGAAGATGCGTAGCACTATGAAGCCCACAACCAGAATCAGGCTCACAATGAGCAACTGGCCGAGCTCTACGCCCACATTGAAGGCCAGCAGCTCCAGTACGGGGCGGCTCTGGTGGCCTAGCAGCTCACGCAGGTAACTGGAAAAGCCGAGGCCATGAATCAGGCCAAACATAGCAGCCAGAAGGTTCGGAAGCGTCAGGAAAACCCGGCTGGCGGGCTCGCGGCGGTTGGGGCTGGGCCGACTGACTGGCCTACTGGCTTGCCACAAATTGGCCACGCAGGTAATCAGGATAGTGATAGGAATCAGAACCTCAATCAGCTGAGGCGAGTAGTTGACCACGCCCAGCGTAGCCAGCGCCAGCGTGAGCGAGTGGCCTACGGTGAAGCTCGTGACCAAGGCCACCACCGGCCGCCAGTCGCGCAGCACGTAGGGCGCGCACAGGGCCAGCAGGAACACCATGTGGTCGTAGGCACCCAGGTTGAAAATATGGAGAAACCCGAGCTGTAGATACGTTTGGAATACCGACATATGGCAAAGCTACACGACCTGAGGAATTTGACCGAGGCCAGGAACTTGCGGGCCAGCAAAAAGTCCCGCCAGCACAAGGCCAGCGGGACTTTCCAATCACAGAAAAATCGGAAGGCTATTCCTTCACAATCCGACGAACATCTAGGCCACCTGCGGTTTGCGCGCGCAGGATATAGATGCCACCGGGCAGCTGGCTCAGGTCGAGAGGTTGCAGCTGACGACCCGCGGGCACCGTCAGGCTACGCACCTGCTGGCCTACAGCGTTGTAGATGCTCAGCGTCACGGCTTTGGTGTAGCCTTTCAGCTCCAGGGTGAGGTGACCATCGGTAGTAGGCGTGGGGAACAGCGTGAGGGAGGTGCCGGCCAGCGGCTTCACGGCCGACGTTACTACGAGCGGCTGCGAAGGCTGGGAGGCACAGCCGCTGGCCGTAGTAGCCACCGTGTAAGAGCCATATTGGGCTGCCGCATTCACCACGTAGGTTTGGTTGGTGGCGCCCGCAATGGCTGTGCCATTCAGGTACCATTGGTTGCCGGTAGCCGCTGAGCTGGTGAGCGTAGTAGTGAGGCCATTGTACACTACCGTTACCGTGGGGCGAGCAGGTGTGGCATTGATGGTAATGGTGGCCGTAGCTGTGCTAGCGCAAGTGCCGGCTACGGTGTAGGTAATGGTGTAGGTGCCGGCAGTGCTGGTAGCCAGGTTGATAACGCCCGTTGCCGGATCAATCACTAGGCCGGTGGCTGAGCTGCTGAATGTGCCGCCGGCTGCGCCCGTGATGGTGGGCGTTGGGTTGGCAGCGCCCAGGCAGTAGGTGGCAGTAGCGTAGCTGAAGGCTGCCGAAGGAGTTGGCGTTGCGGTTACCGTAACGGGAGCCGAGTACACGGTGCGGTTGTCAGCCGTCAGGATAACGGCGCGGAACGTGGTGGTAGCCGTCAGGTTGGCGAAGGCATAGGTAGCGCCCGTGTTGGTGCCGGCCACATCCTGGAAACCGGTGCCACTGTCGGCCTGGTAATTTACCACAGTGCCCTGGTTGCCGGTAAGCGTGATGACGCCCGCATTAGTGCCCCCGCATACACTGGCCGCTGAGGAAGCCAGGACACCGCCCTCGGTGTTAGCCAGCACAAAGAAGTCGTTGCCGGGTGTCAGGTCCTGAGTTGAAACGACGCCGGTTGTGGGAACTGTAGCCAGCGCTCCGCCCCGCGATACGAAAACGCCGGTAGCGGTAGCTGCCTGCGCAACCACCGTGGTAGCCGTGCCGCCCGCTATGTCATTCGTTCCATAGCTGAGCTGCACACGGGCCGAAGCAGGTAAGTTGGCCGTGTTTTGTATGCGCACGTAGCGTGTAGGGTTCAGGCTGGAAAGGGCGCCGGAAACCGTGCCGCCCGTGGCGCCACCAACTACCGTAGCCGTGAATGTTTGGGCCGCCGTGGTGCTGATGCCCATAAGCACCACCGGACGCCAGCCCGTAGCATCGCCAACGGCGAAAGTGCGCGAAACGGGGGTAGTGCTATTCACCGTGATGCCCAGCGGGCCTTTCACGTAGCTGAGGGCAGAACCCACCGGAAAATCGCCGGCTCCGGCCCCAATGATGAGTGTATTGGAGGGAGAAGTAGTAATAATGCCATTGGAAAGCAGCACGGAAGCATTGCTCACACCGGCCACCTGAATGTTGCCGCCTGCTACTACCACGCCTGCAGGGTTGCTCATCGTGATAACGTCTACGGCCCGCGACGCCGGTATTTCGAAGCCGGTGGTGCGAGGGGCCGTTTCTGGGGCATAAATCAACTGCAGAGCCCCGCTACCAAGATTGAATGCCGGTGCCACATCGAAATTACCCGCGGTAGTGGTACTACCCGTCACGCCGTACTGAATGCTATTGAACACTGGGTTACCGCCGCCAATAGTCAGGTTGTTAGCGCCCAGTACATTACCCGTAAACATGGCTACACTGGTAGCAGCAATAGGGGCTGCTATGGTTACGCCACCGCCCGTATTCTCGAAGGTGATTTGGCGAATAGGGCTGGTGAAGGTGCCAGTGCCGTTCAGGGTTTGCGCAGCGCTGCTCTGAAAATACAAGCGGCTGCCCGGAATGGTAGAACCACTCGCCGACGTATTAGCCGTGAAGGTGCCGTTGTTGGTAAATGTGGGGCCCGCCTGCAGCAGCAAGAAACCGTTTAGGTCGAGCGTGGAAGTGGCCTGCACTACTGTATTGCCGCGCACCACCAGTTGAGCCGCCAACAAGGCAGTTTTAGCCGTGGTTGTCCCATCAATCAGCAGACCGGGGGCATTGCCAGCCAGCCGGAAGGTGGCCTGGCCAGTAGCCGGCGCCGTGGTAGCGCCAGTGCCTATGCGCAATGTGCCGCCAGTAGCGGTCATGCTGCCCAAAACGTAGTAATCGGCGGCCACAATGGCCGCGTTGGTATTTGGCTGCACCAGCGTAATAGTGCCACCCGAAATAGTCTGGGTGTTGGCGGCGGTGTTATTGGAGAGAGAGAAACTGAAGCTGCTAGCAGATGCATTGCCAACGGTTACCACGTTCAGGTCGCCGCCGCTCATGGTAAAGGTGATGGCGTTGGCGGTGTTCAGACGTCCGGCAATGTTTACCGTGCCTCCTTCCTGCGTGTACAGTGCGCCGGTGCCAAAGCCCAGAGAGTTGCCCGAGGCAGTACCCACATTGTACGTGCCCGCCGAAATGCGCAGCAGGCCATTGATGGTGGGCGAGCCCGTCTGACCTAGCACCGTGAAATTGGCGTTGCTCAGCCATAGGCCACCCGTGGCGGGCAGTGTGTAGCCTGCAGCGCCACCTACTACTTTGTTGCTGATAGTAGCCGAACCGGAAATCTTCAGTGTGCCGGTCATGTCATCGGCCAAGGGGGTGCCGACGCGTGTAATAAGGAACCCGTCGCCGGTGGTGGCGCTACCTTTCACGGAGAGGGTCGGGAGGTTCATATCCACCACATCATCGCGCACAGATTTGGCCAATGAAACGGTTTGCAGGTCGGTAGTGCCCGTGCCCGTGAAGCTGGCGCTGCCCGCTCCGGTAAACCGCAGATCAGTACCCACTGTGGCGCTGTTGCTTAGGTCGAGGGTGCCGTTGTTGGTTACGCTGCCGGCCACCTGCAGCTGGTAGGCCGTGGTAGTAGAAGTGAGCAGGGAGGCCGTATTGGCAATAGTGAGGGAAGCGCAGGCAGCAGCTACATCTACCGTTACAGTAGCGCCGGCCACTATGGTCACCTCATCGGCGGCGCTGGGTACTATGCCACCCGCCCACGTGGTAGGGTCGCTCCAGTTGCCGCCAGTGGCCGTGGAGCTGATGCTGGCTTGCACGCCGTGGGCTACTGTTGGCCGGGCCAAGGCGGCCACCACGTGACTTGCTGGAGCCGCGTAAGGCAGCCTGATGGACGTCTGGGCCGGAACCGGGGCCAGCTGCTTCCGCAACGTTTGCTGCGCGGCAATGGGCTGCGAACCTAATAGGCCTAGAGCGGCCGCCAGCAGGGGCCAAAGCCGCTTAGGCTGCTGACACAAGGTGCTTGTAGAGAACTGTAGAGTTGAGGGCATATAACTAGGTGAGAGGTAGATAAGGAAAGGAAATGCCGGAAAATGTGCGTGCTCCTCTGCAACAGGCCCCGAGACCACGGCAGCAGTAAAGCAGTGGCCTGCAAGCACAAAGCAGGAAAGGCAAAGAGAAGATTACTTTGGTAAGATTTAAGTGCTATTAAATTAGAATAAGTAAATATGATAGATTTATTAGGATATGCCCGAGGAAAGTGAAAAATAAACAAGGTTCTATTCAGTATACGGTCCAGCTTGGGGTCCCCCCTGATCTTCATTGAGGAGCAGATTGGCACATAGCCCTTGCCCACAGAGCTACATGCGTTTCCGGCGGTTAGGGCTGCGTAGCTTGGGCCTGCTAGTCTCTGTAGGCCACTACTCAGAATATTTTTAGGGCCCAACCAACCTTTCTGCGGGCCGCCAGCACTTTAGGCCAAACAGCGCTACTTGCTTGTCAACAACCTCTACTCCCCATACACTACTGGTAGACCAAGAGCTGCTAGCGGGCTGCATCCGGCAAGACCGGATGGCTCAACGGCAGCTCTACGACCGGTACAAAAAAGCTATGTTCTCGTGTGCGCTGCGCATTCTCAACGACCGGGAACTGGCTCAGGATGCGTTGCAGGATGCCTTCGTGGACGTGTTCCGTAACCTGGCCGCTTTTCGGCAGGATGCGGCTTTGGGTGCCTGGATCCGCACCATTGTGGTGCGCCGGGCCCTCGTGATTCAGCAGCGGGAGCAGCGCATGGAGGTCTATGACCAGCAGCGCCACCCCGAGCCCAGCATCTGCTGGCACGATAACCTGACGGGTGAGCTTCTGGAAAGAGCTATTCAGAGCCTCCCCACGGGCTACCGAACCGTTTTCTGCCTGATTGAGGTAGAAGGCTACGCCCACCGCGAAGTAGCCGAGATGCTCAGTATCTCGGAAGGCACCAGCAAGTCGCAGCTCTTCCACGCCAAGCGCCTGCTGCAGGGAAAACTTCAGGAACTACGCCGATGAAAGAAGAAATTGAAGAAGGCCCCGAGTTTGGTCGCATTCATCTCCATAAAGCTATTGCCAGCCTGCCTCAGCACGTACCAGCGGAGCAGGCCTGGGAACGTATTGTACAGCAGCTCGACTTTGCGGCGGCCCTAGATGAGGTGCGCCATGAGCTGCCCGAGCATGAGCCCGATGAACTGGTCTGGGACAATATACTGGCCGAGCTAGACCAAGAGCCTATAGCGGAAATCCAACCAGTATGGCCTACGCCGGCAGTTGTGCGCCCCATGTGGCCTACAGCGCGGGTGCTGCGCGTAGGAGCCATGGCCGCCAGCTGGCTGCTGGTGCTGCTGGCGTGGCACTACTGGCCTAGCGCTACCCCCATCCCGATAGCCACCACGGAGCGCGTCAGCTATAGCGTGGAAACCGTATCGGCCCCGCTCAACACCACGGAAGAGCCCCTGGCGCTGCCCGATGACGTGGCCGAAGAGCATGAAGGCATGGCGTTCATCAATGCCCAATGCACCAAGGTGCCGGCTGGCTGCCAGTCGCCGGAGTTCCGGAGCCTAAAGCAGCAGATGGCCGAGCTGGACGCGGAGGAAAAGCGCCTGCAGCAGGAAGTGCAGCGCTTTGGTAGCAACCCGGAACTGGTACGCTACCAAACCCGCGTCACGGCCCTCAAAGCAACCGTCACGAAAGAGCTTATTCAATTATTGATAACCTGATGCTGGAACTTCTATATAGGCACATGCCCCAACGGCAGCGTCGGCGGTGCTGGCTGGTGGTGCTGCTTTTGCTGAGTAGCGCCACGCTAGGCCAGGCGCAAACCAAAGTGCAGGTCGTGACGCGCACCATCGAGAAAACGCTCCCGCTCACGCCCACCACCCGCATCTATGTGCAGGGCGAAAAAGCCACCGTGCATGTGCAGGGCTGGGATAAACCCACCGCCCGCTTGGTGCTGCGCCTCGTGGCCAAGCACCCCGACCGCGCCGTGGCCGAGCGGGAACTGCAGGTGATGCAATACCGCATTGAGCAGACCGGCAACGATGTGAACCTGCGCAACTTCTTCACGCTGGCCGCTGGCACCACGCTCCAAAGCAACCTGCGGGCCGAATACACGCTGTGGGTGCCCGCCAAAATCAGCTTGCAGATCACCAATGCCTACGGCGAAACTATGCTCACTTCCCTGAGTGGCCTACAGGAAATTCTGCAGGAGTTCGGCCAGATAAAGCTGCAGGATTTGCAGGGCCAGCTTACCATCACGAGCAAGTACGCCGATATTACGGCCCGCAACCTCGACCTGACATTCACCTGCCACGCCGACAAAGCCGCCATTCGCCTCACCGATGCCGCCGGCCGCTATACCATTTACAATACTTATGGCAGCATTCGGGTGGAGCCCACGGCGGGCCTGACTGGCCTACAGATCACGGCCGCCCGCACCGAGGTCACGATTGTGTCGCCCCAGATGGATTTGTATAGCTACGAGTTCACCACCCTGCACGGCAACATAAAACTGCCTGCTAACACTACTTTTTCTCCGGGCGTTGTCAACACGCGCACCTTCTTCCAGGTGCAGTACCGCAAAACAGATCCACTTATCCGCGTGAACACCTCGTACGCGCCCGTCACGCTTCAGATCAATCCTTTACTGCTTCGTCGCTAGCTTCCGCTTATCTTCCATGACTACCTATTTCTTTCCGCGAGCCAGCCTGCTAGGCCTGTTTCTGCTCCTGCTTTTCGCCAGCCAGTCTGCCCTAGGCCAGGTAGCCGCCCCCGATTCTTCCCGCATCAGCTACGAAGAAGAGGAAAGCGACCAGTCCGACTTCAACCTCAAGGAGCGCTACAACTACCTGATCAGGTCCCAGATTGAGGAAAGCCAGTTGTGGAAACTGGGCCTCAACGATGTGGGGTACGACTTTGGCCGTTTTCGGTACGGCGTATATCTGATCTATGAGCGCAAACTGGGTACTTTGTTCTCGGTTTTGGGCGAGCTTAACCCTACCGCGCAGCCGGGTTGGCAATTTGTGTACAATCCCAGCAATCAGCAATTTACCCGATACACGAAGCGTTACTTCGATATGGGCGCTCAGGTAGCTGGCCGTTATTATTATAATCTTAAAAAGCGCATCCGGCAGGGCAAAAGCGCCAACAACTTCTCAGCTAACTACTTTTCAGCGGCTATCCAGACCAACATTAGCTATATCCCTTATAGTGATGTTGAAAAGTATTATGCTAATACTGCTACACCCAGCATGTGCTATGGCCTACAGCGGCGCCTAGGGCGCTATGGCTTCGTTGATGGCAACGTAGGATTACAATGGACACCTATAATGCGTCATGCAAGCTGGCATTTCGATCCGGAATTGATGGCGGAGTTCCGAATTGGTCTGGCACTTGGTAAGTAACCACTCGATCCTGCTAGGCCTAGTGGCGCTTGGCAAGCACTACCAATACCAGTCGGCAACACCTACATACCACCCTTAGTCAGGTGAAGGAACATAACCACTGATGTGTACCAGTACGATGCTGTAATCGGTTAGCTGAACTTATTTTTAACCAACCCAACGATATGAAAAATACCCTAGTAGCCCTCGGGCTTTTCGCGGCGAGTATCAGCACTGGTTTTGCCCAGCAGACCACCCCGGTCATAACGCCCACCACCACAATTGCGCCGGTAGCCGTGCCCAGACCTTTGCCCGATAGCCTGCGGCAGCAAGTGCATAAGCTGTTTAAGTGGGGTCGGCTGGCTAGCACTGTTGGAGCGGTTAGCGGCGGTCTGCTAATAGGAGGCGCTACCAGCTATGCCGTCAGAGGTGATGCCGACTGGAGCACCGGCATAAACGCCAGTGTGGGCACAAGCGCCGCCGTAATGGGTGCCATGGGGTTGGTGCGTTTCAGCCGCAAGCGCGAGCGGCAGCTAATGGCCCAGCTGGAAAATGGGCAGCCTTTGCCCGAGGATGTGGCCGCCTGGCTGCCTCTGCTAACCCAGCGTGGCTCCCGCAAAAAGTAAAGGGCTGCTATAGCCAAACTGAGTTGGCGCTGGCTTCACTGGGCCGGTACTAGCAGTGCAGATAGCCTCAGGGTTGCGCGAAAACAGGGTTTGAGTACTATCCTACAGCTCATCAGGTATAGATATCCTTTATGAAAACACTCCCTGCTTTGCTGCTAGGCATGCTACTGGCCTACTCGTTTGCGGGCCACAGCCAGGCACTAGCGCCCGCCCCCGTAGCGCCCCGCGTCTTCACCCATGCCGATACCCTGGAAGGCTTGCATCGTGTGTTTCTCAAGAACCGCCGCCGCGGCCGGACTATGACTGCCTTGGCACCAATTGCCGTTGGTACTACTGTGTATGGATGGTCACAAATACCTATGGGAAGCACCAATTTGCTGACTAGCTCGTAACCTGATTATGCCTCAACTTCGGCTATTGTTATGGCTTTTGCAGGTGGCATAGGGAGTGTTTTGCTAGTGGTATGCGGTCCGGATTCGTGGCTGGGAAATTCCAAAGAAGCTGAGCAGAAGATGCTGTTGCTGTATGAGCAGCGTAGGCCACTACCAAAACACATACAGCGCCAGCTCCACAATAGGCTGAAAGAACTGCTTGATTAGCAGAACCAACCACGAATAAAAAAGCCCCGTCGGCATTACGCTGGCAGGGCTTTTGGCATGTAGGGAAATAGGAGGGAGGTAATTTAAATAGAAAACCTATATATTATATAAACTCTATTTAAATTCTCTATGAAAGCGCTGATAGGATGGCTGACAGGCCTACTGCTACTCTCTACAACCGAGGCGCAGTCTCAAACGCTTCCTCCGGCGGCCAGCACCCCCCGGGTATTCACCCGCGCCGATACGCTGCAGGCGCTACACAGCCTGTTTCTGGCCAACCGCCGTCGGGGCCGGGTTATGACTGGCCTAGCACCTGTTCTGGCAGGAGTTGCCGCCTATTCGGGGTCTCAAATTGAGTTCTATATTGATATATTCGGTACCGGGCAGCCCGATACAACCTCCGATTGGCCTGCTGTAGGAGCAGTACTAGGCGGTTTCAGTAGCGTGGCCCTGGCAATCCTTGGCCCAAGCACTTGGGGCCGGAACTCGAAGGAGCGGGAGAGGGAAGCAGTTAGGCTATATGAACAGCATCAGCCCCTCCCGAAACGGGTGCAGCGCCAGCTTCATCGGCGCCTGACTATGATGCTGGAACGGGCCATCTTATAGGTCACCTACATACAGCTGATGCGTGGGTGAAAACATGTTCTAGGGCTTCCGAAAAACGAAGGTTTCAATAATTACCAAATTGGTATACACATTTGTTTCGCTCATGCCGCCGCCGGATGCCTGTAGCAGCACGTAGCCGGCTTTGTATAATTTAGATATGGCAACCTGCACTTTCTGAGTCATGCTAGTGCTGAATTCCCCTTTGAAATCCTTGAACTGTTCTTCATCAACTTTACCATTCTCGTAGGCCACTACAATTCGAGAACCATAAGAACCGCGTCCTTCATACACGCGCATAACGGCTATCTCGCCGGAGCTACTGCTGGAGGGTTCTGCAGGAGGCGTACTTTGCGCCCAAGTGCTGGCATGATCAAAAATCAGAATCGATACAACTAGAAGTAATACTCGAACTACAGCTTTCATGGAGATAGATATATTTTAAGGTCTAATACTAGCAAAAAAAGCCCCGCTAGCATACTGCCAGCGGGGCTTTTTGTTAATAATGATAATTACCCAACAGCCGGAATTTCCACGTTGTTGAAGCGGATCTGGTGGCCGTCTTCCAGCACGGCTTCCACCACAGCGTCCTTGGTTACGCGGCCCGAGAGAATGTCTTTCGACAACTCGTTCAGCACCAGGCGCTGGAGCACGCGCTTGAGTGGCCTAGCGCCAAACTGCGGGTCGAAACCCTGCTCACCGAGGAAGTCGAGCACCTCGTCGGTGGCCTCCAGCCGAATGCCGGCTTCTTCCAGGCGCTGCTGAATCTGCTTGAACTGGATGTCCACGATCTTGCGGATTTCCTTGCGCTTGAGCGGCTGGAACATCACAATCTCGTCGATGCGGTTCAAGAACTCAGGGCGCATGTGCTGCTTCAGGCGCTCCACTACTTCGTCGCGGGTGCGGTCCACCACTTCGTCGTGGTTGTACTCATTCAGCTCCTTGAAGTTCTTCTGAATGATGTCAGCGCCCGTATTCGAGGTCATGATGATGATGGTGTTCTTGAAGTTCGCCACTCGTCCTTTGTTGTCGGTGAGGCGGCCATCATCCAGCACTTGCAGCAGAATGTTGAACACATCGGGGTGGGCCTTCTCAATCTCGTCGAGCAGAATCACGGAGTACGGCTTGCGGCGCACGGCCTCGGTCAGCTGACCACCCTCATCGTAGCCCACGTAGCCGGGAGGCGCGCCAATCAGGCGCGACACGGCGTGGCGCTCCTGGTACTCGCTCATGTCGATGCGCACCATGCTGTTCTCATCGTTGAACAGGTACTCGGCCAGGGCCTTGGCCAGCTCGGTTTTACCCACGCCGGTAGTGCCCAGGAAAATGAACGAGCCGATGGGCCGCTTAGGGTCTTGTAGGCCCGCCCGGGAGCGGCGCACCGCATCCGAAATAGCCGCAATGGCCTCACTCTGGCCGGCTACGCGCTTGCCCAGCTCTTGCTCCAGGTTCAGCAGCTTCTCGCGGTCCGACTGCAGCATCTTGCTCACCGGAATACCGGTCCACTTGGCCACTACCTCTGCAATGTCCTCCTGAGTTACCACTTCCTGCAGCATGGTGCCACCGTCTTTGTTTTCGTTGGCCTCATCCTGCAGGACTTTCAGCTTGGCTTCAGCCTCCTGAATCTTGCCGTAACGTAGCTCCGCCACGCGGCCGTAGTCGCCCTGGCGTTCGGCCTGGTCGGCTTCCAGCTTGTAGCGCTCAATGTTTTCCTTCTCGGTCTGAATGCTGGTGAGAGCCGATTTCTCGTTTTCCCACTGCGCTTTCAGGGTGTCGCGCTTGGCGGTTAGCTCGCTGAGCTCTTTGCTGAGCACGGCTTCCCGGTCGCGGTTATCTTCACGACGGATGGCTTCGCGCTCAATTTCCAGCTGCATAATACGGCGCTGCACCTCATCCAGCTCAGCGGGCATAGAGTTCAGCTCGATGCGCAGCTTGGCGGCGGCTTCGTCCATCAGGTCGATGGCTTTGTCGGGTAGGAAACGGTCGGTGATGTAGCGCGAGCTGAGCTCTACGGCAGCAATTACAGCATCATCGGTAATGCGTACGCCGTGGTGCAGCTCGTACTTTTCCTTGATGCCGCGCATGATGCTGATGGCGTCCTCAATGCTGGGCTCATCTACCATTACAGCCTGGAAACGGCGCTCCAGGGCCTTGTCCTTTTCAATGTACTTCTGGTACTCCTTAAGGGTAGTAGCCCCGATGGAGTGCAGCTCGCCGCGAGCCAGGGCAGGCTTGAGCAGGTTAGCTGCGTCCATGGCACCTTCACCGCCACCGCCGGCCCCGATGAGGGTGTGCATCTCGTCGATGAACAGGATGATCTGGCCTTCGGAGTCGGTTACTTCCTTGATAACAGACTTGAGGCGCTCCTCAAACTCACCTTTGTACTTGGCGCCCGCAATGAGCAGACCCATGTCCAGGGACATGATGATTTTGTCCTTGAGGTTCTCGGGCACGTCGCCGGCCACAATGCGCTGGGCCAAGCCCTCCACAATGGCGGTTTTACCTACGCCAGGCTCCCCGAGCAGCACGGGGTTGTTCTTGGTGCGGCGGCTCAGAATCTGGAGTACGCGCCGGATTTCCTCGTCGCGGCCGATAACTGGGTCCATCTTGCCGGTGCGCACCTGCTCATTGAGGTTGCGGGAGTAGCGGTTGAGGCTCTGGTACTGGTCTTCGGCAGTTTGCGAAGTTACCTTGCGGCCCCCGCGCAGCTCCTTGATAGCAGCTTTCAGGTCTTTCTCATTGAAGCCGGCGTCCTTCATCAGGGTAGCTACGGCGTCTTTACCGCCCAGCAGCCCCAGTAGCAAGTGCTCCACCGATACATATTCATCGTCGAACTCCTTCAGAAAGCCGGTAGCGCGCTGCAAAGCGGCGGCGGCTTCGTTGGAGAGGTAGGGCGAGCCCCCGCTTACTTTGGGGTAGCCCATTACCAGTGCATCGAGGCGGGGCGTGAGGATATTGAGGTTTGCCCCCAGCTTATTAGCCAGAAACGACAGCACATTCTCGTCGCTCTGGAAGAGGCCCTTGAGCAAATGGCCGGTTTCAATGGCTTGCTGCTGATTGCCCCCGGCAATCTCGGTGGCCTTCTGCACGGCCTCCTGTGCCTTGATCGTATAGTTATTGAAGTTCATGATTGCTAAGTCGTTAGGTAGGTGCTTCGGGTAAGAAGTTCTACGAGATGCTTAGCAAACGGGGTGCAGAAGATCTTTTGCTGACTTTTTGGCTGTTATCAATGAATTTATATCATTTTTATAAGTCATATTGTCTTGATCTGGATTGATACAGCATTGTGCAAAGTCAAATAGGCATAGCTGAGAGAGGAAACAGGTTTATTCTATATGCTACACATTATCAGTGCATCGACAGCAGTTGGCGTAGCAAGCAAAACCGGCCTGCAACCTCTGTAGTTGTAGTCCGGTTTCGCTTGTTGGTCAATACTATATTTAGGTTTGCTGTTCTGCTAGGCCACCGCCCGGCCCAAACCTTCACCAGCAGCATCTGCCCGCCGAAAAAGCAACCCTGCTGCCACCCACAGACCGGCGAAAACGGTATTCAGCGCAATCACCCACAGCACACCCAAGTTAAGCTCGGGCCGCCAGATGGCCATGGCCACGAAAGGAACGGCAAACTGCGCAAGAGCCGTGGCAAACATGGCCTTTGCCATACCGAGCGGCTGTAGTTTCGCCAAAACGGCCCCGATGAAGCCGACGGCCAGCACCCCAGCATACAGCAGGTTGGCGGGGTTGTCTTCGCTGCCGATGAAGCCCACCGCCAGGTTGCCCCACACTAGTAGGAGGGAGGCAGCCACGACGACGACGAC
Organism: Hymenobacter gelipurpurascens; assembly: GCF_900187375.1. Taxonomy (NCBI): domain Bacteria; kingdom Pseudomonadati; phylum Bacteroidota; class Cytophagia; order Cytophagales; family Hymenobacteraceae; genus Hymenobacter; species Hymenobacter gelipurpurascens. The sequence continues at coordinate 2,660,942 of NZ_FYEW01000001.1, read as the reverse complement.
GGCCAGTTTATAGGCACCAGTGCGGCCCCGGCTAGCTATCAGCAAATAAAAGAGCCCCATGAGAAGCAGCGCGATGCCAGCCAGCACCAAGTGAGATATGGTCATTGGAATACTAGATTAGGGTTAGAGATGATACTGTGTAATAAGCTGCGCTGCTAGGCCAGTTGCTGGTTCAGGCTGCTGGTGCTGGCGCGGCGGAACAGCCAACCCGAAACGGCCCAGATGGCGGCAAAGACGCCATTCGCTACCAATACATTCAGCAGGTGAACATTGGGCTCAGCTGCAGCACCCGTAGGCTTCCAGACAAACAGGGCTATGGCTGTTACCACCACGTAGGTAAGCGAGGCGGCAAACATGGCATTGGACATGCCCAGCGGCCGAAAGCGCGCCACAAGTGATCCAATGAGAGCAACTGCTAGCACCCCGACGTAGAGCAGGTTGGCGGGGTTATCTTCGCTCCCAACTAGGCCTACGGCCATGTTCGCCCAAAGCAGCAATAGGCCTGCGGCCACTCCCACACCGGCTCCCAGCCGGTATGCGGCATTGTTGCTCATGCGTGCAATGAGAACAAACGTCATACCTGCGCCGAAAAGCAGGACGCCAGCGAAAACGAAGTCGCTTAGAGTCCAGAGCATATCAGAGAGAAATAGTTTTGCCGTCAGGGGGATGAGCAGCAGGAGCCCCGTGCCTAAGGCTACGCGCAGAATGCTTTTAGAGAGTGTCATAATAGTAGTGGACTAAGTTGATGTTTTAAAAGTCTCAAAAGGGGATGCTAACGGCTCTTTGGAGCTTGCACTGGCCTAGTAAAGCAGCGGCTAAAGTGCTTGCGGTACCTGCAGGCAGAGTCAACAAGGATCCTTGGGTTAGCAGCTACAAGTAAATAAAAGAACTTTGTATTTCAAAGTAAATTCTAAGGCTTCATTAAGGGACTGTGTAAAATCCCTACTTAACAGTGTATTGTGCGGTCCTGTGTGGTGCTTGGAGAATACACCTCACGTCACTTGGGGAAGTGCATTAGCAGCGCCTTATCTGAAGTGGAAAGCCAGAGGGAAAACAAACACCACTAGCGCGGCCCATAGCCCATACATCGGTAGGAAAGACACGATGCTATTCTCCACACTCGTAATTTCTTTCGGGTCTTTCGCAGTTCTAAACAAGTGGTAGGCCACTACCAGCAGGTTAAATAAAATCAGCACGTTTCCACCAAGCACTGCCAACCTGTTGGGCGTAATCCCCCACTCCGATATTCGAAATACTATAGCGGAAAGTGCCACGCCGTTCACCAGGATAGTAACAATAGATAGGCCTAGCAATAAGTAATTCTCGAATTTTCGGGTGGCGCTTTTTGAGGATTCAGCCACCGAAAAGGCAATGAGTGCCATTACGCCAATCAGGAGAATATTGAAGATCAGTAAAAAGTCGCGGTTGTTATAGGGGTCTTTGCCTGTGTACACGACTGCCCCCAGATAAATAACAAGCATCACTAAGACCAAAGGGGTGAATATTTTGGCAATTATTGGCGACACTTTATTAACCAAGTGAGGGTTGGTTTGCACTAAATAAGTCCCAACGATGGGGGCAGCGGCGGCTCCCCAGGCACCTATGTATGACATATAGAAATTTTCGATCCGCAGGCCAATCAGGCTGAATAGGCCGATGGTAATGGCACTCATCAGGCCGCCGGCCAGCAGAATAATAGTGGTCATCACCACTAGGTCGCCATTGTAGCGCAGGAAGTCCAGGCGCCGATTCGTGCTCATCGGCGCATTCCCCACGTAAGCAAAGCCCAGCACTGCCCACAGGAGCAAAGGCAGATGAATGCAGGCCAGTATTAAGGTATCGCTCCGGTCGTTGCGAGGCAATAAATTAATGTAGATAACTGATGCTACTATTATAAGTGTAATAATTGCTACAGACGTAGCAGGCAGTTTTTGCTTCCAGGCGAAATAAATAGTCAGCAGCGGAAAAACGATAAAAGCAATATTGCGCGGATAGAAGTAATCTGGTTGTAGCCCGAATATTTCCGGGAGTTTGGCAATAACGCCAGCGATACTAGCAGCCAGAAGTACAAACACCACCTCCCGACCGGCGCCCCAGGAAATTCCATCGCCCTCATAATTGAGCCGCTCATTCCAGATTTGCGCTACCGGGTTTTCCTGAATGCTAGGATATACAGAATTAAACTCCCGTTTAAACGTAGCTCGGTTGTCGCGGTAGAGCTTTTCCAGCTGCCTTGGGTTGTCTAGGTTTTGGAGTACTTCGGCTTTCATATCGGGTGTGCCTAGAGTTGCTGAATAACTTCTGGGTAAGCGCTACGTGAACTGTATATGGAGGCAACTACTGTTGCTCCTGCAGCGCTTTGTGGTAGGCCACTTCTGCCTTGTGTATGTCTTCCAGATAGCCCGCCCGGTCGAGGAAGGGAGCTACGGGGGTGGGGGCTGAGGCGCGCTCCTCAAACTTGCGTTTCAAACTGAAAGCACGCGCATGGGAGGAGAGGTAGATGTCGGCGGGTAAGCTGCGGAGCGTGGCATAGCTGCGCTCCAACTCCTGCCGCAAGGCCGCATCATATTTCCAATTAAAGAGAGAAGGAGGCATGGGCAACGACAGGCTGCCTACACTGACTACTAGCAGCTCCCGGTCGCCTTCCTGCACTGGAAACGCCCAAGTGGTACAGCCAGGCGTGTGGCCCGCCGTGACGTGCGCCGTAAGGCGGATGGGACCTAAGCTGATCTGGGCCCCATCCCGGAACTGGTGGTCTATGCGGGGCGCAGGATACCGCATGATGCCGAGGTATATCAGCCCGTTCACCGGGGCCATGTTCCGGGCGCTAACTCCCCCTGAGGAAACCAAAGCGGCATCTGCCTCACTCACCCATAATTGTGCTCCCGAAGCCTGCTGCAATGCGGCTAGGCCACCTGCATGGTCAATGTGGGCATGAGAGTTAAGCAGAAGCTTGACATCCTTGATATTGAAGCCTAGCGTGGCTATGCTTTTCAGAATCATAGGGGCGGTGCCAGGGTAGCCACCATCAATCAGCACGTGGCCCTTGGGGCCGGTGAGTAAGAAGGAGGTAACGTCCCGGGTGCCCACGTAGTAGAGGTTGCCAGCAATGCGGAACGGCTCACGTGGCAATTGCCCGCCGTTATCTGAGGATTGCTTCCATTTCGGAAGTAGCACCAGAACGGCCACCGCAAAAACGAGCGCTAGGCCTAGCAGGAATAGGCGCTTCAAGCTCCATGCTTTTTTTGTCCTGCTGAGGCTATTCATGGCAGCTGAAATGCGAAATGCTGGAAGAATGAGTTATTTAATTTCTACGGTATCAAAAGTACTTTGTTTTTCAAAGTTAACAAGAAAATTCAGTTGAAATTTTATCTACACCGGTTTGTGAGCTTTAGGGGCTTATGGATAGGAAGGCCTGCAGAAGGGCTGCTGAAGCTAATTATAATAGGTCTTTGGCGCTGCCTGACGTGCTTAGAACGTATGTGTCTATGCGCTGCAGGGCTATGCTAGCTGAATAGTCCACTCAATTCCTAACTGCTCCAGGAATACTTCGTCGTGCGATACCACGAGCAGGGTGCCGTGGTAGTCGTGGAGGGCAGCGGCCAGAATATCGAGGTTCTGGATATCGAGGTTGTTGGTGGGCTCATCCAGAATGATGAGGTCGGGGGCCTGCTGGCTGATCATGAGGCAGCACAGGAGCAGCCGCATTTTCTCGCCGCCGCTTAGGGTGCTGCAGGGCTTGTCCCAATACGCGGGCGTAAACAAGAAGCGGCTGAGGCGAATCTTGACTTCGTGCTCCTGTAGGCCAGTGGTGTTAAACTGCTGCGCCTGCTCGTATATCGAAAGCTGGTTCTGCAGTAAGGAATACTCCTGGTCTATGTACACGGCCTTGTTTACGGCGCGATGAAGCGTGCCTTGCGTAGGCTCCAGGTGGCCTAGCAGCAGCTTTATTAAGGTCGTTTTGCCAGAGCCGTTGAGGCCACGCAGGGCCAGCCGTTCCCCGCTTTGAATCTGAAAACTGAGGCCCTCAGGCCACAGCAGGCGCGTACCGTAGCTGTAGTTCAGGCCAGCGGCGCTGATGAGGATTTTGCCTTTGTGTAGGGTAGAATCATCGAAGCCGAACTTCATTTTATCGGTATCAGGTAGCTCCTTGCGCAGCTCGCTCAGCTCCTGGGAAAGGGCGCCCACTTTCTCGGCATGAATGCCTTTGAGGCGCGACGTGCTTTGTTCGGCGCTGTTGCGCATCATATTCAGCATGATGGTGGGTAGGCCGGCTTTGTCCTGGTTCTTCTTGCCGCGAGCATCCAGCTTTTGCTTGCGCTCCAGGGCTTCGCGCTCGGTTTCCCTGGCTTTGCGAAGGGCGGTTGTGCGGTTCTTTACGTCCTGGCTGAGCGCGTTGCTTTCCACCTGCTTCTGCTCGGCGTAGAACTCATAGTTGCCGCCGTACAGGGCCAGGCCGCGCTTGCTCAACTCGCATACTGTATCAAGCAGGTGCAGCAGTTTCCGGTCGTGGCTCACTACCAGCAGGGTGCTGGGGCTGGTCTTGATGAAGTCGTAGAGCAGTTGCCGGCCGGCCGTGTCCAAGTGGTTGCTGGGCTCATCCAGCAATATGATGTCGGGCTGATGAATGGTAATGCCGGCCAGGAAAACCTTGGTTTTCTGCCCGCCGCTGAGGCTAGCCATAGGTTGGGTCAGGCTTACATCAGCCAAGCCCCAGTGCAGCAAGGCTTCCTGACTGCGTTCCTCAATGGTCCAGTCATCATCGAGCAAGGCCATATTGGCGTCCGTTGCTAGGCCACTCAGGATTTCCTGCAGGGCGCGGATTTTTCCTTCGATGCGCAGGGCCTGGGCTACGGTCAGATTGTTGAACTGGCCGAAATGCTGCGGGATGTAGTACGGCACGGAACTGGTCTGTACGCGCCCGCTGGAGGGCGCCAAAAGACCCGCAAGTAGCTGCAGTAAGGTTGATTTCCCAACGCCGTTATGGCCAACCAGGGCAATCTTCTGGTGGTCGTTGATAGCTAGGTTCAGGCCATCAAACAGCACATCTTTATTGGGGTGTGCATACCCAAGGTTCTGTAGCAGTAACATGGTTTCTTCCTCAAAATGCAATTGGATATAGCCGCCCACACAGTGGGGTGGCTACTCGATTGTGGAAAGAAATCAGCTATTACATAAACCGGTGCTTGCTGTTGGTAAAGGCAAAAATACGATTTCTTGCTTTATGTGGCCTACTAGGCCCATTGCAGCATCTTTACCCAAAGGCCAGAAACACTTACCGCTTGTTGCGCTTATAGAATAACTGGCCTACAAGTCAGTGATACCTCAAGGAAACCGACCATGAAAGAACAAGCCCTGATGGCCGCTGATATTGACCGGGTTATCGAAATGGCGTGGGAAGACCGCACGCCGTTTGAAGCCATAGAGCTGCAATTCGGCCTTTCGGAGGCGGAGGTGATCAAACTAATGCGGCGGGAAATGAAGGCCTCTTCCTGGCGCATGTGGCGGGCCAGGGTGCAGGGCCGCGCCACCAAGCACCAAGCCAAAAGCGCAGTAGACGATGGTCGGTTTAAATCCAGCCTGCAGCGTAGCATCACGCTCAACACTATATCCAAACGCAGATAAGTACACTACGCGTGTCCTCTTAAGTCTTCAGCGCTAGATGGATACTTTGCCAGTGGCTTTCCGTAATTAAACCCTGGTCTGCCTAATTATGCCAGCTTAGTTGTGCTAGGCCAGTTATAGAATGCCGATAAGACACGTAGGCAACTCAACATCCTCTAGGAGGCTGCTTAAGGTAGCAGCAGTATCGTCAACACGGTGTAGAGACGCATAATTGCATCTCGCCGGGCGCGCCCCAAGTCCCCCTTACGCTCAACGGGGAGATATCGACATGGTGTCCGGAACAAGTAATGCAAACAGCTTAGTAGCGCCTCCTTCCGCTCCAGCACGGCTTATGGTAGATGATGACCTCCGACATTTACAATTAATTGCAGTAAAAGCCATAATGGGCGAAGTGTAGTATCTTGCGGCAGCAAAAACCGGTTTTTGCGCACCTTGTCTGGGGTAGTCGTAACCAGTCCTACAGTATCTCAGCCGCAAAAAGTGTTTGCTATGATTTCTTCTTCCGAAGGGCAGGATGCCCCTATGCAACGCGAAATAGCGGCATTCAGCAACGAGTTGCATGAGCATGGCATACATGCCGCGCTCAAATACCTCAATCACCGTACGCCTCACCAGTATACCGGTGTTTTTCGCTTCGATGGGGACATATTGCGCAATGAGGTGCTGTTCGACCGTTACCACCCCGACCTGCTGAAGGGAGATGATGCCCCCATGGCTGCCACGTATTGCTCTTTGGTAGGCCAACAGCAGGAGCCCCTCGAAATCACGGATGCCTCCGTCGATGCGCGGGTAAAAGGGCGTATTGAAACTCCCGTGATATCCTACTGTGGGGTGCTCGTCCGCGACCAGGCGGGCAAACCCTTCGGCACGTTATGCCACTACGATATGCAGCGCTGTGAAGAGCGTACCACCGATCTGCCGCTATTGCAGGCGGCCGCCAGCCTGCTGTATCAGTCGCTGCGCGCAGCCGGCTCCCAGGCGTAGGCCAGTCAATGTGCCCACTGCCGCCGGGGGTAGCTATTTTCTGCAAAAGCTCAGGCCGCTAAAAATCAAACGGCTACTTCCTCATCGGGAAGTAGCCGTTTCGCTTAAGTGTTGGGCAGAGGCCTAGCCTTGCAAAGACGTAGCAGCGGAGCTCAATGTCTGGCCTAGCTGCTGGAGCTGCGACTTGGCATCGGGCGTGGCGCTTTCGGCGGCTTTAGTTGTGTGCTCACCCAGCGTTTTCAACGACTGGCTGATCTGGGAACCGTCGCCGCTACCGATGGCGGTTTTCAGGTTTTCGAGCTCTGAGGAAATAGCGCTCAGGGCAGGGCTGCCAGCACCGTTGAGGGTAGAAATCCAGCTATCGATGTTGCCTGCGGCAGCCGGCGCAGCGGCGCTTAGGCCACCACCTAGGGCTTGGAGGGTGTCGTTTAACTGGCTGTTTGATGATGAGGTGGACGAATCCATAGTGATAGGGTTTGGTTGGTGAGGAATGTGTACCTCTAGGACCGCATCACCTCCCAGTTGTTAAGCGGCGGCCAGGCGAACAAAGCGGCGCAAAACATATACAAGCTCAACCGGTCACTTGGCAATGGGCCTCTCTGCTCTCGTAGCAAGGGTACCGAAACCACAGCGCCTACTGTGGGAGCCAAATCAGGCCCGGAATCTTATACATTACTATTTAGTAAGTGAAATTTAATGTTGAAAATTTAGGCATTGTGTATGATAATTATCTGATAAATAGACATTTATAACTTTGGAATGATGCATGGGGCCGAATAGCGTAGGAGCGCATAATGCCAGAAGAACACCCCTAAATTCAGATGCCGTAAAGCAGGCTCCGCGCGAGAGGCCTGGACTACACGCTACATCTGCTATATTCAGGCAAAGCGCTTCCTTCTCCAGACCTAACCCCGCCCAACCTATGAATACGGAATCATTGCTCGGCCCCCTGAAAGATGCCACCCGTCGTGAAGTAGGCGGTGTGCAGGTAGATGTAGTGCGCACCACCGGCACTTCGCGGGTGAAGCGGGTGGTGTACCCGGCCGGTTTCCGGTGGTCGAAGGATATGAAGCCGGTGGTAGGCACGGAGCTGTGCCAGCACGCGCACGTGGGGTTTCTGGCCGCCGGTAAGCTCGGTATTCAGTACGCCGATGGCACCCAGGAAGAGTATGCAGCGCCGCAAGTAGTGGCCATTGCGCCCGGCCACGATGGCTGGGTGATAGGCGAAGAGCAGGCCATCCTCATTGAGTTCGACTTTGAGGGCGAAACGGTGGAGCGCCTGGGTTTGAAGCGCTCCTAGCGGGATTATTGGCCTCGGTGCTCCTCTATACTCCCCCTGATGTACGGTCCTTTATTGGCGCATATTGCGCAGTATGTTTCGCTCAGCGAGGCTGAAAGCGACTTGCTCCAGACGTACCTAGGCCACCAGATTATTGCCCGCAAAGAGCATGTGCTGGTAGAGGGGCAAGTGTGCACGGCCAACTACTTCGTGCTGCGAGGCTGCTTGCGTACGTATTTGGTGAACGAGAAAGGCACCGAGCAAACCATTCAGTTTGGTATTGAAAACTGGTGGCTCACCGACTACGCCAGCCTCGATAACCAGGTGCCCTCCCAATTCTACATGCAGGCTACTGAAAACGCAGAGGTAGTGGTGCTGGAGAAGCGGGTGCAGGAGGAGCTATTTCGGCAGCTGCCGCAACTGGAGCGCTACTTCCGTATTCTGCTGCAGAAGGCGGCCGCGGCGGCCCTGTTTCGGATGAAGTTGCTCTACAGCCTTTCGGGGGAAGCGCGCTACCATCACTTCAACGACCATTTTCCGGCGTTTGTGCAGCGGGTGCCGCAGTATATGCTGGCTTCCTACCTGGGATTTACGCCGGAGTTCCTGAGCAAGATCAGGGCAAAAGTGGGGCATCGGTAGCAGCTCGGCATTTCTTAAACTAGATTAAGTTTTTCCGAGCCGCTGGGTCGGAGCTTTGTCGCATACTTCAACCAAAAACTTTTTTGAAGATGCGACTCAACCTGCAAACCACCGAGCCGGAGGCCTACAAAGCCATGTATGGGCTAGAAAAGTACCTGAGCACGTCCGGGCTCAGCCACGCCCACAAACACCTTATCAAGGTGCGTGCCTCGCAGCTAAATAAGTGCGCGTACTGCATCAATATGCACACTCAGGAGGCCCGCAAAGATGGAGAGACGGAACAGCGGCTGTACCTACTGAACGCTTGGCGCGAAACCAGCCTGTTCACGCCCGAAGAAAAGGCGCTGCTGGCCCTGACGGAGGAAGTAACCTTTATCGGGCAAGCCGGTGTGTCGGATGCCACGTATCAGCAAGCTGCCGCACTTTTTGATGAGCACTACCTGGCCCAGGCAATTATGGCCATTGTGGTTATTAACGCTTGGAATCGGATTGCCATTTCTACAGAACTGCCGCTGGGGTAGAATAAAGTCGGCATGTACAGGGCTAGGCCTGCCCGGAATGCACCCAGACTTCTAGTTCCTCAACGGGTGCCTCCGCAAAGCACTGGCCTAGGCCTACCGCTGCCAACCGGGCTTTAGGCAGTTCCTGGTAGCGCAAGGACACGGCAAAGGCATCAGCAAATGGAGAGGGATGAATGTGCATTTGGTGCCGCGTAGGCCACTCTACCTGCACCAATTGCTGATGGGTAAAGGAGAAATAATCAGAGAACGGAATGCCCGCCTGGTACCACGGGTGTTCCTGAGCTTTGGAAGTGCCCGGCTCATTAAGGCAGAGATACAGGGAAAGATTATCGGCGAAGCGCAGGAGCCGCTTGTGGAACTCCAGTGTAGCGGTCTGGGCCGCATCGGTTAGCTGCAGCTCCTGCTTCAGGCGCTGTTGGCGCTCGGCTTCTATCGCCAGAAACTGCAGGCCTAGGGGGTGCTTCGCTAGCTCCGGGAAGCTGGTGTAATGCAGGCTGCACAGCAGGCCGGCGTAGGGCGCTTGCTGTTCTACCTCCGTAATGCCCTGCTGATAGTGCTGCAGCCGGGCAGCCGGCGGATAGTCGAGGAAAGAATGCGGGGCCTGAGCCTGCTCATTCCAGAGTGGCTCCGCATCCAGCGGAATCCAGGCGCGGTCGTGCTCCTGAATGGCCAGCAGCACCTCGGGCCGCCGTGCTACTCCCTCGAAATACGGCAGCTGCCAGTGCTCCGCCAGCTGGCCCGATACCTGGGCGTGCTCATGCTGGGCTATACAAATGAAACTGCTGGGCGTGGCACGAACAATCATAGAAGCGGGTAGAGTGGCCTAGGCGTGAATGGAAAGGGTTATTAGGGGAGTAGTGTCTTCGTAATCAGGCTATAGCGTCTGCCGAGTTGAAGCCTGATGGTCTCGTGGCAACCGTCCAGACGCGTTAGGAGTCCTATACACTAACGGTATCAACTGCAAACAACAGCGCCGCGCCCTACTGGATAAAACCAGTGCGGCGCGGCCTGTTGGTGAAAGGTCTAAGGTGTGTGGCCGCAAGGCTTACTTGCTGGTGGCGTGCAACTGGGTATTCATGAGGGTGGCCAGCACGGAGTCGGGGAGGAGCAGGCTGGAGAAGAAGTTGAACTTGGCATTGAGCGTAGGCAAGGAGCGGGCCGTGCCTTCCATCAGGGCGTCGTAGCCTTCTTCGGCTACCGCGCGGGCCGATACCGTGTGGTTGGCGGCACGGGTGTTTTCGGCGTGAGCCGTCCGGAAGAAGTTGGTATCAGTGGGTGGTGGGCACAGGATGGTCATCGTCACGGACGATTTCTTCTGCTTCAGCTCATGCTGAACGGCTTCCGTGAAACTTAGCACAAACGCCTTGGTAGCGGCATACACGGCCTGGCAGGGGCTGGGCGAAAACGACGCAATGGAGCCAACCTGCAGAATGCGCCCTGAATTGCGCTCTACCATATCGCGCAGGTATAGCTTGGTCAGGTGAACAAGTGAGGTCACGTTTACCTGAATAATGTTCAGCTCCGTCTGAATATCGATGTCGGAGAAGTAACCGGTTTCCCCAAAGCCAGCGTCGTTGGCCAGCACATCAATCTGCAGGCCGCGCTTGCTGGTTTCGGCGTAGAGTTGCCGGGGTGTTTCCGGCAGGCTCAGATCAAACGGCAGCAGAATAATATCTATGCCTTCAAACTCCTGATGAATCAGGCGGGCAGCTTCCTGGAGCTCTTCGAGGTGCCGGGCCACGAGTACCACGCGGTAATCGTCGCGAGCAAAGCAGCGGGCCAGCTCGAACCCTATGCCGCTGGAGGCACCGGTAATTAAAGCGGTTTGGTCGTTCATGGCTGATAAGGCTTAAGTGAATGATGATATGGTTAATTTACTTATTTATAGGATGAAATGCTTAAAAAAGACCGTTCAGAATGGAGCCGTCGGCCTGATCGACAAGTGAAACCAGCTGCTTCGCAAGCGCCCACCTTTAGGGCTGAGGAGTAATGGCTGCCCTGAGAGTGGCCTAGTTCCTACACTACACCACCTCAGAAGGCAGTTGCTGATCAAGGCGGGCCGCCAGTCAGGGCCCGGTGATACACAACAAAACGGGCCCTGCTCCCTAAAAGCAAGGCCCGTGTGGATATGGGCTGTGTCTGAAAACTCTAAAACGGCGGGGTATATCTAGCGCCCGCTAAATACACCCCGCCGTTCAGCATGATTAGAACAGGCTGGTTTTTAGGCTGCTGTGGCCGCTGTCATGGTGTTCTGCAGGAGCCACTTGTATAGTTTCTCCGCGTCGGCTTTGTGGAACAGCTCCGTTCCGGGGTTCATGGTGGCCGCCGAGCCACAGGCTATGCCCAGTCGCACGGTTTCGCGCACGCCTAGGCCAGTCAGCAGGCCATAAACCAGGCCGGCCACCATGCTGTCGCCGGCACCCACGGTGCTGCGCTTCTTCACGGCCGGCGCCGGAATATGGTCTACCAGGTCCTTCGTGACAACGCACGCGCCCTGGGGCCCCAATGAGGTTACCACGATTTCGCACTTGCCGTCGCGGACGAGGGTGTGGGCTGCCTGCGCTACGGCTTCGTTGTCGAGCTCATCTACGCCGGCCATTTTGCTGAGCTCCCCCACGTTGGGTTTGGCCAGGTACACGCCCTCATTCAGCACCTGATGCAACGCCGGGCCCGAGGTATCTATCACCACTTTAATGCCGAGGGCCTTGGCTGCCCGTACTATCCGCACCAGAAACTCGGGCTCTACGCCGGGCGGCAGGCTGCCGCTGATGACTAGGAATTCGGGGATTTCCGTCAGGCCCTTTAGCACCGTCAGAATCTGCTGCTGCTCCTCCACATCCAGCAACATGCCCGGCATCCCGAAGCGGTATTGCTGACCGCTGGAGGCATCCACCACAATAAAATTCTCGCGGGTGCGGCTCACGGTATGCACCGGGTGCTGCTCAATTTCCTCCAGCGCCAGTAGCTCCTGCAGCAGTACCCCTGTGGGGCCGCCCACCGGAAACACCGCTATAGAGTCTGCCCCCAGTCGCTTCAGGGCTCTCGATACGTTGATGCCCCCGCCGCCCGGCTCAAATTTAGGCGTGGCGCACCGCAGCTTTTGGTCGGGGATGATGTGGTCGGCGGTGGTGCTTTTGTCCACGGCGGGGTTCAGCGTGAGCGTAACGATGCGTGCCATAGGTGCGAGAAGTGGCCTAGTGAAAAATGCCCAGCCCGGGGCTGGTGCGTGAAGATATGTACTGCCAACCCAGGGCTTGGTTGCCTGGTCTACAATTCGCGCTAGCCTACATACGGCTGACCCAGGCTGGAGCAATGGCCCGGCGGCAGGCCCAGGCAACCAATACTGCCGGAATTGTTCGTCCTTTGCGCGGCCTATTCCACCTTTTTCGTGCTCTATGCAGGCCAGTGACCTTTCTCTGAGAACCGTTGACGTGACGCGCTACGTCACCCCGTTGCGCGAGGGCGGCTCCCTGCCAGCCCTGGTAGAAGCCGACGATGGATTTATGTACGTGGTGAAATTCCGGGGGGCCGGCCAAGGATTGAAGGCCTTGGTAGCCGAGCTGATTGTAGGCGAGCTGGCCCGTGTGCTGGGCCTGCAGCTGCCGGAGCTGGTGTTTTGCCAGCTGGATGAGGCCTTTGGCCGCACCGAGCCCGACGAGGAAATTCAGGATCTGCTGCGCTTCAGTACGGGCCTCAACCTGGGCCTGCACTACCTCTCCGGTGCCAGCACTTTCGATCCGCTGGTGAATACCATTGAGCCCGGCCTGGCTTCGCTGATTGTGTGGCTCGACTGCCTCACGATGAACGTAGACCGCACCGCTCGCAACACCAACCTGCTTATGTGGCACAAGGAGCTGTGGCTAATTGACCACGGCGCGGCTCTCTATGTGCACCACGCCGGCCCCAGCTGGGCCGAGCCCAAGCCCCGCCCATTTCCGCAGGTGAAGGACCATGTGCTGCTGCCCCAGGCCAGTGAGCTGCCCGCCGCCGATGCCCTAGGCCACACGCTGCTCACGCCGGAGCGCCTCCGCGCGGTTGTAGACGTAGTGCCCGCCGAGTGGCTCGCCGAGCCCGATGTGACAGTGGAGGAGCAGCGCGCGAATTACGTGCGGTTCCTCACGGCCCGTCTGGCCGCATCAGAAAACTTTGTTCAGGAAGCCAAAAATGCCCGTGAAGCACTTGTATGAGTACGCCGTGCTGCGCGTGGTACCACGTGTAGAGCGCGAGGAGTTTCTCAATGTGGGCGTAATTCTGTACTGCGCCTCACGCGGGTTTCTGCAGGCGCGGTATGAGGTTCCGGAAGCCCGCCTGCGCGCCTTTGCAGGGGCTGAGCTGGATGTGGTAGAGCTAGCGGAACGGCTGCGTTCTTTTGAGCGCATCTGCGGCGGGCGTAAAGAGGGTGGCCCCATCGGGCAGCTGGCGGTGGCCTCGCGGTTTCGGTGGCTTACGGCCACGCGCAGCACCATTGTGCAAACCTCGCCCGTGCACCCTGGCCTGTGCGAAGACCCCGCCGATACGCTGGCAAGCCTGTACGCCCAACTAGTTCAGTAAGCGGTGGGCTAAGCGCCGGCAGAAGCTGTTGTGTTCCATGCGTCTATTTCGTATCTTCAGATACACAATGCGTTACGGTAGACACGGCCATGGAAACTAGACCAAGAAGATTCGCTGGATACTCAGGATTGGGTCAGCGCCTCGGCAACCTGCCCTGGTGGGCCTACGGGATGATTATTCCCGCCGTATATCTGCTGGGCTGGGTGCTGCACTGGATCGGCATCATCCCCGGCAAATAGATTAGCCTACGCGGCTTATTCAGCTCCTGGCAAAACCCACCAATCAACACGGCCCGACAATATGCCGGGCCGTATGGAAATACTGTGTGCCACTAGGCCACCTGCCTGCACCAACTTGGGGCGGTAGGGTGGCCTAGGCTTGCAGATTGGATAGGGGAACCGCCGCCACCGACGTGGGGGCCAACTGCTGCAATAGGGTATAAAGCAGGTGGTAGATTTCCTGCAGCTGCTCAGGCTCCAGAATAGCTTGTTCCTTCAGAAAGGTCAGGTACAGCTCGCTGTCGTCTTCGTGATGGGAGGGGGCCAGCGTCAGGCGCATTTCCTGGTACTTAAGCAGGGTTTGCTGGATAGCCGGATCAGAGAAGAGCGCCCGTAACGCCTCTTTGTCGTTGGTGGTGATGATGTAGGCGGCGTCCAGCTCGGGGTAGCCCAGCTCCACATCCGTCAGGCCCAGCAGCTTCCCGAGTTCATGAATCCAGTCCTGCTCGTGTAGGGCAAACCGCAGCGCTACTGGCCTAGGTACCACGGCCGTGAACGTGGTGGTTTCGTACCCTCCCTCAAAGCCTCCACCCATATCTATATCAATATCCAGCTGAATAGTGTGGCCATTCTGCTGCAGGTTGGCCGTGTATTCCAGCAAGTCGGGTTCCTGGGCCATATCGGCGGCTACTTGTTGCCACAGAGCCGCTTCGGTATCGGCAGAGAACGTACGGGGAGTGTCCATGAGGGTAGGGAAAGGGTACAGCTGATTTACTGTTTGAGTGGACGTTAGGTTACTCGCTAGGTAGCGAAGCGTCCATAAAACAGAGCGCCACACCTAATCAGGCATGGCGTTCTTCATGTATCGTGTAAGGCAACTGGCCTAGGCCACTTAAATCAGCTTATCAGGCGTAATTGGCAGCTCCCGTACGCGTTTGCCGGTGGCGTTAAACACGGCATTGGCAATGGCCGGCGCTACGCCGATAATGGCAATTTCGCCGATGCCTTTGGTGCCGAGGGCATTTACGTGCAGGTCGGGCTGGTTCACGAAGGCCACCTGCACATCGGGTGAGTCGGCGTGCACGGGCACGTGGTAGTCGGCGAAGTCCTTCGTGACGTAGCGGCCGTACCGGTCGTCGATGATGGCGTGTTCCATCAGGGCCATGCCGATGCCGCCCACGGCGCCGCCCTTCATCTGGTTGCCCGCTGTTTTTTCGTTTACGATGGTGCCCGCATCAGCGCAGGAAACCAGCTTACTCACCCGCACTTCGCCGGTCAGCTGGTGCACCCGCACTTCGGCAAAATGCACGGAGAACGAGTACATGGAATATTTCTGGCCTTCGTCGCCGGGCTTGGCCTCCACGGTAACGGCCTCGCCGCCCGTCTGCTTCAACAGATCAGCGAAAGGCACCTTGGCCGAGTTTCCGCTGAGCGTCAGGTAGCCATCGGAGAGGCCTACGTCTTCTTTCCGGGCCGAAGTGAAGGCGGCATTGCTGCTGCCAGCCAGTCCGCGTAGCTTGTCTTTGAGGGCCAAGCATGCCTCCTGCACGGCGGGGCCCACGCTGTTTACGGTGGAGGAACCGCCCTGCGTACCGGCCTTTGGGAAGCTGGAATTGCCCAATTCAAACGTGATGAGCTTGGGCGAGAGGCCTAGCGTGTCGGCGGCAATCTGGGTCATGGCGGTGCCAGTGCCGGGGCCGATATCGGTGGTGGCACACCGGAGCAGCACCGTGCCGTTAGGCTGCAATTGGGCGCTAACCGTAGCCGCGCCACGGTGCGCCCCAAAGGTGCCCACGCCCATGCCGTACCCAATCAGCCAGTCGCCGTCGCGCAGGGAGCCGGGCTTGAGCTGGCGCTTGTTCCAGCCAACGCGCTCAGCTCCCAGCTGGTAGCACTCCTTCAGAAACTTGGTGCTCCAGGGCTTATTTTTCTCGGGGTCTTGCTCGGTGTAGTTGCGCAGGCGGAACTCCATCGGGTCCAGGTTCAGCAGATGCGCCATTTCATCCATGGCCGACTCCAGGGCAAACGCGCCAGTAGCCTCGCCGGGGCCGCGCATCCAGATGGGCGAGTTCACGTCGAGGGAGGCCAGGCGGTAGCGCGTCGTCACGTTCGGCGACTGATACATCATGCGCGTCTGGGCCAGCGTCGATTCGGTAAACTCCTCAAAGGAAGACGTTTGTCCGATGCTTTCGTGCGTGATGGCCGTGATTTTGCCGTCGGGTGTGGCGCTCATGCCCAGCTTCTGCCAGGTGTAAGGTCGGTAGCCCACCATCGTAAACATCTGCTCGCGCGTGAGCACCAGCTTTACCGGGCGGTTCACCACTTTGGCCGCAATAATGGCCGCCGACTCGTGGGGCCAGCTGTGTAGGGCATTACCGAAGGCGCCGCCCACGAACGTGGCAATCACCTTCACGTTTTCCTCGGGCAGATTCCATTCCTTCGCGAAGTCGCGGCGGGTGGCCATGGTGCCCTGGGTTTTGTCGTAAATCGTCAGGCGGTCGGGGGCTTCCCAGTGGGCCGTAATGGCCTGCAGCTCCATCGGGTGGTGCACTTCCGTCGGAATCACATACTCGCTTTCCAGCTTGATAGCGCCGGTTTTGTAGGCATCCACCTGGCCGCGCTGGTAGTCGTTCATCGGCGACTTCGGGTTCTTCTTGGCCGAAGTAGGCAGGAAGGCCTGCGGCTTGCTGGCTTCGAGGTTGGTTTGGTGCTTTTCCTTCGCGTACTGGCCCTTCACGAGGCCCGCCGCGTAGCGGGCCCGCTCCAGCGTGTCGGCCACTACCACAGCAATGGTCTGGTCGTTGAAGTGGATTTTGTCGTCCTTGAACACCTTGATCGGCCCGCCTACGGTAGCGGGTTGCGAAGGGTCCTTGCCGGCTGTGTCGTAGCCTGGCACCTTAGGCGAGTTGAAGTGCGTGATGACGGCCAGCACGCCCGGCGCCCGTTCAGCGGCCTTCGAGTCGACGCCCGTAATGCGGCCTTTCGTGATGGTACTGCCCACCAGCACGGCGTAGGCCAGGTTGGGCAGCTTGTACTCGGCAGAGTATGTGGCGGCGCCCGTAACCTTCAGGCGGCCATCTACCCGGTCCATGGGCTTGCCAATGTTATCCTTGAAAGTGAGAGAAGAATCCATAAGTCGAGAGAAGTAGCAAATGTGAACGACAAGCTGGCCTAGGCCACTCAGATGAGCTTGTCGGGGGTGATGGGCAGCTCCCGCACGCGCGTGCCGGTGGCGTGGTATACGGCGTTGGCCACGGCGGCCGCGAAGCCAACCAAGCCAATTTCGCCGAGGCCTTTGGCGCCCGTAGGACTGATGATGGGGTCGGGTTTATCGATGAACTGCACGTCGATTTCGGGCATATCGGCGCAGACGGGTACGTGGTATTCAGCTAGGTCGTGGTTGAGGAAGTTGCCGTAGCGGTGGTCGATGACGACCTGCTCCATGAGAGCCTGCCCGATGCCCCACACCACCGCGCCCAGCACCTGGCTGCGGGCCGTAGTGTGGTTGAGCACGCGCCCGGCATCTACTACCGATACTACGCGGCTCACGCGCACCTCGCCGGTAAGCGCATGCACGCGCACTTCCACGAAGTTGGCGCAGAATGATTTGCCGGAGTATTCCTTGAGCTCCGGCCCACCCTTCGACTGGCGCGTGACTTCCAGCATCGGCAGGTTTTGCTGCTTCAGGATATCCACGTACGAAATCCGCTTGCTGCTATCCTGGGCCAGGTGTAGCTCGCCACCCAACGTCACCAAGTCAGAAGGAGAAGCCTGGCTGAACGCGGAGCCGGTTTGATTGCGGGCCATCGTCTGAAGCTGTTCGCGTAGCGCCACGCACACCTCATGCACCACCGTGCCCACCGAGGTAGCCGTGTGTGAACCCGCCTGGATGGGCGCCGGCGGCAAAGCGGAATCACCTAGCTCAAAACGAATGTTCTGGGGGGCCACGCCGCTGGCATCGGCGGCAATCTGGGTCATAATGGTGGCCGTGCCAGGACCGGTGTCGGCGGTAGCGCTCTGGATAAGCAGGGTGCCATCAGCCATCAGGCGGGCCTTGGCCGTAGCCTCCTGCCGCTCCGATTTGTAGATGCCTGAGCTCATGCCCTGGCCTACAAGCCAGTCGCCCTCGCGCATGGCGCGGGGTGCGGGGTTGCGCTTGCTCCACCCAAAACGTTGGGCGCCGCGCTCGTAGCACTCGCGCAGGTGCTTGCTGGCCCAGGGCTTGTCGTTTTCGGGGTCAGTCTCGGCGTAGTTTTTCAGGCGTAGCGCCACGGGATCCATCTGAAGCGCGTAGGCCAGCTCATCCATGGCCGATTCGAGAGCAAACGACCCACTCGATTCGCCGGGCCCACGCGTCCAGCAGGGCGTGCTTACGTCTAGGGGCACCACCTTGTACACCGTGTTCATGTTGGGCGTGCGGTACGCCGATTTAGTGGGGTGCACAATGCGCTCCGGAAACTGCTCATACTGGGAGGTGTTGCCGAAAGCCTCATGCGTAATGCCAAGCAGGGCTCCATCCGAAGAAGCACCCAGGCCCATCTTCTGGATAGACCGTGGCCGGTAGCCCACCAGGTTGAACTGCTGCTCGCGGCGCAGCATCACCTTCACGGGGTGGCCTACGTGCTTGGCGCCCAGAATAGCCGCCGTTTCCTGGGGCCAGATGCGGGAAGCGCCGCCAAACGCGCCGCCCACAAAAGGCGAGTGAACCTGGACGTTCTCCTCAGGCAGCTGAAACAGGCGCATCAAATCCTGCTGGGCCAGCTTGGGGGCCTGCGTTTTGTTATAGACGGTGAGCTTATCGCCTTCCCACAGCGCAATGGCGGCGTGCATTTCCAAGGGGTTGTGCACCTGTATGGGTGTTGCATACTCTTGCTCTATTCTCACGGGGGCCGTGCGGTAGGCGTAGGCCTGTCCGCGGGTATAGTCTTTCTCTTTCTTGGGCTCCGTACCCTTTGTGAGGTTGGCGGCCAGGTTGGTTTGGTGGGGCAGCTGCTCGTAGGCCACCTTCACCAATGAAGCCGCATAGCGCGCCTGTTCCAGCGTTTCAGCAATGGCCAAGGCCACGGGCTGGTTGTAGAAGTGAATCTGGTCGTCGTGGAAAACCTTGATTTCCTGACCTTCTACCCGCGGATTGCTGGCGGCTGTGGCGCTGGAGTAGCCGGGTACTTTGGGAGAGTTGCGGTACGTAACTACGGCCAGCACCCCCGCTGCTTTTTCTGCCGTGGCCGTGTCGAGCTGCCTGATGCGTCCTTTGGCAACGGTACTCAGTACCAGTACTCCGTGCTTCACACCCGCCACCTGATGCTCTGCCGCATAGCGGGCCGCACCGGTCACCTTCAGCCGGCCGTCTACACGGTGCATCGGGCTGCCGACGACTCCTTCTTTGGCGGGTTGCTTGGGCATAGGATAGGGGAAATGGGGACTGGAGGTACTGGCCTAGGACGATTACTTGAGAACCTGCTGTCGGGCTTGTCGGGGCATCTCGCGTGCTCAGGTCTGTAATAGCTAGCGCAACGATTCAAGCGAAATGCTTCAACAAGCCCGACAGGACGTTTCTGTAAACAACGGTTGTCAACCCCTCCTCAGGAACTGGATTCTAGCTCTAAAGACTGCTCTAGGCCACTGCGGCGGCATTTTTCAGGGCCTGCACAATGGAGTTGGGGCCGAGCTTTAGCTTGTAGGCGTTGTGCTTAAAAGCTTTGGCGCCACGCATGGCTATGTCTGCTGCCTGGCGGAACGACTCTTCCGTGGCGGGCTTGCCCACCAGGAATTTCTCGGCCTCGTTGAGGCGCCAGGGCTTGTGCGCTACGCCGCCCATGGCCAAACGCGCATCCTTGATGGTACCGTTCTCAAGGCTCAGAGCAGCCGCTACCGAGAGCAGAGCGAAGGCGTAGGAAGCCCGCTCGCGCACTTTCAGGTAGTGCACGTTTTTGGTAAAGGGCCCGTCGGGAATATCTACGGCAGTAACCAGTTCGCCTTGCTCCAGGTTGGTGTCCTTCTGGGGCGTGTCGCCGGGGAGGCGGTGGAAGTCGGCGAACGGGATGCGTCGGTCGCCGCGGGGGCCGCTCACAAGCACGGTGGCATCGAGGGCCACCAGGGCCACGCTCATATCCGACGGGTGCACGGCAATGCATTTATCGGAGAAGCCGAAGATGGCGTGCATGCGGTTGATGCCTTCCAGAGCGCCGCAGCCGGAGCCCGGCTCGCGCTTGTTGCACGGCATAGTGGTGTCGTAGAAATACGTGCAACGGGTGCGCTGCAGCATATTGCCGCCCACGGTGGCCACGTTGCGCAACTGGGCCGAAGCACCCGCCTTCAGGGCCTGCGCCAGCAGCGGCTGCGTTGACAGCACCAGCTTATCCTCAGAAACCGCCGTGTTTGAGGCCAGCGCCCCAATGCGTAGGCCACCATTTTCGCGCTCAATTTTGCCGAGCGGCAACTTATTGATGTCCACGAGCTTTTGCGGGTTCATCACGCCGCGCTTCATCAAGTCGATGAGGTTGGTGCCGCCGGCCACGAACTGTGCCGAGGTATCCTTGGCTAGCGCATCAATGGCCGCTTTCTGCTTGGTGGGCCGAATGTATTGGAACTGGTTCATACTTTCTGACCGCCGTTTTTCACGTCCTGAATGGCCGCTACAATGTTGGAATAAGCGCCGCAGCGGCAGATGTTGCCGCTCATGTACTCCTTAATCTCTCCCTCGGAACCCGCGTGGCCCTCCCGCACACACGCCACCGCCGACATAATCTGGCCAGGCGTACAGTAGCCGCACTGGAAACCATCGTGCTTCACGAAGGCTTCCTGCATGGGGTGCAGCTTGTCGCCGTCGGCGAGGCCTTCGATGGTCGTGATTTTCTTGCCGTCTTCCATCACGGCCAGGCGCAGGCAGGAGTTTACCCGCTCACCATCTACGTGCACGGTGCAGGCGCCGCACTGGCCGTAGTCGCAGCCTTTTTTGGTGCCGGTGAGGTGCAGTTGCTCGCGCAATAGGTCCAGCAGCGTGGTGCGGGGCTCTACCGAGAGCTTGTGTTTTACGCCGTTTACTTCCAGCTTCAGCGGTACTTTCTCGAAAGCCGCCGCTACTTTTTCGTCCCAGGCCGCCTCAGCAGCATGCAGCATTGGCCCCGGTGTGAGGGCAACGGCCGTGAGCAAGGTTGATTTTTTTAGAAAATCCCGACGGTTGCCGTCGTGGCCTGCGTTTTCCGGAGGAGTTCCAGGTTTCTCGTCTGCCATAATTCAAAGAGTGATGGCTGAGCTCCGGGAGCCCGCCAGTGAGTAGTCAGGGGAATTGCCGCGTATAAGTCAGCGGACGTAGAAAAGGGGTTGCCAATCCGCACCGTTGCCATTCAGGCACAGATTTTTGTTTACGTAGCCAAATGGGTGAGGTTGAGCAGCTGGTTGGTAAAATGTACGTGATGTGAATTAGCCTAACAACGATGCCTGCGAGATGTCTTGGCAACCTCGACACGATGTTCTTTCGGCAGTTCAGTATTCCCAAAGCTCTACACTAGAAGCCGCCAGGCCACTGGTTGCGTAGAAGCTCGTTTACCATTTGCTGCGCATCATGCCGGAAATTCATATTGGCTGTTCGGGTTTTCATTATCGGGATTGGAAAGGCGTGTTTTATCCGCCAGAGTTGCCTCCACGGAAGTGGTTTGGGTATTACTGCACCCAATTCAATACGCTGGAGCTGAACGTGACCTTCTACAAAATGCCGGAGCTGAAGGCATTGGAAACCTGGTACGACCAAAGCCCCGAAGGCTTTCAGTTCGCGGTGAAGGCCCCGCGCATCGTCACGCACTACAAGAAGTTCAACGCCGAAGCCGCACCCGTGCTGGCCGATTTTTACGGAACCGTACGCGAAGGACTGCGCGAAAAACTAGGGCCGATTCTGTTTCAGCTTCCACCCAAGGCGGCCTACACGGAGGAGCTGATGGGCCGCATGCTCGAAAACCTCGATCCGGAGTTCAACAACTTCGTGGAGTTTCGGCACCCCAGTTGGTGGGAAGGGGAGGTGTTCCGCGAGTTGGCTCGCCACCACATCAGCTTCGTGGGCCAGAGCCACCCGATGCCGCTGCCCGATGAGGTAGTGGCCAACACCGACATGGTGTACTACCGTTTTCACGGCGTGCCGGAGCTGTATAAGTCGTCGTACAGCGAGGAGTTTCTGCAACGCATAGCCGATGAAATACAAGCCGCGCCAAGCGTGAAACAGGCCTACGTGTACTTCAATAATGGCATTGGCGGGGCGGGCGTGCTCAACGCCTATACGCTGCGGAAGCTGCTGGAAGGAACGGCTAAGGTGGCCTAGGAAAGCCCGGAAGCTAGCTCAACGCTACCAACCTCGCCGGATAAGGCGCCGTAGGCCAGAGTTAGAAATGGTACTCTGAGAAATACTCAGAACGTCATGTCGAGTTTGTCGAGACATCTCGCGTGCTGATGTTGTGTGACTAACCCGATAACTCTAGCACGTCATCCTGAGCTTGCGAAGGATCTTCTCACGTGGGCACGAGGCGCTAGGCCACTTGTTCAGGCGTGAGAAGATCCTTCGCAAGCTCAGGATGACGGGCTTTTGAAGACAATTTACCTCATCACCACCTTACCTCATCACCACCTTACCTCTTACCTCATGCCTGCTTGGCACATTGGCTGTTCTGGCTTTCATTACAAGCATTGGAAGGGCTCCTTCTATCCCGAAAAGCTGCCTCAGCGGCGGTGGTTTGAATTCTACAGTCAGCACTTCCAGACGCTGGAGCTGAACGTGACCTTCTACCGCTTTCCGCAGCTCTCGTTTCTGGAGCCGTGGTATCAGAATAGCATTCCGGAGTTTCGGTTTGCAGTGAAAGCGCCCCGGCTCATTACGCACTACAAGCAGTTTCATGATACCACGCAGCTGCTCGCCGATTTTTACGGCACTGTGCAGGAGGGCCTAAAGGAAAAGCTGGGTCCCGTGCTTTTTCAGCTGCCGCCGCGCATGACGTTCTCCGAGGAGCGCCTCCTGCGCATCGTGGAAAGCCTCGATCCGGCCTACCAGAATGTGCTGGAGTTCCGGCACCTGAGCTGGTGGGAGGGACAGGTGTTTCAGGAACTCTCGCGACGGCGCATTGCCTTCGCCGGCCAGAGCCACCCGCATCTGCCCGATGAGGTGGTGGCCAACACCGACTTTCTGTACTACCGCTTCCACGGCACTCCGGAGTTGTATAAGTCGCCGTACAGCGAGGATTTTCTGCGCCGCATCACCAACGAAATTCAGGACAGCCAGCACGTAAAACAGGCCTACGTATACTTCAATAACGATATTGATGCCTCGGCCATCGGCAACGCCAAGCAGATGCAGGCTTTAGTGGCCTAGGCTCTTTTGCTGGGCCAGCCACTCTTCTCGTAGCAGTGCATACTGAAATTCATCGCCCCAAGCTCCTTTAAACCAGATGTTTTGGCGAAAGTGAGCCTCGCGGCGCATCCCAATTCTTTCGAGCAAGCGGGCCGTGGGCAGGTTTAGGCTATCGGTGACGGCAACCACCCGGTGCAGCTGCAAGTCCGTGAACAGATACTGGAATAAGGCCTGCAGGGCCTCGGTGGCATACCCTGAGCCTTGAGCAGCGGCAGACAGCGTAACACCGATTTCGGCTATTCGGGGTTCGTGCTCATGCAAATGCAGCGCACAGTCGCCGAGCAGCTTGTTTGTGGCGCGCTCCGCAATGCCTATCTGGACCCAGCCGCCAGGTGCTGCGGGCACTGGCTGCTGTCCGTACTTTGCCAGAAACTCGGTAGCCTGCGCCAAACTATAAGGCTCCCAGCTCTGATAACGAGCAATTTCAGGGTCGGCCCGATACGCAGCAAACGCTTCCAGATCGGAGGGTTGCAGTGGGCGTAAGATTAGGCGAGAAGTAGTTAGGCGAAAGTCTGCGTGTTCTGACATGGGAAGAGAAGAGAAGGCGGAAGGTAACTAGGAGTATTAGGCTTCAAGCAATCAAGTAGTAAGAACTGGTGTAGCAGTCAGAGAAATTCTGAAGTGCAGCCGATAAGGGACTCGCAACCACCCGTCTTTCGCTGCGTTAAAAATCAGCATGAGCCGCGCATTCACCAAAGAAGACGATTCCCTCGAAGCTCCCATTATTCCGCCTCGGCCGGCCCTGCCGCCCGGCTCGCCCAACTATGTCACGCCCACTGGCCTAGAGCAGCTCCGCGCCGAGCTGGCGACGCTTGAAGCGGAGCGCACAGTGGCCGAAGCCAACCGCGAAAACGAAGCCGACCGCACCCGTCAGCTCACGGTGTATAACGGCCGCATCACGGCCCTGAATGACCGCATTGCCAGCGCCAAAGTGGTAGACCCACGCGGGCAACCCGCCAAGGAGGTACGCTTCGGAGCTACCGTTACGCTCGTAACGCGTAGCGGCGGCAAGCCCGGCCTGGAGCGCCGCTTCACGATTGTGGGAGTGGATGAGGCTTCGGTGGCGGAAGGCAAGGTGGCTTTCGTGGCGCCTATTGCGCGGGCGGTGCAGGGCGCCAAACTAGGCAAAACCGTCACGCTACGCCTCGGCCCCAAAGAAGAAGTAGTAGAGGTGACTAGTATTACCTACGAGGTGGCCTAGCGGCTTCTCTAGAGTGTACCACATCGTTCAGCGTGTGTGGCGCTCAATACCCGCGGCTCAGCTCCACTTGGTTTTCCAGCGGCTCTTGATGGCGCAGATGGTGCAGGTTGCGCAGCAGAATCCGCACTTTGCCTTCATCTTCCTCGGGCTGGCCGCCGCCGCTGTGCTGAGTGAGCAGCACGTTAGGTATAGTCCAGAGTGGGCTATCAGTGGGCAGGGGCTCTTGGGCAGTCACATCGAGCACGGCCCCGCCGAGACGGCCAGCCTGCAGGGCGGCAATCAGGGCGGGCTCGTCGGTGGTGTTGCCGCGGCCTACGCTGGCATAAATGCTGCCGGGTGCCATGGCGTTGATAAGCTCGGCGGAGAAGAAGCCGGCGGCGCTGCCGGGCAGGCAGTTCACCACGATATCCGTCTCGGGGAGGGCAGCTTTCAGTTCCTCTTTCGAATGCAACTGAGCCTTTGGGTCGGTGCGGGCCAGGAATCGAACGGCGCTGGTAAAGCCGGAGAGCTGTTGTGCCACGGCTTGCCCAATGGCGCCACTGCCCAGAATAACTATCCGCTTATCCCGCAGTAGGCCAGTTTGCTGCCGTACGGGCACGCCCTCCCAGTGCTTTTCGGCTTGCCAAACCGCCAGCTTCGGGATGCACCGATAGAGGCCTAGCAGGCCCGCCAGCATCGTTTCGGCGCAGGGCCACGCGAAAAAGTCGCCCACGTTGGCCACCGGGCAGCTGAGCTGTACCGCGTGGTAACGCTCAATACCGGCCGAGTCTATCTGCCAGAACTGTAGGCCACTCGGGGGCAACTGGAACCACTCTACGGGCGGGTTGCCGAGCAGGATTTCGGTTTGCTGGAAATTGGATTGCTGCTGCTGCGGCGCCAGATCTTGCCGGAATGTCGGAACCACATCGGTGGGAAGCTGTTGAAGCAACAAGGCCCGGGCCGAGTCGGAGAGGGTAGGGTAGATAAACAGACGCATAGGCCCTCATACTACCGCTTCCGGCCGAAGGGTTGCAGGAGCCGCTGTAACTACCTGAAAAACTGCCGCCATTCTGCTCCCTCAGCCCGCGCCAAGGGGCTGTTACGTACCTTGCCCAGGCAACCTTAGACGCTTCTCAACCCCATGGAAGAACAAATTCAACAGCAGGTCCAAGATTACTACGGTCAGCAACTGCGCACCAGCCAGGATCTGAAAACTAATGCCTGCTGCACCGACGATATTCCGGCCGAGCACAAGCGCATTCTGGCCCAGCTGGAGCCCGAAGTGCTGGAAAAATACTACGGTTGTGGTGTGTGCGTGCCCCCGGCCGTGGAAGGCTGCACGGTGCTAGACCTGGGCAGTGGCAGTGGCCGCGACGCCTATTTGCTCTCCAAGCTGGTAGGCGAGCAGGGCCACGTCATTGGGGTGGATATGACCGAAGAGCAGCTCTCGGTAGCGAGGCGCCACATCCAGGCGCACACCGAGAAGTTCGGCTACCAGCAGCCCAACGTGGAGTTTCGGCATGGCTACATCGAGGACCTGCGTACTGCCGACCTGGCCGATAACAGCGTGGATGTGGTTGTGAGCAACTGTGTTCTCAACCTCAGTACCGATAAAGAGGCCACCTACCGCGAGATTTTCCGGGTGCTGAAGCCCGGCGGCGAGCTGCACATCTCCGACGTATTCGCCGACCGCCGCGTGCCCGAAGCCTTACGCCAGGATCCGGTACTGTACGGCGAGTGCCTCAGCGGCGCGCTCTACATCGACGACTTCCGCCGTCTGCTCCTGAACCTGGGCATCCGCGACTACCGCCTCACGGAGCAGCGCCGCCTCACCATCAACAACCCCGAGATTGAGGCCAAAGTCGGCAACATCAAGTTCTATTCGCTCACGCTGCGCGCCTTCAAGCTCGACCTGGAAGACAAGTGCGAGGACTACGGTCAGGTAGCCATCTACCAGGGTACCGTGCCCGGCCAGCCCCACGCCTTCGAGCTCGACGACCACCACCGTTTTGAAACCGGTAGGCCTATGCTCGTGTGCGGCAACACCGCCGACATGGTCAGCCGCACGCGCTACGGTGCGCACTTCAAAGTGCTCGGCAACAAAGACCAGCACTTCGGCCTGTTTCCCTGCGGCCCAACTCCGGCTACGGAAGGCGCAGGTGCCGCTGACGCGGTTTCCTGCGGCTGCTAGGCCAGTTATGCATTGCTTCTAGCAGTAGTTCTGTTGCCGTTTCAACAGTCTTGAAGCGCCTTTCAAAATATTCACAACCAACAAAAAGCCCCGATCTGGCTAGATCGGGGCTTTTTGTTGGTTGTGAAATCAGGTTACTTCTTGTAGGTTTTATACCGAGCGGGGTCTTTTTTCTTGTCTTTGTTGCGGCCAACCACGCCACCGGCAGCGGCGCCAACTACGCCACCAACCACAGCACCTTTACCGCCGCCCAGAACAGCCCCGGTTACGGCACCGGCACCACCGCCAATGGCGGCACCTTTGGCTTTTTTACTCCAGCCTTTTTTAGGAGCAGTCTGCGCTTCAGCCGTTTGAGGTGCAGCCGTAGCGCCCAACAGCAGAACAGCCGAAAACATGGCGATATATCCTTTCAACGTCTTCATAACGTGTGGGTTTTAGGGAAGAGAAACGATTAGTAAGCCTTAAAACGTAAGCGCTAAAGTTCAGGTTGTAGTTGAGCGTCGTTATTATCTGGGCGCTCTGAGTGAAGAAGTTGTATGTCACTAAGGAGCAAAAAAACAACCCCAGGCTAGTGGCCTAGGGTTGCTGGGAAAAGTAGCCGAATGCTTTACTTAACTGGGGCGTTGCTGGCCTCGGGCGTAGCTACGGCGCTGCCGGGGTTCTTCACGTATTTATCCAGCCAGGAGTTCATTTCCCAGAGCATGTGCATGATGGACTCGCGGGCCGCGTAGCCGTGCGACTCTGCTGGCAGCACCACATAGCGCACCGTGGCGCCGTGGCCTTTCAGAGCGTTGTAGAACCGCTCGCTCTGGATGGGGAAGGTGCCGGAGTTGTTGTCGGCCTCGCCATGAATCAGCAGAATGGGTGTCTTGATCTTATTGGCGTAGTTGAACGGCGACATCTGATTGTACACCTCAGGCGCCTCCCAATAGGTGCGCTCTTCGCCCTGGAAACCGAAGGGCGTAAGCGTGCGGTTGTAGGCGCCGCTGCGCGCAATACCCGCTTTAAACAAGTCGGTGTGCGCCAGCAGGTTCGCGGTCATGAAGGCGCCGTAGCTGTGGCCCATCACGGCCACGCGCTTGGCATCTACCACGCCCAGGCGCACCCCTTCGTCGATGGCGGCTTTAGCCGAAGCCTTGAGTTGCTCT
This sequence comes from Hymenobacter gelipurpurascens, assembly GCF_900187375.1. Taxonomy (NCBI): domain Bacteria; kingdom Pseudomonadati; phylum Bacteroidota; class Cytophagia; order Cytophagales; family Hymenobacteraceae; genus Hymenobacter; species Hymenobacter gelipurpurascens. The sequence goes on along the minus strand of NZ_FYEW01000001.1, from coordinate 2,633,215 downwards.
ACGTAGGTGTCGTTAGGCTCCTTGGTGCCCTCGCCCACAATCGGGATGCTGGTGCCTTGCAGCACGGCGTAGCCCTGCGTTACCCAGAATACGGGGGAGCCCCAGTTGAGGCGCGTGAAGGTGTAGGGCGAGCCTTTGACCTGGCCAGCGTCCTTTTTGTTCTTGAACTCTACGGGGTAGGCCTCCATCAGGGTAGGCAACGGGCCGTCTTCCTTCTTGTAGTTTGGGGGGAGGTAGAGGTTGGCCGTGAGTTCCACGCCATCGGCACGCTTGTACTTCAGTACCTGCTTCTGCAGGTTGCCGAGGCTGGCATAAGGGTTGGCGAATCTGGTGAGGGGCGTCACTTTATTGCTGCGTGCATCGCGCAGCACGTAGTTCGGGGCCTCCTGCGCTGATTCGCGGCGGGTGGCGAACAGACGCTTGTTGAGGTCGAGCAAGGCCACGGGCACCTCGTAATAAGGGGCCTCGGAGCGCCACCAGCGCTGGCTTTTCTTGGTGCGTACGTTTAGCTCATCCACGAAAGGACGGTCGCCTTCCGCTGAGGCGCCAGTGCCCAGCAGATAGATAGATTCGCTGGTGCCGTCGGTGGCCAGCACGTAGCGGCCCTGGGCGTTGCGCGTCAGGTAAGGGGTGCCGGGGTCGGCGTACGTGTCTTGCGTAGAGCGGTCGAAGAGCGGGGTGAGGGAGGTTTTGGTCGCCAGATCCAGCGTCCACATCGTCTCGTGGCGGTCCGACCAGCGGCGACCTTCTACGAGGGCCAGCTTATCGGTACCCCAATGGATGTCCTGGAAGCGCAACGGCAGAGCCGCCAGCTCCTGCGGCTGCCCATCGAAAGGAGCAGGCAGCGCAAAAATCCGGTCGCGTACGTCGGTGGTTTTCTTCGGGTCGCCACCGTCCTGGGCTTCTACCCAGAAAATGGTGTTGGGAGCGTCTTCGCGCCAGCCGTGGCGGCGCTGGCCAGTGGGCACGGCGTCAAAGCTGGTGGGTACGTTATCAGCCAGCGGCAGCTCGGCCAGTTCTTTTACTACCAAGCCTTCCAGGTTGATGACTTCTACCCGCATCGGGAAGCTGCTCACGGGCAGGGTATAGGAGTAGGGGCGGTGGCGCTTTTTCACCAGAATAAAGCGGCCGTTGGGCGAGGGCTCGGCTTCCTGCACAATGCCGGGCTGGCCTAGTGGTGCCATGCGTCCATCGAGGCCCACTTTCACTACCTGCGCTAGGCCATAGTAATCGAAAAGGCGTTCATCAACGGGGGTGTGCAGCAAATCCTGGTAAGTGCGGGCGCCGGCGGCTTTGCCCACATTTTCCTGAATAACTGGGCCGGCTGGCGCTGCCAGAGTGCTGGGCGCCTCGCCGCGGCCACCTACTACGGCGCGGGCAATGAGGGTTTTGCTATCCGACATCCACTCGTAGCTGGAACCGAAAATGCCGTTCAGAAACAGGTTCGGGACCAGGCGGGCCGAAGCCGAAGCTACATCAACCAGCCACAGCTCAATGTGGTCGGAGGTAGTGTGCGTGAAGGCAATTTTCGTGTTGTCCGGCGACCATTGCACCTCGCTGATGCGGGCTTTGGCCGGCAAACCCTGCACCAGCAGCTCCTTGCCCTCGGGCAGGCGGCGCAGGCGCAGGTTGGTGGCATAGTTCACGCGGCTGGCGCCATTGGTGCGCGGGTTGATGCGTAGGCCAGCCAGGCGCAGTTCCGGCTGCGAAACATCCGAGATGGCGGGCATCGCCTGCACATCCTGCAACAGCATCCATTGGCCATTGGAGGCAAAGCTCACGCGCGGAATAGGTGGCGCATCGGCCAGGGCCGCAATAGCTTTAGGCGGTAGCTGGTAGGGCAGCTCCTGGGCCTGCGCGAGGCCGAGTGCAGCACCGCTCAGGGCCAACGTGAGGAGAAGTATCTTCATACAGTCAATTCGGGAAGCAGGAAAGAAGTATAAAACAAAGGACGGAACATTGCCCCGAATTTTCTAGTACTAGTTGCAACCTATCAGAGAGTTGCGCCAGACTGGCCGTGCGGCGCTTATACGGGCTTAATGCAAAAAGCCTTTCCCGTGAGGGAAAGGCTTTTTACTGAGACATTTCTGCCCGGATTTAATGATTGACGGGGGCCTCAATCACAATAAACTGGCTCTCGGCTGTAGCCTCTATACGCACCAGGTTGGTTTCCCAGAGACCGATGCTTTCGCGCCGGCTCACGGCCTGGCCGTTCACGGTTAGGTGGCCATCCATCACGAAGATGTACACGCACTTATTCAGGGGATTGAGCGCATATTCCAGGTGCTGGCCGGCCTCGTAGTGGCCTAGCGAAATCCTGGCGTTCTGGTTGATCCAGCAGTGCGCCGTGCCTTCCTCGTTGCTGACAACCGTGGTGAGCTGGTTGCGGCGCTTCTCCTGCGGGAAATGGCGGCGCTGATAGCGGGGCGTCACGTTCTGCAGCTTAGGCTCAATCCAGATCTGCAGGAAGTTCACCTCGTCGTCGCCCACGTTGTGCTCCTCGTGGCGTAGGCCACTGCCGGCGCTCATAATCTGCACCCAATCTTTGTGCACCACCTCCTTATAGCCCAAGGAGTCAATGTGGTTCATGCTGCCGGCCAGCATAATGGAAATGATTTCCATGTTGGCGTGGGCGTGCAGGCCAAACCCGTTGCCGGGCTGTACAAAATCGTCGTTGAACACGCGCAGCAGCCCAAAGCCAGCCCGCTCTGGGTTGGCGTAGGGGCCGAAGCTGAGCGAAAAGTTGCTTTGCAGCCACCCAATGTCTTTCAGGCCACGGTCGGCGGCCGATGTAATACGAAATGGCATAACCTAATTGGGTAACTGGTTGCGGAAAGCAATATCGGCGTGGTGCTTGCGCTGGCGCGGGGCCTTTTCGCGGCTCAGGAAGGGCTCCTCCAGCTGCTCGGCTTCGCCGATGTAGCCCAAGGCAATGATGACCACCGGCTGCAGCGACTCGGGCAGCTCAAACAGCTCGCGGGTTTTGGCCTGATCGAAGCCGCCCATGAAGTGGCCGTGCAGGCCTAGCGCGGTTGCTTCTGTAATCAGGTTGGCGTTGGCCATACCCAGGTCGTGAAGGGCGGCGCCGTTGGGCGTGCCGTTATCGTAGTGGGTTTTGGCCAGAGCCAGGATCAGGACGGGCGCATTCTTGGCCCAGGGCTGGTTGCCGGGGAGCAGGCAGTCTACCATTTTCTGGAAGCTTTCCTGGTCCGACTTATGGGCGTAGATGTAGCGCCAAGGCTGCTCATTCATGGCGCTGGGAGCCCAGGAAGCGGCTTCAAACACCTGGTTGAGCGTTTCCGGATCTACGGGCTGCTGGGCGAAAGAACGCGGGCTCCAACGCTTGCTGATGCTCTCCTGAATAGGATAAGCGGTGACGGCAGTTTTCATGATAAGTTGATGCGCTGATTTTATGATAGTGTTGTCATGCCGACCGAAGGGAGGAATATGAGTTGGCTTCTAGGCCAGTAACCCAGCTTCCTCGCCTCCGGCTCGCCATGACAGCGGTACAGTTCCGACTGGCCTAGAGGTCCATGGGTACTTCCATCAACAACAGGCGAGTGTTTGAATCGCCTTGTACGGTGAAGGAAGTCGTGTCCCATACGCCGAAACCGTCGCGGCGGTGCAGAGCCTGGCCGGCCACCGTGGCATCGCCTTCCAGCACAAACACATACACGCCGTTACCGGGCTTTTTCACTTGATACTCGGCTTCGAAACCGGCATCAAAATCGGCCAGATGGAACCACGCGTCCTGGTGAATCCAGACGCCGGCATCATCGGGGTTCGGGGAAAGCACCTGCTGGAACTGGTTGTGGCGGTCTTCGGCCCGGAAGGTCTGCTGATCGTAGCGAGATGGTACGTTGCGCTTGTTCGGGAACACCCAGATCTGCAAGAACTTCACCTGCTCCGTGTGGCTGTGGTTTTTTTCGCTGTGCGCGATGCCCGTGCCGGCGCTCATCACCTGCACATCACCGCTCCGGATAATGCCGTGGTTGCCGGCGCTGTCCTTGTGCTCCAGCGTGCCCTCCAAGGGAATACTAATGATTTCCATGTTATCGTGGGGGTGGGTGCCGAAGCCGTTTCCCGCCGCCACGGTGTCATCATTCAGCACGCGCAATACCCCAAAATGCATGCGCTGTGGGTTGTTGTAGCCCGCGAAGCTGAACGTGTGGTAAGAGTTGAGCCAGCCGTGGCTGGCGTGTCCGCGAGAGTCGGCGGTATGAAGGAGCGTTTGCATAATCTAAGGTGAAAAGTGGCCTAGGCCAGTGGTTCAGGGTTCAAAGGTAATGTAATATATGTACATACATAGGTTAAATGTCAAAAGTTCTCGCTTAACCAAAATATTTATATCAGTCTATGTATTGAGAAGGGCCGCAATGGCTTGTTGCAGAAGTAGGAGGGAAGTGGCCTGGCGCCGCTGGTTGGGCCGCATTGCGCCGGAAGGCTGTATTTTGCCAGCCGACTGGCCTATGGAATTTCCTGCTTCTCCTGTTGTTTCGCGCCTGGCGCCCACGCCCAGCGGCTTTCTGCATCTCGGCAACGCCGTCAATTTTACCCTGACGTGGCTGCTGGTGCGCCGCGCCGAGGGTCAGCTGCATCTGCGCATCGATGATCTGGACCGCGCCCGGTTCCGGCCCGCGTACTTAGAGAACATCTTCCGCACCCTGGAGTGGCTCGGCCTCGACTACGACCACGGCCCCAACGGCCCCGATGATTTCGAGCGGCACTATTCCCAGCGCTACTTTCTAGGCCACTATAAAGCCGCATTGCAAGTGGCCCAGGCCACTTACCCCGGTTTGTTTTACGCCTGCCGCTGTTCCCGCACGGAGCTAGCCCGGCTGGCCCTGCTCGATGGCCGCTACCCCGGCACCTGCCGCCCCGTTCAGCTGCCGATTGATGCTACGGATGTGGCCTGGCGCGCCCACGTACCAGAAGCCGCCCAAATCAGCTTCCCTGATTTAGGTCAAGGGCCTATGGTGGTGCCGCTAGGCCAGTCGCTAGGCGATTTTGTGGTGCGCAAGAAGGACGGCGTAGCGGCGTATCAGGTAGCCTCGGTGCTGGATGATGTGCGACTGGGCACCACGCTTATTGTGCGTGGGCTGGACTTGCTGCCCAGCACCGCCGCCCAGTTGTGGCTAGGTCAGTACCTGCCGAAGGCGGAAGGCTTCCAGAAAACACAGTTTCTGCACCACGGCTTGCTGGCGGATGAGCATGGGCAGAAGCTCTCCAAATCAACGCAGGCCGGCCATCAGCGCGGAATACTGGCAGAAGCTAGCGGACCGCAGATGGTGTATGCCGCCGTAGCTCGGTTGCTAGGCCTGTCGTCGGAAGCAGGCGAGTCATTGGCGAAGCTGCAGGCGGAAGTACAGCGACTGGCCTAGCAGTGTGGTACGCCAGCCCACAATGAGTCGAATATTGATTTTTTTATGCAAAGTACCTTGCATTGCATAGTAGCAGTTTGTATGTTTGGGCATCAGGAGTTTGCTAGCCTTTTCAATCTTCTTCTTATGTTACGCTCTGGAATACTTCGCATCGTTCTGCTCGTGCTACTGTGTAGTATGGGCTATGTTGCGCAGGCAGAATCTGGTTTTGCCGGACTCACGCGCGGGCCACACGCCGTAGGAATGCGGGTGGTGCAACAATATGACTACACGAGGGCCTATAAAGGCCGCACCGATGCCGTAACCGGGAAGCCAGTCACTGGCGAGCGGGCCCGGCCCGTACAGACGTTGGTGTGGTACCCCGCCCAGAAGGGAGGAACTCCCATTCGGTATGCGGACTATCTGCGCACCGAAGCTACTGATGAGAACTTCACCCGAACCGATGCAGAAACCGACGCTTTCTTGGCTAATAAGCTACAGTGGGTGGCCGCCAGAGTAGGGCAGAAGCAGGCACAGAAACTATTTGATCAGCGCATGTGGGCCGTACGGAATGCTGCTACTGCTGCCGGCAAATTTCCGGTAGTGATTTATGCGGCCGGTGGCGGCAGCACAGCGCACGACGCGGCCGACTTATGCGAATACCTCGCCAGCCACGGCTACGTAGTGCTGGCCAGCCGCAGCCTGGGCACGCACACTAGCCTCATGAACTTTGACCAGGAAGGACTCGACAGTCAGGCCCGCGATATGGCGTTTCTGCTGTCGTATGCCCAAAGCTTACCGCAGACCGATATGGCCCATGTAGCTGCCGCGGGCTGGAGTTGGGGTGGCCTCGCCAATGCCTTGGCGGCTTCCCAAGACTCGCGCATTCAGGCGTTGGTCAGCTTCGATGGAACCCAGTACCGCGACAATACCAAAGCCGTATCGCGCACCCAGCTCACGGTGCCGTGGCTGTACGTGCAGCGCCGGCCCGAATCGGTGCGGGAGCTGAGTGCCAACGAGATGGAAACCTCATCAATGCTGCTCAATGAGGCCAAGTACGCCGACCTATACCACGTAGTGATGAATCCCATGGAGCATCTGGATTTCTCCACGGTGGCTTTGCGCGTGGCTCAACCAGAGCACTTCATGGAGTACTCCCGCGCCGAAGTGGAAGCCGCTTACCACTGGACCTGCCGTTACACATTAGAATTCCTGAACGCCACCCTAAAGATAGCTCCAGCTGGCCAGCAGTTCCTGAACCGCACACCCGCCCAAAATGGCGTACCGGCGCATATGGCCCGGGTCTACCACCTTCCGGCCCAAACCGGCCCCGTGCCCACGCAGGCTGGCTTTGCAGCCGCGCTGGCCCAGGAGGGCTTCGGCCACGCACTGGAAATCTACCGGCGGGTGCAGCAGCAGGACGCCGCATTTACCCTCTCCGAAGGCGCGCTTAATAACTGGGGGTATCAGCTGATGCGCGACGCCCACGACCTGCCGGCAGCTCTAGCCATCTTCCGCCTTGGCACCGAGCTCTACCCTAACAGCTTCAACCTCTTCGATAGCCTGGGTGAAGCCGATGAAAACAACAAGGATACCTCTTCGGCTATCATGCACTACCGCCGCTCCCTGGAACTGAACCCCAAAAATAGCAATGCCGAGCAACGCCTGAAAGCATTGGGTGCTCCTGCCGCAGGCTCAGCCGGAAAATAGCTCCTTGGTTGAAGGAAATAGTGGCCTAGGGAAATGCTCAAGCAGCTTATTAGAAAGAAGTGCGGTAACCTGGTTACCGCACTTCTTTTTTAAACTCTTCGGCCCAATGGTCGGCGAGGCGGGTGGGCTCGGGGAGCTTATAGCCGCGCAGGCAGGCCAGCGTGAGGCGGGTAGCGGTAGCCTGGTCGCAGCGGTGGCCGGGGCTCACAAACAGCGGGTTGATTTTGTCTTTGCTGCGGATTACTTCGCCCAGCAGCTCCCCATTTTTATCGAGGAGCGGCGAGATGCTGCCTTTCGTGAGGCCAGGCTCCACAAATGTGCCGGTGAGCTTCTGTTTGGCTACGCCGAAAGTAGGTTTATCGAGCAGTACGCCCAAGTGCGCAGCAATGCCCATGCGGCGTGGGTGCGCAATGCCGTGGCCATCTACCATAATGATGTCGGGCTTTTGCTGCAGCTTCTCGTAGGCCAGTAGCACGTTGGGTGCTTCGCGGAAGGACAGCAGGCCAGGGATGTAAGGCAGCTGCACCACGCTGGTTGCGTACACTTTCTCCACAATTTCCAGGGACGGAAAGCGCATCAGGATAAATACCGATAAGATGGTTTCCGGGGTCGGGAACGAGGAGTCGCAGCCGGCAATGAGGGTGGGCTCGGCGGCCAGCGGCTCCAGCCGCACGCGGGCGCGCATGTCGTTCTGCAGGTTGGTCAGGTCGCGTACAATGAGCGGATCGGCGGGGGGCGTGTAGGGGCGGTAGTAGGCCATAGCGGAGCAAGTGAGGGGAGGTTTGGTGTACTGGCAGAAGCCCGCGCAGGTTCCGGCAGTGGCCTGGCAAATGAGAAAGCCGGAGCGCTACGCTAACCCCGGCTCCAACGCGCACGTTAGGTGGCCTAGAACTCTCCGTACTCCCTTCGCTATGAGCAACAAACCCGAGCAAACCGCCGACACCGGCAGCGGCCCTCTTTTTGAGCGGCGCTACTGGATTGATGTGCAGCACCCAAGCCGCCCGATTTCTGAGCTGTTTGAGCAGGTGAAAAATGACATCCCCCACTTCTCGCCCGATCTGCTGGCTGATTTTAGCAAAGCCAAGGGCACTGAACACCAGCTGAATGTGGATGATGAATTCCGCATCAAGATTCTGGGCCCCTGGAATGGCGATGTGCGCGTATCGAAAATCGGGGAAGACTTTTTTGAGCTCGTGACTCTGGAAAACCACCCTGAGGCGGGCCGCATCCGATTTTCCCTGAAGAAGCACCCCGCGCTGCCCGATACTGTGCGCTTTGAGATTCACTCGTGGGCTCGCTCGCGCGACGGGCTGGTGGCTTTCACCTACGACACGCTGGGTATGGGCAAGCGGGTGCAGCAGCAAACCTGGGAAACCTTCTGTGAGCGGGTGGGCGAAGCCAGCGGCGGCCTGATTCTCGGTCCTGTGCACGTAGAAACCGTTAAGCAGACAGACTCCGAAACCCACGTCTCGCGCGATGCCTAAATCTGCCCCTCTGTACGAACTCCAGAAAGCCCGCTTAGAGGCCTACGCCAACGCCGGCGTCAACTTCGACCTCGACCGGGCCGCCGAATATACTGTGGCCAACGGCTGGCATGTAGACGACTACGAAACCGAACTGCCCACCGAAACACCCGGCCCCCCGGAGGCGCATGGCTCCTGGGCGGCCGCCCGCGAGGTGTTGCGCAATTATACGTTTCCGCCGCCCGGCCTCATTACCGGCATTTTCCTGCCCGATCAGCCCCTGGAGCAGCGCGTGATGGTGCTGCGCGGGCAATTTCTGTTTTTTACGTTTTGGTTTGGCGTGCGTATTGGCAACGTAACGGATGAGCAGCGCCCCTTGCCCAACGGAGAAGCGGAACAGGTGTGGGGCTACAACTACCGCACCCTGGAAGGCCACTTTGAGCGCGGCCAGATTGAGTTTACCGTCCATAAAAACCTCACTACCGGGCGCGTAAAGTTCCATATTCATGCCTTCTCGCAGACGGGCCGTATCCGCAACCCCTTCTACTGGATCGGGTTTCGGCTGTTTGGCCGCACGTTGCAGAAGCGCTTCTCCAATCAATCAGTCAAGAGACTGAAGGCGCAGGTGGAGGAAATGCTTCTGAAAGGCTGGCACACGCCTGACCAGCAGCAGGCACCGCCCGTGCAGCCAGCCGCCTCGCAGGAAGATGCGCAACAGCAGATGGACAAAGCCACTTCCTAGGCTAGTATCGGGCTAATAGAGGCCTTTGGCAGATTACCCGGCACCACAAAAAGGACTGGCATGCTTTGCTTAGCATGCCGGTCCTTTTTTGAAGTAGCAAGTCGTTCTAGGCCTCTACCTGTTCGCCGCCGTGGATCATGTCGGAGGTGATGCCGGGCTCGTGCGTTACCTCAGCGCGGAACACGCCCAGAATATGCGCTACCACGAAAGCAATAACGATATACATCGAGAAGTTATGAATCTCCTTGGCTGTGTGTTCGATGGCGCGGAAATAATCCTCAAACACGAGAATCAAACCTGTAATTACCATCACGGTTAGCACCAGGTAGAAGAAGCGGTAGGAGTAGCGCACCCATACGCCCAGCCGGGCCTCAGAGTCGCCTTGGGCAGCGCGGTTTTTCAGGCGGGCTAGTTTGGCCGCCGTGCGCTGGCCGCCGCGCTGCTGAAAGCTTACGAGCACCCGGTAGGCCAGTAGCACCGCCAGCGCAATACCGAACCAAATGTGCCAGTCCCAGATGCGGTGTGCCACAATGCTCGTGAGGCCGCGCAGCTTCTCGGGAGCAATATCCACGCCTTGCTTGGCCAACGCTTTGCTGAAATCGGGCGCTAAGCCTTTCACCTTAATAATCACCGACATAAATAAAATGGTGATTAGCTGAACTGATACCAGCGCGGAATTTGACCAGTGCCAGATGCGTAGGCCCAGCGAATTACGCTTGACGCCGGTAGCTGTCACGGGCGTGTGTTGGGTTTGAGGAGTCATGTGCGGAATGCTGAGGGGAGAGATTGGGAGCCGTAAGGTATAAGGATGAGCTGAAAAATGTAGGGTTGCAGCGGGGGCGGCGCAAACAATCAATGACCCAAAGTAGTTTGAAGGGTTCTGTGCTGATTTTCCGCAGTTCCCCTCAATAACCCGCTTTTTTATGACTGACGCAAAAGGCTACGCGGCTCCGGCCGTGAATGCTCCTCTGGTTCCTTTTGATTTCCAGCGCCGCGATGTAGGCGCGCATGATGTACGCATCGAGATTCTGTTCTGCGGCGTGTGCCATTCCGATTTGCACCAGGTGCGCAACGAGTGGGGCGGCTCCGTATTTCCCATGGTGCCCGGCCACGAAATTGTGGGCCGCGTAGTGGAAGTAGGCGCGCACGTGAAAGGCTTTAAGGCCGGCGACCTGGCTGGTGTAGGCTGCATGGTGAACTCCTGCCAGCACTGCCCCGAGTGTAACCAGGGCCTGGAGCAGTACTGCGACGAAGGATTCGTGGGCACGTACGGCGCCCAGGACCGCGACGGCACTATCACCTACGGCGGCTACTCCAACCAAGTGGTGGTAACCGAGAAATTCGTGCTGCACGTATCGGAGAAGCTGGATCTGGCCCGCGTGGCGCCGCTGCTGTGCGCCGGCATTACCACCTGGTCGCCGCTGCGCCAGTGGAACGCCAAGACCGGCGACCGGGTCGCCGTAATGGGTCTGGGTGGCCTAGGCCACATGGCCGTGAAATTTGCCGCCGCTATGGGCTGCGAAGTAACGGTATTCAGCACTTCGCCCAACAAAGAGGCTGATGCCAAAGCCCTGGGTGCCCACAAGTTCGTGGTGACCAAAGATGCGGAGTCGATGAAATCGGTGTCGAATTACTTCGACCTAATCATCAATACGGTATCAGCGCCCATGGATCTGGTGCCCTACATCAACACCCTGCGCGTAGATGGCACGATGGTGCTGCTGGGCGTACCGCCGGAAGCGCCACAGCTGCACGCCTTCAACCTGATTGCTAAGCGCCGCCGCATTGCCGGCTCGCTGATTGGCGGCATCAAGGAAACCCAGGAAATGCTGGACTTCTGCGCCGAGCACAACGTGATGTCCGACATCGAGCTCATCCGCATGGACTACATCAATGAGGCCTACGAGCGCATGCTCAAGTCCGACGTGAAGTACCGCTTCGTGCTGGACTTGGCTACGATTTAAGCGCTGAATAACAGTAGCTGTTCATAAAAAAGACCGCTCACTCTTCTATTGTGAAGAGTGAGCGGTCTTTTTTATGGCGCTGGCAGTGACCTAGGGCTATAGCTTTACGAACACGTAGGGGTCGTACTCCACGTAGTCGTTCACGCGAAGCTCCACGTTCTTCACCTTGTTGCCCTCTAGCTCAAACTTGGCCGGCATCACCCCAAAAACCAGGTCGGAATACGTCGTCCGGAACTCCTGGCCATCCATGTAGTCGAGGGTGGCGGTGAGGCCCGGATGCGTGGGGAACTGGATCAGCAGCTGCTTGCCTTTCTGGCGGATGGTGATGTGGCCGAAGAGCTTGTTCTCGAACTCGCCCACGTAAGCGCTCAGCGGCAGCGCCGGCTTGTTCTTTTTGGCAACCCGGGCTGCCAGGGCTTTCGTTGGGTCAACTTGGGTGGCCTCGGACTGCTGCTTGCGCTTCAGGCCCTGGGCGCTACGGTTTACGTAGGGCACCCCCAGGTAGCTGTCGAGCAGTTGGTAGCGCAGCAGTTCGAAGAAGCTCTGGTTGTCGTTGTTGGTCAGAATAGCAATGCCCAGCCCGGCTTCGGGCACAAAGCACACATTGCTCACCTGCCCCGAGGCCCCGCCTGTGTGCCAGAACGTTTGCCGGCCGTTGTAGTCGGTTGCCTCCACGCCCAGGCCATAGGTGGTGAAGTGCGTAGGATAGATGGTTGATTTACGGGAGCTGATAACGGTATTGGCGTCGCGGGTTTTGCGCAGCGCCGCCCACGGCATCACCTGCTTGCCCTCATAGCGGCCACTATCCAGCTGAAAACGTAGCCACTTACCCAGGTCTGTTACGTTGGATACGATGCTGGCACAGGGGCCCATGTTGTCCCAGTTATCGAACGGTACTTTCGCCAGCGGCCCAAACGTGTTGGAGTAGGCGTAGGCGATGTTGGAGCGTTGCGCAAAGCCCGCGCCTGATACAAACGTACTGCTCATGCCCAGCGGCTGCAGGAAGTTTTGCTGCACGTAGTTTTCCCAGGAGGTACCGCCGGTAGCGGCCGGAATCACCTCGCCGGCCGCCACAAATCCGGAGTTGCTGTAGCCGTAGTCGCGCCGAAACTGGCCGCCGGGCTTCATCAGGCGCATGCGCCGCACAATCTCGCCCCGCTCCAGGTTGGACTTGAAAAAGCTGAAGTCGCCCTGGAAGGTCTTGAAGCCGAAGTGGTGGCTCATCAGGTCGCGCACCGTGACCATCTGGGAGGCCACCGAATCGTAGAGTCGGTAATCGGGCAGGTACTTGGTTACTTTTTCATCAAGGCTGATCTTCTTCTCCCCATCGAGCTTGGCCAGGGCCGTGCCCGTGAACAGCTTGGTGTTGGAGGCAATCATAAACAGTGTGTTGGCATCCACGGGCTCAGACTTGCCCATTTCACGCACGCCGTAGCCTTTCTGCACTACCACCTTGCCGTCTTTCACCACTACCAGGGCCAGCCCCGGAATCTGCCATTGGCGCATGCCGCGCCGGATGTAGCTGTCGAGGCTATCGGTTACAAACGCTGAATTGCCCACCGACTGGGCCTGCGCCAGAGAGCTCAGCAGGAGTCCGCCCGCCAGTAGGCCAGTCCGGAGAAAAGAAAAATGCATAAAAGAAGGAAAGTGGCTGTGGCCTACGATGGCCGCGTCAGGAAAGCTTAAAGCTACTAGCCATCTGCCACACTCTCACGCGCTGCCAGCAGTTACGCTTTACTTGTCAGGCGACTGAATGTGCACTCGGAGGTAAACGGCCACACCCCCAACCCACAGGCGAAGCTTACCGGGCCTGATGCGCCGGATTCCTCTAATGAGTAAGAGGCCTACTAGGCCTATGCTGCACAGAGTAAGCAGGTTGGAAAGCCAGGTGATACATTCCGCAAGCAGGTGCCTGTTTTCGGCCTCCTCAATGTGGCCGGAAGTATCTACGGCCGTGAAGTCCTGCGGAAAGATGATACTAGTTTGGTAAGAGCCATCAAACCGAATGGGAGCATAATGCCACTTTCTAGCTTGTTTGTAGGCCACTTCCAGGCCATCTTGTCCTTCCGTTTCCAGTACTGTTTCTTTCCCAGAAGACCACATATACTCAACCCAATCCACTTGCCATTTCTCATTCGGGTAATGCCGCAGATAATACAGCTTGGCCATCCGCTGCTCAGGATTCCTGATGGTGATAAGGCCAGGTGAGGAGGCCAACGTACCCGGCGAGCTGAATAGGAATTTAAATCCGCTCAATGGCAACACCAGCAGTACCAGTGCCAAAATTGCCCACAGTTTGTAGAAGGTGTCGCGCGGTTTTCTTAGGTAGACTAACAGGCCTACCACCACAAAATCCAGAAGGATAATTAGGAAGTCAATCGAGGTGCCGAGCTGATAGAGCATTAGAATAGATGTTGCTTATCAGCAAGGTAGCCAACTGACTACTCCTTTTCCACCGGATACCGGAACGTGCCTTCCATGGTAAAGCGCTTACCGCCGCGGCCCGACTCGCAGACGGTACAACGGTAGGAGCCGGCTAGCCAGTGCTTCTCGCCATTCACGGCCGTGATGGTAACCGAGCCGGGATTATCGGGGCACGATTTGGAGTAGGCAGCTGTGTTGCCGAAGCGGTAGGAGGCGTCGCGGTTGCGGCCACTCAGGATTTCCTGGAAGCTGTAGGTGCCTGCCTGGATAGGGAAACGGTCAATCAGAATGGTGAGGCCTTCCCCATCGGGGTCATCGGCCCTGATAATGTTGAGGCGTAGCGTGCGAGAATCGCTTAGGAAAAAGCGGGAGCTGCTGGTGTCCGTCGCCACTGCTTGCCCATTGATGCGCAATGTCAGGGCCCGCACCGTGGTAGAATCTTGCTGGGCAGGACCTGATGCCGCACCCAGCAGCGGCAGAAGCAGAAGAGGTAGAAAGCGTTTCATAGGGCGGAAACAGGCAAGAATCAGCCCAGAAGATACGGGAAAGCACATAAAGCTGTCATTCCGAATGCAGCGAGGAATCTGGGGGATATTCCGGAAGCTAACCCAGATTCCTCGTTGCACTCGGAATGACAGGTTGCGCTGCTACTCTTGCCGACCTGGATACTCGCGTAGGGCTACCTCCAGGCAATCCATGGCGCGGTTGATAACGTCCTGGTTTACCACGTAGGCCATGCGCATTTGCTGACGCCCTAGGCCAGGCGTGGCATAAAAGCCGGATGCGGGCGACACCATGAGGGTTTCGTTGCGGTAGGAGAACTTCTCCAGCAGCCATTTCGCAAACAGGTCGGCATCGTCGACGGGCAGGTGGCAGAGCACGTAGAACGCGCCACGCGGCAGGGGGCACTGCACGCCGGGCATGGCGCGGAGGCGGCTTACCATCAGGTCGCGGCGGGCCAGGTACTCGGCTTTGGTGTGGTCGAAATAGTCCTCGGGCAAGTCGGCGGCCGCTTCGGCCAGCAGCTGGCCTAGGCCAGGGGGGCACACCCGTAGCTGGGCCAGCTTGAACACGATGTCGCGGAGGGCCTTATTCTTGGTGACCAGCGCCCCGATGCGGGCCCCGCAGGCACTGTAGCGCTTCGAGATGGTATCAAGCAGCACGATGTGGTCGTCGGCGCCTTGCAGGTGCAGGGCGCTGGTATATTCGGCATCGTAGCAAAACTCCCGGTAGGCCTCATCGGAGAGCAGATACAGGTTGTGGCGCAGGCAGAGGTCCTTGATTTGCTCCAGCTCCTGGCGGCTGTACACGTAGCCCGTAGGGTTATTGGGACTGCAAATGAGGATGGCCTTGGTGCGCGGGGTAATCTTGCGCTCAAACTCCTCAATGGGTGGTAGTGCAAAGTGGTTTTCCAGGTGCGAGGCCACGGCTACCACGTGCGTGCCGGTAGAAATGGCAAACGCGTTGTAGGGCCCGTAGAATGGTTCCGGCACAATAAACTCGTCGCCGGGGTTGAGGCAGGCCAGCAGCGCAAACGAAATGGACTCGCTGCCGCCGGTTGTCACCAGAATATCCTCGGCCGTTACCTGCAGGCCCAGGTTCTGATAGTAGGTGGCCAGCTTCTCGCGGTAGCTCATGGTGCCCGCCGTAGGTCCGTATTCCAGCACCCGGATATCGGCCTGCTGCACGGCCGCCAGCATGGCCGGAGGCGTTTCAATATCGGGCTGCCCGATGTTGAGCGGATGCACCGTGATACCGCGCTGGCGGGCAGCCTCGGCGTACGGACTAAGTTTGCGGTAAGGGGAAGCGGGTAGTGCCACTCCACGCTGCGAAGGTTGAAGCATGGGCTTAAAGATAGGCCTACTAGCGGGAACCAGGCACTTCTGAGAAAAACTTCTGTGGCCCGAAAGCCCGGACGCTGCAACCCTGGCCGGGCTTATTCGGTTTCCTGGCTATGTCTTCAGTTGCTCTCCCCGAAGTCTGGCTGCGCGGTCCGCTGCCCGATGTAGCCCCCTTGCTTCAGCCGCTGGCCCATGCCCTGCTGCAGGCCCGCGATGAAGTAGAAACCGCCCTAGGCCACTTCCCCAATGAACTGCTGGAGGCTCGGCCCGCTGGGGTGGCCTCCGTGGGGTTTCATCTGCGCCACCTGGCCGGCGTGCTGGACCGCATGCAGGCCTACGCGCGCCAGGAGCCGCTCACGGAAGCCCAGTTCCGGTACCTAGCTGCTGAAAAAGATGGCCCCGCCTTACCCAATACCACCGCAGAGCTGGTGCAACGTTTTCAGGAGGCCGTAGACCAAATGCTGACCACGCTACGCACTACGTCGGAGGCCTCGTTGCCGGAGTTTCGGGCGGTGGGGCGCCAGCAGCTGCCCAGCACCGTGATGGGGCTGCTGGTGCACGCCGCCGAGCATACTACCCGCCACGTAGGTCAGCTGCTCGTGACGGCGCGAGTGGCGCAGGCAGGCTTGCGCTAGGCCAGTCAGGGTAGGCCATCAAAAAAACGAGCACCTGATGGGATGCTCGTTTTTTTGATGAAGGGCTTTCTGTGCGTCTAGGCCACTTGTTCCTGAGAAGCAGGCCGCAGGAAATGCTGCTGTACGCTACGTGAGAAACCCAAGAGGAGGAAGGCCGTCAGGTGCAGCGGGGCCACAAGCAGGAAGCCTATTTTATCAGGCGCATGGGAAAAAGCGAAATAATCTACGCACAGGTAGAGGATAGTGAGGATAAACAAGATGGTGCGGGCCGGGCGCCAGCGCAGCAACAGCGCCATCAGCAAGCCTACTGTTAGGGCCGGACTGGTGGAGAAGTTTCCCGTTTTATCCACAAACAATCCTTCGCCCCAAAGCGGCAGTGCCGCACTTAGCAGCAGGCAAATGCAGATAATTACAACCTGCTGGGCTCCCTGGTCTTTCTGAAATGTGGGCATCATAGGAGGAGGTTTATTCAATAGTTAATATATACATTTTTGCTGAATGGCTAGGCCACTACACAAGAAAAGGGGAACCGCTGCCGGTTCCCCTTTTCTTGTGTAGTGGCCTAGAGAAGCCGGTTACTTCGACAGAACGAGGCGCAGGTTCTGCATCTTGCCATCGAGCACCAGGCGGCCGATGTAGATACCGGCAGGCAGCGTGCTGCCATCTACCGTGTACTCGTAGTTCTGGCCGCTTTGCGCGATGCCGGTGTAGTACGTCTTCACTAGCTGGCCTAGCGAGTTGTAAAGCTGCAGCTGGGCCTGGCCCGTAGTAGCGGCCCGGAAGTGTACCACCGTGCGGTCCGTGAACGGGTTGGGATAGGCCTCGAACACTGCTGCCAGCGTGGCTTGGCCTGATAGCTGCGAGCTGGCCGAGGAAGTAGCCGTCAGGCCATCCGTTGAGCAGTCGCCCAGCTGGTCGCCGTGGCTGAGGTGGTCCGCCACATCTCCCGCCGATATGCAGGAAGGTTTGCCTTTATGACACACACTCACCTTATCGTTTTTGTTGCCGCAGCGTACGTCACGGACAGTCAGGGTCACGCTCTTGGTGGCGGTGCAGCCCGAGGCACTGGTAACGGTAACAGTGAAGGTAAACACACCTGGTGTGCTGGCAGTGAATACCGGGGCCGCGCTGGTAGCGCTGCTGAGACCAGTGGCGGGGCTCCAGCTGTAGCTGACGCCGCCCGATGCGGTAAGCGTGGCGCTCTGCGGACCGTAGCCCAGGTACAGATTGGTAGCAATGCCACCCGTATATACCCTAGAGCCAGGCGTAACGGCAATGGCAGGCTTCGGAATTTCGCCCGTTACCGTGATAGTGGCCGTTGCCGTGGAGGTATTGCCATGCACATCCGTAACCGTCAGCGTCACGGTGTTTTCACCGATGTTCTCGCAGCTAAACGAGGTACGGTCCAGGCTTAGCGAAGCAATGCCACACGCATCGGAGCTGCTGTTGTTTACCTGGTCCGCCGTTATGGTAGCCGTACCCTGGCTCAGGGCCACGGTCAGGGGTTGCGTCAGGGCCACGGGTGCTTGCTTGTCTTCCACCGTCACCGTGAAGGTTTTGGTGTCGGTGCCGCAGGCGTTGGTAGCGGTGGCCGTAACGGTAGTAGTACCTACCGGGAAGAGGTAGGGCGAGGTAATGGCCGTCGTTACGCCCTCTTTCTCGATGGAGTAGGTAATGGCCGGCGCAGGTGTGCCAGCCGCCGAAGCGGTAGCGGCAAACACCACTGAGGCACCGCACTGCTCCGCCGTAGTCTGGGCTGTAGCCAGTGTCGGTACGGTTAGCACAGGGTCGGTGCAGGTGAGGCCAGTACGGGCCACGCGGTACGTAGTACCCACCCGGATGCCATCAACTACCAGAGTAGGGAAGTTCGTGCCCTGGCGGAGGGCCACGGCGCCGATATTATCGATGGTGCCGGTCTCTGTTACGCTGGCCGCGGCAGTGCTGGGTTCGGTGGCCGTTGTGCTGGGGTCAATGAAGAGCGTGCTCGTGTTGCCGGCTTCATCGTAGGTGTATTTCACCACCAGCAAGTGCGTCGTGTTCAGAGCGTATTCCTCGGGGGCATACACGGCAGTGCCGGAACCGCTGATGCCAAACTGCACTTTGCCCGTTGCCGTCTTGCGCGCAAATACCCGGGCCCGGAATGTGGTGCCAATCGTCTGAGGGCCCAGGTGGAAGAAGTAGTCACCGGTGGTGGAGGCATTAGAGGCATTCACCAGGAACGATGCATACACCGGTGTGCGGGCAAACACGGGGGCAAATGCCCGGTTCACGTCTTCGCCGTTGGCAGCAACCGCCGCTGCGTTGCCGCTTTGCAGGTTGTAGCCAGCGAATGAAAGGCCGGTGGAAGTAACGGCCACGGGGCGGTTGCCGGCGCCACTATGCGCCGTCCAGTTATTGGCCGTGAGCAAGGAGCCCGCCGCGTATTCAAAGTTTTCTTCCAGCAGAAGCGTAGGAGCCAGAGCCGGAGTAGTTAACTCTACAGTTCCCGGCGAAGTCGTCAGGTAGTTCTCTGCGTAGGGCGTGTTGTTGTCGTTGAAGGCAAACACGCTGAAGTAGTACGAGGTATTGGGGCGTAGGCCAGTAACAGTGATGTTGTTGCCGGTGCCGTTGTACACCACAAAGTTGCCTTTGCCCAGCACGCTGCCCGTCCCGAAAGCGAGGTCAGCGGTATAGGTGGTAGCATCTACTGGATCAGCATCTACGGCGCTGCCGAGGTGGCCTACCACCAGGTATTTCGTGCCATCACCGCCGCTCAGGTTTAGCTGGGCGGAGCTGCTTGTAACCAGGCTGGCCGACAAGGTGCCGGAAGCAGTAGGCTCTGCGGCCAGCGGCACAGTAACCGTCGTGAAGGAAAACTCCTCGCCATAAGTAGTGCCGGTGGCGTTGGTGGCGTAGGCCCGCACAAAGTAAGTAGTGCCGGGCAGTAGGCCAGTCAGCGGGCTGCTGAAAGTACCGATGCCAGCACCATTGGTAGTTTGCGAAGCGCCCAGAACGGGGTTGGCGGTGGTAGCCCACAACACCCCGCGGGCCGTTACGGCGCTGCCGCCGTCGGTAGCTACCTCGCCGCCGGTAGTGGCGCTGGTAGGAGTAAGGTCTGAAACCGGGGTAGTGCTGAGCGTAGCCGGATAAACAGCGGCAATGCCCGTCCCGCTTACGGCTACCGATTGCGTGGCTAGGCCAGTAGTAGCCACCGGAATAGAGGCCTGCGCGGCTTGCGCATCAGTAGGCGTGAAACGCACCTCAATGGTAGTGCTGGGCACGCTTCCGCCCACTGGCGAGAGCACAATGGCGCAGCATGCAAACGGGCTGTTGCCAGTCCGGATTTCGAAACCAGCCGGGGGCGTAATGGTGATGGGGCCAGTCAGACTAGTGCCGCTCACGGTAAAGGTCTTTTGCTGCGTAGCGGCACCCACCACCGTATTGCCAAAGTTGGGCAGACCAGTGGCCGAAACCTGCACGCCCGGCGGCACCACCGGCGCCGATACCGTTACGGCAATCGGCTCGCTCTGGGTAGTAAGCGTACCGCAGCTGGTGGTGATAGTAGCCTGGGCAACAAGGTAGTACGTGCCAGCACCTGGGAAACTGGAGCCTTTCACTAGGTAGGAAGCCGACGTAGCGCCGCCAATGGACGTGTATGTACCCGTTGGGCTGGTGCTAAATTGCCAGGAGTAAGTAGAGGTAGCCGCCGCCGAAGCCGCGAGCGTAGCGCCGATGCCATCCGTCGGGACGGTTTGGGCGGAGGCTGGTGAAACGGTAACCGGGTTGGAATCGGGGGTGAGGCTAACGGTCAGGTCAGCGCCATTATCGGCGCCGTAGGTAGCGGGAGCATCATTGAGTACCCGCACGCGGTACCGGGTGCCGCTGGGCGTGCCGGCCGGAATGCTGGCCGAAATAGGCGAGCTGCTGCCAGTGCCGATAATGCCAACCGTAGTGCTGGTTGGGAAAACGCCGCTGGCATCTGAGAGCTGCACTTTGTAGCTGCCCGTGTAGCTGCCGCTGCTGGTGTAGGCCACTGCAAAAGCACTGCTACCGGCCGTGTTTGTAACGCAGAAGGGCGTGGTCGGTACGCTGCCCGTTGCAATGGTAGCGGCGGGCGTGCCACCCAGTAGGGTAGGCGTAAGTTTGAGGTTATCAAGCCCCAGCGCCTGCGCATTGGTGCTGCCCAGCGTGCCCACGTATGACCACCGCAGGTAAGTAGTAGCGCCGGGTTCCAGTGCTAGGCCACTCAGAGTAAAGGTTTTGGAGGTAGTAGCCGCCGGATTTACCACGGCGTTGGCGCCATCGGCGCCGTACGCCACTACCATGTTGGCTGGCTGCGTCCAGGTGGTGCCATCGGGGCTGGTGAAGAACTGCCACTCGTAGGGGTTGATGCCAGTGCGGTACTTCTCCACATCGTAGGCCACTGCCAGATCCGTGATGGTCGTGCCGGTGTTGTTGCGGATGGCCAGCAGCAGGTGACGAGGAGCCGAAAAACTGCTAGACGAAAGGAACCCCAGTGCCCGATCAGTGGCCGTCGCCGTCACTCCATTACCGAAGTTATACGCGCCGCCGGCAGAGCTACTGTTCATGGCGTTGGTGCCACTAGTGCCCCCTATCCGCGTCGTCAGGGTGGTGTTGGCCGGGTTGGTGTAGCTGATGCCTGTAGCACCGGCCGCCAGCACAAAGCCCGTCGGAACGCTGCCGACGGCGGTGCCTAGGCCATCGAACGTCTCGGTAACCGGGGCCGAGCTGGTTAAGCTAAGCTGAGCATGAGCGGAGAAAGAGGTAGCCAGCAGCCCGGTGGTTGCTAGGCCAGTAAGCAGCCCCGAAACCAGCTTTCGTGCCCGCCCCAAAAGGGAGGAATGATTAGAAGTATGCTTCATATAGTGACAGCAATGCCGCAAAAACCTGTTGGAAAGGAAAACTGAAGGCTACTGAACCGGACCCGCATCGACTTTCGATTCGATGGCGGTCTGTACCTCAACGGAGAGCTGCGAAAGCAAATCGTAGCCGGTAGCTTGCTCAATGGCATCTACGCTGGTGCGGAAAGTGCCCCAGCTCGTGTTGCGGATGCCGTTGGTGTTAGGCATGTCCACGGCAATGACGCGCGTAGTAGCCGACACGCGCGATGCGTCGTTGTCGCCTACGGGCAGAATCACAATCACCTTCCAGGTGCGGTTAGGCACCGTAATGCGGCCTTGGTCGATGGACTCCATGTATCCGTTTACCCCCGTGCCACCTACACCATAGCTACCGCAGATAATGTATACCTCATTGCCAGGCAGAATATCGCGGGTGTAGCCCTCCAGAACAGCCCAGGGTCCTTGGTTATTATCCGCCGCCTGGGGCATCATGTTGGTCATTAGAAACGTAGCCGAGTTGTTCTCCACACTGGAGGTGCGGTCGGCGGAAGGACAGTTGTGCCCCCTATCGAAACCGCTGCCTACGTAGCTGGTGCCTTGCACCTGGTACCATCCGTCGGGCAGGGAAGTGTCATTGCGGAAGTCGTCCTGGCGGTTGGCCAGCGATACTACGTCTGCGGCTTCCAGATGCCAGCTTACCCAGTTGGGTTTGCCTTGGTCGCGGTTGTAGCCCACTACATATTGCGGCTTTGCCAACAGGTAGTTGTTGGGGTAGCTGGGGTCGGCTACGGCGCCGCTGGGGTTGCCCAGCGCCAGATTGACGTTGTCAATGGTCGGCTCCGTGACGCCGCTGTAATCCGTCACGGTAAAATCGTCGATATCCAGCCGCGCTAGGCCACCCGACGTCTTCCGAATCTCGAATTTTACTTTGCCAGGGATATTTACGGTGAAAGCGGCCGTTTGCAGTGTGCTGCTAGTGGTCAGTACGGTGCTGCCTACTTTCGTCCATTTGTTGCAGTTGCAGGCTTCGGACTGGGCCCATAGCTCCCAGCTACTGCTGGCATCGGTGCCATAAATGGCGTGCTGCACCGTAACGGTAGAGGCACCATTGGGCACAAAGAACCCCATGGTCAGGAGGCCATTGCGCTGCAACCGTACCGCCTGAGGGCCATTTTTGTGGTCGGCATCGGCGGTGCCCAGCAAGGCATCGTTGAGAATCCAGCTGCCTGAGGGTAGGGCTACTGTGCCGGTGGGGTAATCTGGCTTGCTGCCAGTATCAAAGTTTTCCTGCGAGTTGGCCGAGGCCAAAAACGGTTGTAGGGCCAGACACGGCAAAAGCAACCAACAGTGCAAAGCACGTCGTAAAGATTTGGGCATACACCAGCAAGCGTGAAATGATGAAAACAAGTTCCGAGCAGAACAGTAAGCCTAACAGAATGGCAAAACTACGGCATTTATAGGACGGCAGTATTTCCAAATTGTTAACAAAAGGTAGGTATGTCTATGCAATAATGCAATAGTGCAATTATTGCTATATAGAAAAACCAGGCTTATTGAAAAGCATAAATCATCGGTTAAACGCTCCTAAGCCATCTTCTAGGTATAGAAAATAGTAGAAATATTTCCTGAAAATATATGTTTACCCAGATGCTCAGGTCACTCCAAGCGCACGGATTTTTTATAGTGCTATATAGTGGAGTTAATCGTAGTTATATCCTCCAGGAATATTACTAACAACTCACGCAGACTGGCCTAGTAAAGACAAGTGCTAGAAGCCGTAACCGCCGCATTACGTAGTTTCTCCCGGCTCTACTCAGGCATAAAAAAAGCCTTCCCAAAGGAAGGCTCTTCTAAAAAAGCGAATACCGAAACTACCGGTAAATCAGGATTCGGGCTGGCTCCCGGCACGATAAGGCATGAGGCGCACCAGCCGGAATAATGACGTAGTCTCCGGCTTCTACTTCAGTGGGAGTGCCGTCTACCGTGATGATCAGGCGGCCCGCTAATACGGTTACCAGCACATCCATGGGGGCATCGTGCGTGGGCATTACTTCGCCCTGCCTGAAGGTTTTGAAGATGACTTTTTGCCCGTTTTTTTCGAGCAAAACCTGGGCTTTGGTTTCTCCAAGGGGCGTGTGGCCGCCAGCAAGCAAACTGCCGCTGCGAAAAGAAGTGGAGGTAACAGACATGGTGCTTTGGGTAGATGATTAACCCAAAGCTAGGCCACCCCCGGGGGCTTCAACATGACCGGCGTCATGCCCGCTAGGCCACTTTGGTCAGCTAGCTTCGAGGCCCGCCGGAGCTGTGCCGCCAGCCGGCTGGTGCTGCTACTCCCGGAACAGCTTCTTGTCGGCCCAGAAGGTCCCGAGCGGCACCACCGAAACCACCAGCGCCAGCAGCATCTTCCGCCACGACCAGCTGTGCCCAATGCCGGCCTGAATCACGAGCAGCACATAGAGCACAAACAATACACCGTGGGCCATTCCTACTATGCGCACCGCTTCCGGCTGGCCCGCCAGATACTTCAGCGGCATGGCAATGCCCAGCAACACCAGAAACGAAACGCCTTCCAGAAACCCTACTACCCGCAAACGGCCCAGCGAATTGCGCAACAAAGAAGAAATCATATAGCCAGTAAAAGGCTGCAAGATACAACGGCCACGGTCATGACTGATGCAGGGAAACCATTACCAAAAGGCGCAAAGCTGCTGAGGCTCTTTAGGGGCCGAATGCGCCTAGCAAAGCTCAGTCGACCCGTCAGTAATGGCTGATCTTTCATAGCGCAAGTGGAAAGAACATTCAACTCATTGATATAGAATACCGTATTCTCAGATAGTCTATCATCCTATTATTTCCCTGATCATGAACCAGAACTCGCAAAAAACCGGCACGAATAGCAACCAACCAAGCGCTTACCGTTCCTTCTCTACCGATAGCCCTAACAACTCAGAAGATTCGTTCACCGAAAAGGCCACCAAATGGCTTAACCAGGGCAGCATGGGCGACATGATAGGCCGCCTGAGCACCACCCAAAAAGTGGTGGGTGGTGCCCTGCTCGTACTGGGTGTTGGCTCATTACTGCGCAGCGGAAAATCGGGCAAGGCAGGCAGTGGCCAGAAGGCCGATGCTTTGCATGAACTGCTCTACTTCGTGAATGACCGCATAGAAGGCTACCGCCGCGCCGTAACCGAAAGCCAGGACCCGGCACTCAGCGGCTTCTACAAGCAGCTAGTAAGCCAGAGCCAGCAGTTTGCCAACGAGCTAAATGGCTACCTACGCGAGCAGGGTGGCAAGCGGCAAACCAGCACCACGGTAAAAGGCAAGCTCTACCGTGGCTGGATGGATGCCAAAGCCGCCATCACCGGCTCCGATGAAAAAGCCATCCTCGGCTCCAACATCTACGGCGAAGAGTGGGCCCTGAAAGCCTATCAGGAAGCTCTGGCCGACCAATCCATCAGCGGCGGCATTCGCCAGGAAGTGGAGCGCCAGTACGAGCAGTCGCAGAAAACCTACAAGGAACTGCAGAAGCTACAAGAGAAGCAGGCCTAGGCCCATGCGGTACTAGCCGCTACAAACGCTCACCCGGAAACCCGTTGCTGGCACATTGTACATGTGTGTCAGCAACGGGTTTCTGGCTTTTATCCGTTCGGCCTGTATAGCATAGAAGTGGCCTAGGCCACTTAAGGGGAGAAAATAGAATATATGGGCAACCCTATATGGTGTTTGCGCATCTTGCCGGCATCAGCCTCAGTAGGCGGCTCATCAGTACGCGCACTTCTTACTTCTCTCCCATGAAAACGCTCCCAATCACCACCTGGCTCAGCCGGGTAGCCACCCTACTGCTGCTCCTAATTTGGTGCTACCAGGCCCACGCCCAAACGCCCGCCGATACACTCGACGCCTTCCTACTGGCCCGCATGCGCCAACAGCGGATTCCGGGCCTACAGCTGGCTGTTGTTCAGAGGGGCAAAATTGTGAAGCTAGGCCAGTATGGCGTGGCCAACCTCCAGGACTCCATTCCGGTAACTGCACAAACGCGCTTCACCATCAACTCCATCACGAAGGCCTTTACGGGCGTGGCCGTGATGCAGCTGGTAGAAGCCGGTAGGCTGGATCTGGCTGCGCCTACCTCGCGCTACATGAGTGGCCTACCCGCTGCCTGGCAACCCGTATCCGTCCGCCAGCTGCTCACGCACACTTCCGGCCTGCCCGAGGTAATGTCGGAAGACGAATTGCTGACGGAGGAAAATGCCAGTGCTATCTGGGCCAAGGTGCAAACCAAGCCCATGGACTTCCAGCCCGGCGAGAAGTTCGCCTACAACCAAACCAACTATGTACTGCTGGGCCAGATCATCGATAAGCTTAGCGGTCAGCCTTTCGCGCAGTTTATTCAGGAGAGGCAGCTCAACGTGGTCGGGATGCCGCGTACGGTGTTTGGCGATGCCCACGATGTTGTGCCCCACACCGCTAGGGGCTACACTTTCTACCATATGGTAGATGGGGAAATGGGCCGCTCCAAGCAGCTGCGGAATGTATTTGAGATGTTTCCGCCGTTTACACGCACGGCTGCCGGCCTGAACTCTACAGCCGAGGAACTAGCCCGTTGGGTACTAGCCCTGCAGCAGGGGAAACTCCTGAAAGCCAGTAGCCTCCCGGCTCTCTGGACGCCGGGCGTCCTGAACAACGGCACGCAGCGGGGCTTCAGCGGATTCCTGAACGGCTATGCGCTGGGGTGGCCTACCATCTCGCGGGCCGAGCACCCGGCCGTAGCGCCGGTAGGAGGGGGCCGCAACGCCCTATTTGTATACCCCAAAGATGAGCTGGCCATTATCGTGCTGACCAACCTGCAGGGCGCCAACCCTGATAATTTTGTGGATGAAATAGCCGCCCATTACCTCCCCGACATGCGCGCCACCGCCGGTTTCGGCCTGCCGCCCACCATCCGGGCGCTGCACCAGGAGCTTCGTAAGCGCGGCTTCTCACATGCCAATGCTCTAGTAAAGCAGGAAAAGAAAAAGAACCCCCAGTACCAGCTCCCCGAGGATGAGGTAAACGCGTGGGGCTACCGCCTCCTAAGCCAGGCCAAGCCCAAAGACGCCCTGGAAGTATTCAAACTGAACGTAGGCCTCTACCCTGAAAGTGCCAACGCCTACGACAGCCTCGCGGAAACCTACGCCGAGCTTGGCAACAAAGAGCTAGCCACCAAAAACTATCAACGCTCCCTCGCCCTAAACCCCAAAAACACCAGCGCCGCTGCGTATTTGGAAAACTTGAAATAGCAGGCAGATGAGGTATGCCAGAAGTGAAACAGGGCATCCAGTGGGTGCCCTGTTTTCGGTATAGAGGAGGTCGGGCGAAGTTATCGATGGCAATAACTTGTCTATGTTACTGGGTGCAATTGTAAGCTCGTCGCTGAACTCACTATTGTTCAATGGTGTGTTGTGCCTTTCAACAAATACTCGGAATCATGAGTGTGTATGGTGGCTTTCTACCAGTTTAGATTTGACTGTTGTTTTATAAAAGAAAGAGCCCAGTATATCCAGAATAGAATGACAGGTAGAGAGGTTAATGTAACAATGTTAATAATGCTGCCTCGCTGATATTCCCAAATATGACGGTAAGCAACAACTGTTACTATCGAATACCCACTCATCAAAAGAGATGTGATATTCATCAATATGAACAGCAGGTATATACTTATCCGATAAGTAAAGCCGCTTGCCCAAGAAGTTTCCAATAGATAAGCCTTTCCGCATAGGGAGCAAATAAGTAATAATGGTGCAAGCAGCGTAGCAATAATGACATTCGGCTTTCGAGAATCAGAGAATCCTAACATTATGTAGAAGTAAAGAGAAATGAAAACCCCGCGCCAGCCTTACAGCCAACGCGGGGTTTTCTTATTAATTGGCTATTGCCAAGCTAACTACATGCGCTCAATAATCTCGCTGCCGAACTCGCTGCACTTTAGCAGGGTGGCGCCTTCCATCAGACGCTCGAAGTCGTAGGTGACGCGCTTGGAGGCGATGGAGGCTTCGAGGCCTTTGTAGATCAGGTCGGCGGCTTCCTGCCAGCCTAGGTGCTCCAGCATGAGGGCACCAGACAGGATAACCGAGCCGGGGTTCACCTTGTCCTGGTTGGCGTACTTAGGCGCGGTGCCGTGGGTCGCTTCGAAGATGGCGTGACCGGTTACGTAGTTGATGTTGGCGCCGGGCGCAATGCCGATACCACCCACAATGGCGGCCAGCGCGTCGGAGATATAGTCGCCGTTCAGGTTTAGGGTAGCCACTACGGAGTAGTCGGCGGGACGGAGCAGAATCTGCTGCAGGAAGGCATCTGCAATGCTGTCCTTGATGAGGATTTTGCCACCATCCAGCGCGGCTTTCTGCTGCGCGTCGGCTACTTCCTGGCCCTGCTTAGCCAATACTTTATCGTACTGAGCCCAGGTGTATATTTTGTCGCCGAACTCGCGCTCAGCCAGCTCGTAGCCCCAGGTTTTGAAGGCGCCCTCGGTGAACTTCATGATGTTGCCCTTGTGCACGATGGTCACGGAAGGCTTGTTGTGCGAAATGGCGTACTCAATGGCTGCGCGCACCAGACGCTCGGTGCCCTCTTTCGACACAGGCTTAATGCCGAACGAAGACGTCTCGGGGAAGCGGATTTTCTTCACGCCCATCTCGTCCTGCAGGAATTCCAGCATTTTCTGAGCCTGGGGCGTACCGTTCATGTACTCAATGCCGGCATAGATATCCTCCGTGTTCTCGCGGAAGATGACCATATCCGTCAGCTCGGGGTGCTTCACAGGTGAAGGAACGCCATCAAACCAGCGCACGGGGCGCACGCAGGCGTACAGGTCTAGTTCCTGGCGCAGGGCCACGTTCAGAGAGCGGATACCGCCGCCCACGGGAGTTGTCAGGGGGCCTTTGATGCCCACCAGGTATTCCCGGAAAGCGTCGAGGGTTTCATTGGGCAACCAGTTACCCGTCTGCTTGAAAGATTTCTCACCAGCCAGTACCTCTTTCCAGATCAGCTTGCGCGACCCGCCGTAGGCCTTTGCCACAGCCGCGTCAAATACTCGTACGGAAGCCGCCCAAATGTCCGGACCCGTACCATCGCCCTCAATAAAAGGAATGATGGGTTGGTCAGGTACGTTCAGCTTGCCGTTTTTGATGGTGATTTTCTCTGCCATTGGAAAAAGATGTCAGGTGTTAAGTGACAGTTATTTAGGAGTTGTGGGGTTAGTAGAAGTAGAACCGTAGGCCACCTCTAGCCCGTCAGAGCATGACGGGCTAGAGGTGGCCTACGGTTACCGGTTAATAGCCGAAAATCTCTTTCAGCGTGAGTTGCTGGACCTGGCCGTACTTGGCTAGCTCCTTGAAATTGAGGCGGTCTTTCGAGCCGATAACCAGAATCGTTTGGTTCTGGCCTTTCACTTTCGCCTGCTGAAACTTCTGCAGATCCGCGAAGCTCATGTTCTGCGTCTTCTCATACACGTCGCGGCGCACATCATAGTCGAGGCCCAGGCGCTTGGCGCGCTCGTAGCTGAACAGCACATCCGACTTGGTGATGCGCTCCGTGGCAATGCTGTTGCGGATGGCGTTCTTGGCAATCTGCAGGTTGGCTTCGGCCACCGGCATATCGTTCAGCAGAGCTTCCATACCGGCCATAGCCTCAGGCAGCTTGTCGCTCTGCGTCCCGATGTAGCTGAGGTTGTAGCTGCTGCGGCCCAGCTTGTCGGCGTTGGCGTAACGCGAAGAGGCGGAGTAGGCCAGTGCCTTCGACTCGCGCAGTTCCTGAAACACAATGCTGCCCATGCTGCCCCCGAAATACTCGTTGTAGAGGCTTACTGTGGGTACAATGTTCTTGTCGTAGATGTCGCCCTTGGTCAGGAACAGGATTTCCGCCTGCACCATGTTGTAGTCCACCCAATACACCTTCCGTGCGTTCATGGGCTGCTCCGCGAAGTCCTTCGCGGCCGGAACTGCTTTGAGCGTGGCAGGCGTCTTGTGGTCGGTGTTCAGGGTAGTTACTAGGCCAGTAGCCGGGCGCGGACCGTAGTACAGCACACGGTGCTGATAGGTTGGAATCTGCTTGATGAGCGTGGTCAGCTGCTCGGGCTTCAGGGCCTTCAGTTCTTTCTCGCTTAGGCGGCTGGTGAAGGGGTTTTTCGAGCCATACTTAGCATAGTTCAGCATGGCCTGATTCAGAATCACGCCTTTGTTCAGCTTGGCATCTTGGCGCGACTTTAACTCACCGGCCACCATGTTCTGCAACGCGGCGGCATCAGGCTTGGGTGCGTTAATCAGGCTCTCGAACAGCTGCAATGCCGGCTCGAAATTGCTGTCTAGGCCACTCAGGCTCACAAAAATGCGGTCTTGGCCGCTGCTCACGGCGAAGGAACAACCCAGCTTGTAGAACTCCTGCTGCAGCTGCTCAGCCGTGTACTTGCCGGTGCCCAGGTACTGTAGGTAATCGGCAGCCAGGCCCAGACGCGGGTCGTTGTTCGTGCCCATATCGAGCACGTAGTACAGGTTGAAGAGGTTGTTCTCGGCGTTGCGGGTATAGAACACCGGCACGCCCGAAGCCAGCTTGGTTTCCTGGATGTCCTTTTTGTAATCGAGGAAAACAGGCTGCAGCTCCGGCGTAGATTTGTTGGTTACTTCTTTGTAGAACTCCGAAGCTACCTCGCGGTTTACGGGAACGGGCGTAATGGCGGGCTTCACCACTTTCACCTTGTTGGGGTCCTGGCCGGTGCGCTTGTACACGGCTACGTAGCTAGGGCCGTAGTACTGGTTCGCCACACGCACTACTTCTTCCTTCGTGATGGTCGCGAAATCGTCGAATTGCTTCAGGTAGTCCTTCCAGTCTTCGCGGGCCACGAAGGCCTCCACGAAGGCGCCAGCACGAGCCTCGTTGCTCTCGTAGCTCTTGGTGCGCTGCAGTTGCTCGTTGTTGATGATGGCCGGAATCAGCCACTCTGGGAAGTCGCCTTTCTTCACCTTCTCCAACTGGCCTAGCAGCAGGTCGCGCACCTGCTCCAGCTTCTGGCCCTGGCGCGGCGTAGCGTACAGAATGTGCGAGGAGTAGTCGTTGTTGATATCCGTGAAGGAAGCCGCGCTCAGCACGGCCTGCTTCTGGTTCAGGTTCAGGTCGATGAGGCCGGCCTGACCGTTGGTCAGGATCTTGTCCAGCATGCGCAGCACCAGCGCGTCGCGGGTCGCCACGCCGGGGAAGCGGTAGCCGAGCATCACGTTCTCCGCATCTGGGCCGATTACTTCCTTCACGATAGGCGCCGTAATGGGCGATTCTTTGGCAGGCGTGTAGGCCGGTACCGGCTTGCTTTGCAGCTTGCCAAAGTATTGATTGATGACGCGGATGGTCTGGTCGTAGTCTAGGTCGCCGGAGAGGCAGAGGGCTACGTTGTTCGGCACGTAATACTGGCCGAAGTACTTTTTGATTTCGGTGATAGACGGGTTCTGCAGGTGCTCAATCGTGCCGATGGTGGTCTGCGTGCCGTACTCGTGCTTCTGGTAGAGGTTGCGGTTGAGCATCTCCAACTCCTTGCGGAAGTCGCTGTCGAGGCCCCGGTTTTTCTCCTCATACACCGCCTCCAGCTCCGTATGGAACAGGCGCGGCACCATCTCGCCCAGCCGCTCGCTCTGAATGGCGGCCCACTTCTCAATCTGATTGCTTGGAATATCCTCCTGATAGACCGTCTGCTCCACCGAGGTGTAAGCGTTGGAGCCTTTCGCCCCGATGGCACCCATCACCTTGTCGTACTCATTGGCTACGGCATACTTGGCCGCCACACTCGATACAGAGTCAATCTGGTGGTAGAGCTTCTTGCGGCTGGCCACATCAGTCTGGGCACGATACTGCTCGTAAAGAGCCTCAATCTTGTCGAGTTCTACTTTCTCGGCGGCCCAGTTCTGAGTGCCTAGCTTGGAGGTGCCCTTGAACACCATGTGCTCCAGATAGTGCGCCAGGCCAGTGGCGTTGTGCGGATCGTTCTTGGAGCCGGCGCGCACCGCCATATAGGTCTGAATGCGAGGGGCGTCGTCGTAATCGGAGAGGTAAACGGTCAGGCCGTTGTCCAGGGTGTAGATGCGCGCTTTGAGCGGGTCGCCTTCTACGGTCTGGTACTTGTATTCCTTCTGTGAAGCAGAACTGGTAGTGGCCGAAGGAGTATCGGTGGCGGCTACCGGCTTGCTGGTCTGGCACTGGGTAAGGCTAAGCGCCGCAATAGCCGGGAGGAAAAGCAGAAAGGGTTTTTTCACGATAGACGCAGACGCAACAGGCAGGGCGAGGAATAAAGGAATCAAAGATAGGCGGCCTGTATTGGAATAAAAAGCCCGCTTTAGCCCTCCAGCCTGCGAAGTGCGAAAATTTGCGTATGAGAATCACGTATTTACCCCGGTGTTTCAAGCTCCGTAGTGGCCTACTGCTGAGTTTGCCAGCCCCTCATCGGGAGGCATAAAAAAGGACCGTGTGTCCTACGAGCGACTGGCCTACAACGGCTTGCTCTCGGGGCACACGGTCCTTTTGTGAGTTGCGGCACTGCGGAAAAAGCAGCCGACTGGCCTAGGGCCTAATCGGTATCCAGGCCTAGCTTCTGCTTCATTTCAGAAAGCATGGGGTACTTCTCCATCAGGTATTCCAGCTTATCGGTAGAGGTGTAGAGCTTGCGGCCGGTATCTACGCGCTCTACTACTTCCACCTGCACGTTGAGGCGCGGGTAGCCGGTGCGGCGGCGCAGCTCGCCCAGGAAACCGGCCCGGAACTCGTTGAACTGGTCTTCCTGCACGGGATTGTCCACGCGGAGCACTACTACGTGCTGCTCATTAGCCTGCACGGGGCGGTTCAGCACGCTGTACTCGCTCATGCTGTGCTGCTTGCGCTCTTCCAGCAGCTCTTTCCACACCCGCTGCAGCACCTCATCGTTGATGGGGGCCAGGCCCATAGTAGGGCCGCTGGGTTCCGTATCGACTAAGGCAGCCTTGCCCGCGGCCTGCTGCTCCATTTGCGCTTTCATGGCGCTCAGGCTACCTAGGCCAGGTATCTTGCTGCCTAGGCCTATCGGCTTGCTAGTGGGCAAACCGGGGCGGGGTGGGGGCAGGGGGGCTGCCGTTACGGGCGTTTGGCCGGGCTCGTGGCCGGCAATACTAGGCCTCCCGATTTCCACGTGTGGCACCGTGTCGCGAGCCTGCCGGGTAGCGGGCACCTCTGTGGCGGCTTCATCCTCAATGCTGGGCGTGCTGTGCAATTCCTCCACACCGCTCTCGATGGGCACAATCGGCTCGGGGTCAGCGGGAGCGTGGGCAAGTGGCCTAGCGGGGGTAGGAGCGGCGGCAGGCACGGTGGCTACTGCAGGTTGTGCAGGGCTGTTTCCAGTTGCCGGAATATAAGCTGCGGCCGTTTCTGCCGTACCGTTGGTGGTCAGCATTCCATCGGGGGCGGGAACTGCAGGAGCTACGCTACTTTTTTTTTTTGCCTCGCCGTTTTGTGGCGACGCGGCTTGAGCGTTGGCGGCGGGGCCAGCACCCATGTCGCGGGCAAACTGCACGGCGCCGTTGAGGTAGGCCAGCTTCATCAGCATCAGCTCTACGTGCAGGCGCTGGTTTTTGGCTTGCTTGAACTCCCGGTCGCACTGGCTTACCAGGTTTAGGCCCGACAGCAGAAAGGCCAACGGTGCGGCCTGGGCCTGCTGTACATAGCGCGCCCGAATGTTATCAGACACTTCCAGCAGCTGCACCGTAATGGGGTCCTTGCACACCAGCAGGCCACGCAAATGCTCGGCGGCACCCACCACGAAGTTGTGCAAATCGAAGCCGTTCTGGACTACCTCTTCCAGCAGCAGGAGCGTCTGAGACAGGTTCTCCGTCAGCAAAGCATCAACCAGCCGGAAATAGTACTCATAGTCCAGAATATGCAGGTTCTGGACCACATCCTTATAGCGCAGATCGTGGCCCGAGAAGGTCACCATCTGGTCGAACATGCTCAGGGCGTCGCGTAGGCCACCATCGGCCTTTTGGGCCAACAGGTGCAGCGCATCGTCCTCGGCCTTGATCTGCTCCTGGGTAGCCACGTAGCGCAAATGGCCCCGAATATCATCAACCCGAATCCGATTGAAATCGAAGATCTGGCAGCGCGAGAGAATCGTGGGGATGATCTTGTGCCGCTCGGTGGTAGCCAAGATGAAAATGGCGTAGCTCGGCGGCTCTTCCAGGGTTTTGAGGAAGGCATTGAAGGCCGCATTCGAGAGCATGTGCACCTCGTCGATGATGTACACCTTGAAGCGGCCCTGCTGCGGGGCGTAGCGCACCTGCTCCACGAGGCTGCGGATGTCTTCTACGGAGTTGTTGGAAGCGGCATCGAGCTCGTGTACGTTGAAAGAGGCGCTTTCCTGGAAGGCGCGGCACGAGCTGCACTTGCCGCAAGCTTCCAGCTCGAAAGGTGTGTTATCGGGGTCGGCAGACTGCTGAAGTGCATCGGGCACAATCTCGGGCTGCGTTTTCAGCAGCTCCGAAACGGGGCGTCCTTTACGCACATGTTCCTCTACAAACTCGCAATTGATGGTTTTGGCCAGAATCCGAGCGCAGGTGGTTTTGCCCACCCCGCGCGGACCGCAAAACAGAAACGCCTGCGCCAGATGCTGAGAGGCAATGGCGTTCTGCAGCGTGGTGGTAACGTGCTGCTGCCCAACTACGCTGCGAAACGTGGCGGGACGATATTTGCGGGCTGAAACAACGAAATTCTCCATACGACTAGCCACAAAGATACCCCGAAAACCCGGGCTTTGGAAGGGCTCTTGGCCAAGTTGAAGACAGGAAACAGAACAATTATTGTGGGTTTAGCAAGCCAGAAAAAGCAGCAGCCTATAAGGCAAAAACAACGCTTTGTTGACTGGCCTAGCGGGAACAATTTCGAGCTTTCACAACGTTTTCTCCCTGATGTGCGTACATTCGCACCCCGTCCTTTGTGGCGGGTCTCGTTCTTTCTAAATTGGGGCTGACCGGAATTGACAGCTTGTGCAGGTCGCGAGTAAGCGTGTCGGGAGTTGGATAAATCTCCCGCCAAAAATTCATCCAAACAACAACCGGCGAGTATAGCTACGCCATGGCTGCCTAGTCTAGGTACTAAGCACTGTCATCGTCCCGCACCCGTCTTCCTTCTCACGGGTGAGTTCGGGGCGTCGTAAGTAGTAGGATAGTCCTGGGGGCGCTGCGACCCTTCGGCGAAACTCAAGCAGATAAGGACAAACCAAGGGCCTGATGTGCGCCTGGAATGTCTCGAAAATTTAAGCATAGATACACACGTAGAAAGCTCGACGCTCTCCTTGTCTGGACCAGGGTTCGAATCCCTGCAGCTCCACTGAAAAGGCCTTCCCACAATTGGGAAGGCCTTTTTTATTTTCTGCCCCTACGTATGCCCAAAGGTTAGGTCACTGCCTTTTCTTCGTGGGGCTGCTCCAGCGGTACCAGCGGTTTACTACTCCCAATGATGGAACGCAGGCCTTTATCGTAGCTCAGATAGCTCCAGCCCCAATTAAGGAGCACCAGCAGGCGATTGCGGAAACTCACCAACGAGAGTACGTGCACCAGACTCCAGGCCAGCCAGGCCACGAAACCGTTCAGGCGTAAGTCCTGACCAAAAAGCTTGATGTCGGCTACGGCGTGGTTGCGGCCGATGGTGGCCATACTGCCTTTGTCATGGTAGCGGAAGGGCTGTTTGGGCCGGCCGGCCAAGTGCTGGATGATATTGTGAC
Organism: Hymenobacter gelipurpurascens; assembly: GCF_900187375.1. Taxonomy (NCBI): domain Bacteria; kingdom Pseudomonadati; phylum Bacteroidota; class Cytophagia; order Cytophagales; family Hymenobacteraceae; genus Hymenobacter; species Hymenobacter gelipurpurascens. The sequence goes on along the minus strand of NZ_FYEW01000001.1, from coordinate 2,598,473 downwards.
CTAGGAGCTTGCCTTGCTGCAACGCGGGCTGCGCTACCATGGGGTGGCCCTCGGGGTACTCCGCGCTTTTCATGGCGGCAATGTCGCCGATGGCGAAGATGTTTTCGTAGCCCGCCACCTGGCTAAATTCATTTACCTGATACCGGTTGCCGGGTAGGAGGCAGTCGGGGCGTAGGCCACTGATGGGGCTGCCCGTGACGCCCGCTGCCCAAATGAGCGTGCGGGTTACGAGCTGCTCGCCGGTATTGAGCGTGACGGTGTAACCGTCGTAGGACTTCACCCGCCGATCAAGCCACACCTGTACCCCAAACTGCTTCAGGTACTCCAACGACTTTTCGGAAGCTTCCTTCGACATGCCTTTCAGCAGGGCCGGGCCACTCTGAATCAGGTGAATGTCCATTTCCTTGAAGTTCAGCTCCCGGTAGTCGCGCGGAAATACGTGGGTGCGCAGCTCGCTTAGGGCGCCCGCAATTTCCACTCCCGTGGGGCCGCCGCCCACAATCACGAAGTCGAGCAGGCTATTGATTTTCTCCATATCGCCGAGCTGCAAGGCCTGCTCGAAGTTGGAAAGTACTGTGTTGCGCAGCTCAATGGCATCCGAGACGCTCTTGAGCGTGATGGCGTGCTGCTGCATCTGCTGGTCGCCGAAGAAGTTGCTGGTGGCGCCGGTGGCCAGCACCAGATAGTCGTAGCGCAGCATCCCGATGGAGGTTTCCAGCAGTTGCTTCTCCGTATCTACGGCCTGCACCTCAGCCAGCCGGAAGTAGAAGTTCTCTTGCTCGTCCAGAATCTTCCGAAACGGCGATACAATGGTATCGGGCGCGAGGCCGGCGGTGGCTACCTGGTAGAGCAGGGGCTGAAAGGCGTGGTAGTTCTGCCGGTCAATCAGCACAACCTGCACGGGAGCGTGGCGCAGAGCCTGAGCCAGCTCCAGGCCACCAAAACCGCCTCCTACAATCACCACCCGCGGTTTGCCCAGGTCTTCAATTTTGGTCAAGCTTTCCATAAGTGGCGTCGTCGGAGCGTATGAAGCGGAAAAGTAAAGAGTTGTGCTGGCTACTGGCCCACATGCATAGAAAAGGTGCTGGCTCAGTCGGCCAGCAACAAGCACGAGAGTGAGGCCGGAAAGGTTGGCTTTGGCTGAAGGTACCTTATCATGTTGGCATCATCTTGTAGAAATAGGTTTGTAGTGTTCTTCAACCTACTGTACTCCCCACATCATGAAAAAGACACTTCTTTCGGCCGCTGCTCTGTTGTGCACTTTTGCTGCCCTAGCTCAAACTCCTACTGCTGTTGCTCAGGACGGCCGTGCTCCAAAGCAGGCTAAGCACGACGGTAAAACCAAGCAGCACAACGAGGATAAGGACGATGCTGATGTCCAGAAAGCGGCTCCCGTAAATCATGGGCAGGCTGTAAGCGCAGTGGCCACCACCACCACGCTCACAGGCGCTGCGAAAGGAGCAGCCGTAAGCACAGTGGCTCGCTCTGATGCTAAAGCTGCCAAAGGAATCCGCCCAGAGCGCTCGGCCCGCGGCGACCGGAGCCACGGCAACCGCCAGACCGGCAGCACGCATGCCGCTGGCCACGATAAATCGGGCGCTGGTCACGGCAAGCGCTAAGCCGTTTCGGCGCATAGGCTAGCAAGCCCGGTCTGCCTTCCAACATCTGTGGGGGCGGGCCGGGCCTGTTGGTCGATAGGAAGGCCCGGAGTTGCCGAAACCCCGTAAGTTGCCAGCGCCAAGGCTGAAACCTAGCATTACGTATCTATATGAAACCTCTTTTGTGTTGCTTGAGCCTCTGGCTGGGCGCTTTCCAGGTGCAAGCGGAAGCTCTGCAGTCTGCCCCAGAAACTGGTCTGATGGCCCTTGCTAGGCCTGTAGTTGCCCCCGCGGCCGCGCTAGGCCAGGGCGAAAAACAGACTACCCCGCCCGCTGCCGGAACCCAGGAGGCCCCCGTAAAAGCGGTGCCGCTGGCGGGGCGGCAGACCAAGCCCGCCCGCGTAAATGAGCAGGGCGAAAGCACCGAAAAATCCAGTGCCCGCTCGGCGCGTGGCCCGCGGAGCGCGCGGAGTGCCCGTGGCAGCGCCGAAAGCCGGAGCGCCAACCGCGGAAGAGGTCTAGGCAACGGACACGGCCACGGACATCAATAGCCTTACGCCTTCTTTTACCGATGAGCTTTCAGCAGTACGCTTACTTACTCACTATACCTCGTCTATCCTTGTTACATCGTGTGCTGGCAGTGTGGCTGGTGAGTGGCCTGGCAGTAGGCCAAGTGCAGGCCCAAACTGGCGTAGGCCTCTCCACACCCACCGAGGCCAGCCCAAAACAGAGCAGCCTTATGGCAGCCCTGAGCTACGGCAACAACTCGTCGTTTTTCGGGCGCACCCAAACCACCCGCTACCCCTACGCGGCCGGCGAGCTGACGTATACCAGCAAATTAGGCCTGTGGGGCTCGGTGATGAGCTATAACCTGCTGAACACGGCCACCTTCGTGGATGAAACTGACCTTTCCATAGGCTGGGACGGCGACCTGTCCAAGACCGTAGACGCCTCCCTGAGCTACTCCCGGTTTTTGTTTGCCGCCAACAGCCCACTAGTGAAATCCAGCGTCAATAACTCGCTGGATGGCTATGTCGGCTGGGACTGGGGCTACGTGTACTCGCGCCTGAATGTGGCCTATCTGTTTGGGGGCTCCAACGACTTGTTTCTGATTCTGGATAACTCCCGCTATTTCGAAATAGACAAGCTCTTTACGCCGAAAGGCTACCTCTCCATTGAGCCACGCGTGAGCGTGACGGCCGGTACCCAGAGCTTTGCCGAAACTAGCTTGGTGCAACAGCAGCAGCGCGGAAATGGCAATGGGAAAGGCAAAAACCCCGGAACTGGCTCCGGAACAACCACCGTCACGACCAGCACCACCCGGTTCCGAATCCTGAACTATGAGCTGCGCGTGCCGCTTACCTATCACCTGGGGAAAGTAGCTGTGCAGGGCGCGTGGCGCTATGCTGTGCCCGTCAATCTGCTGCCCGAAGATGTCTCACGGGCCCGCTCGTACTTCACCAGCAGCATCTCCCTGACCCTTTAGTACGACGGCTGATGACGGTATTGATTGTGGAGGATGAGCGCACCATGGCGCGCGAGCTGGGTATTTTTCTGCACCAGCAAAGCTTTGTTTGTACTGTGGCCCGCACCGCCCGGGAAGCCTCGGAGCAGCTGGCCGATAATGGGTTCGACTTTGTGCTGCTAGACCTAGGCCTGCCCGGCGGCGACGGCCTGGACGTGCTGGCCGAAGCCAAGCAAAACGACTCCACCGCGGCCTTTATCATTCTTACAGCCCGCGGCAGTGTAGAAGACCGCATCCGCGGCCTGGAATTGGGGGCCGATGACTACCTGGCCAAGCCGTTTTCGTTGCCGGAGCTGCTGGCCCGCATGCACGCCATCACGCGCCGCCGCTTCGGGCTGAACAAGCCGCTGGTAGCCTGCGGAGAGTTTGAGCTGGACGTGCAAAACCGCCGGCTGCTGCATCAGCATCAGGAAGTGTCGTTGTCAGTAAAGGAATTTGATGTGCTGAGCTACCTGGTGCTCCACCGCAACCGCGTGCTTACGCGCCTGCAGCTTACGGAGCACATTTGGGGCAATTTGCCCGAATCGGGGTTCGACTCGAACTACATTGACGCCCACATCAAAAATCTGCGCAAGAAGCTAGGCCAGTACGCCGACGTAACTTGGCTGGAAACTGTGCGCGGACTGGGCTACCGGGCCGTATTACCGAAATAATGCGCTTGTGAAGCTGGGGGCCAAATTTTCGCTGTTCAATGCCTTGTCGCGGATTGCGATTTTGCTGCTGCTGGTGGGCGTGTTGCCGCCCGTGATGAGCCGCCTGGCCCTGCTTTCCACCGATCAGCGCCTGCAGCAAAAGAAAGAGAAAGTGCTGCGCATCATCCGGCGTACAGGCATTTCTACCTTTATCGAGGGCGAGCAGTCGTCTTATGGGAGCTACAACCTGCTGAAGGAGGAGTTTATCTCCCTGGAAGAGATTCCGCCGGGTCCTAAAATCGATGTTATTGAGGACTCGAAGCGGGCGGTGGAGGACGAGATTGTGGAATACCGTGTGCTCAGCTACTCCTTTGTGCAGGATGGGCAGCCGTATCTGCTGGAAATTGGCCGGAGCACGGGCAGCATTGGCGAAACGGAGAAGAACTTCCGCCGCTATGCCTTCTACATTCTGCTGGTAGCTATTGGCCTCACCACGCTGGCCGATCTGGCCTTCTTCCGCTACCTACTGGAACCCCTGAACACCATCATCCGGAAGCGGCTGAAAAACGTGCACAACCCGGCCTCTTTCACTTTCGACCCCATCCCGACCAGCACCACAGATTTCCGGTACCTCGATGAGAGCCTGCGGGAAATGATGACGACCATTCAGGAGTCGTTCACGAAGGAGCGCAAGTTTATTGCTGATGCCTCGCACGAACTGCTCACGCCGCTCACCGCCCTGCAGTACCGCTTTGATAATATGCTCGCCGACGAGAGCCTCTCCGATGAGAACCTGCTGCGCGTGGTAGAATCGCAGCGGACAGTGCACCGGCTGCGCACCATCATCAAGTCGCTGCTGATGATTTCCAAAATCGAAAACGACCAGTTCCCGCGCACCGAAACGGTTTCATTGGCTCAGCTGGTGGCGGAGGTAGCCGAGGAGCTGCAAGACCGCCTGCAAGTGCATAACCTCACGCTACACCAGCAAGTGTCCCCCGATTTTGCGGTGGTGAACTGCAACCGCGGCCTGCTGTTTACGCTGTTATTCAACCTGGTCAGCAATGCCATCAAGTACAACCGCCCCGAGGGCCAGATTCATGTGCTAGGCCACCCCGCAGGAGCCGGCTACGTGCTGGAAATCCGGGATACTGGCCTAGGCATCAGCAAAGAGCAGCTCCCGCGCCTGTTTGATCGGTTTGATAAAGGCGCCGCCGCTGATACCGACAGCTACGGCTTAGGCCTATCCATTGTGCGCACCATTGCCGAACTGCACCACATTCGCCTAGAAGTCAACTCGATCATGGGGCTGGGTACCTCTTTCCTGCTCACTTTCCCGCCTGTACAGGTTGCCCTTGTTTGATAAATGTATTTGTAACGTATTGAATTGATTCTGTATGAATGATTACAACCTTTTAGAATCATCCGTTGACTTATTCAAAAAGTTAGTTCATGATTATACTGAATTCAAAAACCATAGTGGCTCACGTTATAAAGCTTTAGGTTATAAAGCTTTAGACTGTGCGCTGTCAGGTTGGCATTTGTTAGATTGGGTTTTTAATACAAATGAGAAAAGTAATTATCAGAGTCTGTATGACCTAAGACAGGCATTTGAGAAAATATGTCCAGAGCTAAGTGTATTACATGATATAATAACTGGTGGTAAACACTTCACTGTTAGTAAAGGGCGATCAAATATGGTCAGGAGTTATTCTTCTGGATATGTTCAAAACGGATATGTCCAAGATGGCTATGTTGCAACTGAATTAATAATTGAATTTGACAACAACCAATCAGAACCATATTTGCAGATAATAGATAAAGTCGTAGACTTTTGGTTCGCATATTTCCACGAAAAAGGCCTAGCGTAAACTAGACCTTTTTATATGGGACAATTAATTACTTCTGGTCTTCCAGCTTGCCGCCGGCTTTGAGCAGAAAATCAGCTAAAGGCGTAAGAGAGGCCCGCAGCTCCGGGGCGGCGGTAGCGGCTACCTGCGAAGTCTGGCTGCCGAGCATGCTGAGGGATCGGCCAATTGCCTGACCATCTAGGCCACTTGCGCCCACCGTGAGCAACGACTGCAGGTTGCCAAGCTCCCGGTCGATGTCCTGCAGGGCTGGAATGCCGCTTTGCTGCAGCACTTCCTGCCACTGATCGATGGTGGTGCTGGCAGTACTGATTGGAATGCTGGTTAGGCCACCCTGCAACGCTTGCAGGGTCTCGGTAAGCTGTTTCGCGTCAGCAGAATTCGATTGATTTGCCATGAGGAAGTGTAGAAATCGGGTGAGATATTATTGAATAGAAACCGGCTGCGGTGTAGCCAGGCCCAGCTCGTGCAGGATGGCTACGGCCCGCCGCGCACTGATTTCCTTGTCTTTGATTTCGAGCATGATATCGGGGTTCACGCCTTGCAAATGGGTAAGAAACTCCCGAAACAGCTCTTCTACCAAAGAGGTGGTGTGCTTACCCTTCCGCTCGCCAGGCGCCTGAGAGCTGTAGTCCATCATCATGGTGCCGTCGCGCTCCGGATGCCAGGTGCCAGCAGCTAGGCGCAGGGCTTCGGCCATTGGCTCGCCGTGGTTCAGGCACTCGTGGTGGAAATTATCGAACAGAATCGGGATGCCCACGGCCTCGTGCACGCGCAGGCAGTCCTGCAGGCTAAACAACCGGTCGTCGTTTTCAATAACCAGGCGGGCCGTAACGGGGGCCGGCAGGCGGCGGTAGGTGTCGATAAAGCGCGAAATGGCCAGCTCCCGGTCGTTGTAGAGGCCGCCGACGTGGATTTGCAGCTTGTGCGTGCTGTCGAGGCCCATCAGATCCAGCATCGAGCCCTGGTACACCAGCTCCGAAATGCTACGTTCCACAATGCCGGCATCGGGCGAGTTCAGCACCACAAACTGATCGGGGTGGAAGGACACCCGCATGTTGTGGGCCTTGATATAGTCGCCGACGGCCCGAAACTCCGCCGCAAAGTGCGTTTGCCAGGGAAACCCGTTGATAGGGTGGGAGCCGAACGGTACCACGCCCGAGCCAATGCGGAAGAACAGCATGCCCTGGGCCACATTAAACTCCAGGATGCGCAGCAGGCAGTTGAGGTTGTTGCGCACCGTGAGCTCCAGCCGCTCATCGGAGTAAGACGCCAGCCGGAACGTGCTGGTAGAAGTGCAGTCCAAAGACTCGTTTACGCAAGGATAGCCGATTTTCATATACCGGCTGTACGAGAAAAGTGGTGAAGAGGTAAACAGGTGATGTAGTGAAATGACGAGTTTGTGAGTTCGATGTGCTGACGGAGCTAGGCCTATCTGTCATTGCGAGGACGAAGGACGAAGCAACCTTTCCTTCCACTAGCGCCAACTAATGGCCTATTCAAAAGCCCTTACCACCGCTAGGGAAGTAAGGGCTCTTAGTTTTATCAGATGCACTGCTTACGACAAGGAAAGATTCCTTCGCTCTGCTCGCAATGACAAATAGGCCTAGCTCCGCCAGCACATTGAACTCACTGAATCACCACTTCACCTTATTCGTAGCCGTGGTTGTCTTTGAAGTTCTTGTTGTACTTCTGGCGGGCCTGGCGGGCTTTTTCGGCGTTTTCCTGGGCCTGAATTTCCATCATCTTCTGGCGCTGCTTGCCTTCTCTGGAAAACTGCTCATAGATCAGGCTCACGGGGCTGGCCAGGCTGGGCGTGGGGGCTTTGGGCGCCGCAGAATCTACGGCGAAAAGTGGTTTGGGGGCTGGCGGGCGCTTCACGGCGCTGGTAGGCGCGGTGCTGGGCCGCCGGATATTGCGCAAGGCCTTGTTGATAGCGGCGCGGTCGGGGCGGCCTTCCGTTACGCGCACTTCGCCCAGCAGCACGGTGTCTTGCCGGAGCTTTATCTGCACAATCAGCTGCGAGAGGCCGGTGCCGCCCAGGGGCATACGTTGCGCTTTGAAGCCGACAGCCCGGAAAATAAGCGTATCGGTGGAAGCGGCGGAGATGCTGAAGTCGCCCTCGAAGTTGGCTATTACGCCCATACGAGTGCGCTGCACCACCACCGAGGCGCCCGGAATAGGCTTGCGGGTGCTGGCATCCGATACGGAGCCTGTTACACGCACCTGGGCCGTGGCCAAGCCCACACTCAGCAGCAAAAACACAAGTGGCAGCAGCCAGCAGCGAAACATAGAACTAAATAAGCCAACTATCATCAACGCACAAACTAACGCAGACCAATCGGGAAAATTCACTTAAACCTACCAGGGACGCAAATGAATCGACCGATCAATGTCCAATGGAGACAAAAAAAGCCCACACCGTTGCAGGTGCGGGCTCTTAAATATGGTTAGGCCAGTAAAAAGTGGCCTAGCGCAACAGTTACTTAATAACCGTTTTGCCGCCTTCTTCGGGCTTCACTTTCATCGTGGCATCATCGGCGTCAATCTTGGCCTTGTTGCCTTCGCTGTCTTTCAGTTTCACGTCGCCGTCGCGCTTCACTTTCACTTTGCCATCGGTGCCCACGGGCATATCCGACGACTGCGTGCTGCTGGTAGCCGAGTTATCCATCGAAGACGAATCCATGTTGGAAGACGACATAGCGTCATCGTCCATGTAGCGGTCATCCATGTACTCCATGCGGCTCGACTCGTAGGCCGTGTACTGAGCGGGGTCTGTGAAGACCGACTTCATTTCAGCATCAGAAGACGTGTACACGTCGCGCATAGCGGCGGCCATGCCGGTGGTGTCGGTAGCGTACTTCTGCTGCAGCTCACCGATGCGCTGACCGCGGGTCACGTATACCGTCCGGATTTTGGTGCGGGTAGCATCGTCGAGCTTCATTTTGGCTGCCATATCGGCCGCCATACGGTCGGCGCGGCGCTGGATAGCATCTTCCGAGTACGATGTGGTCGTAGTCGTGGTGGTAGTGGTAGTCGTACCATCGGCACTCGTGGTGGTGTCAGTGGTCTTATCCTGCGAGCAGGAAGCCATCGTGAGGCCTACGGCGCACGAAAGCAAAAACAGGGTCTTTTTCATGGGAATGAGGGAGTTGAGAGAGGGAGAGAGTGGCAGGAAAAATTCCTGATGGCGGCTATACGCCTACGGTTCTGTTGCGGTTACTACAGACCCCGATAAATCCAAAAAAAGCCCGCACTTCCAGAAAGGTGCGGGCTTTTTATGATGACATTAGGCTGCTAGGCCACTACAGACTGGCCTAGGCCTCCCGGCGCAGTTCAAACACCGTGATTTCAGGCAGAAAGCCCACCCGGCCTGGGTAGCCGATAAAGCCAAGGCCAGCATTTACGTATAAATACTGCTTGCCCCGCTGATACAGGCCCGCCCACTGCCGGTACGCATACTGCACCGGGCTCCACTTCAGAAACGGCAGGTTCACGCCGAACTGCATGCCGTGGGTGTGCCCGGAAAGTGTCAGGTCGATGTCGTTGTACTGATGCACTTCGCCATCCCAGTGGGAGGGGTCATGGGAGAGCAGAATCTTGAAGGGCGCATCGGACTGGGCGTGGGCCTTGGCCAGGTCGCCGTACTTGGGGAAGCCCATGCGCGCGCCCCAGTTCTGCACCCCGATGATGGCAATTTTTTCGCCATTGCGCTCCACATGATGACTTTCATCGAGCATCAGGCGCCAGCCAATTTTGGCGTGGTTCTGCTTCAGGCGGTCCAGGTTGGCTTGTTTGGCCGCTAGGCCACCTTGCTCGGTCCAGTTGATGTAATCGGCATAATCGTGGTTGCCGAGAATGGAGTAAATCGGGAGTTTTGATTGGATGCCGGCCAGCGTCTCGATGTGCTCCTCAACCTCGTGGGCGTAGTTGTTCACCAGGTCGCCGGTCATGAACACAAGGTCAGCGTTCTGCTTGTTAATCATGGCCACGGCGCGCTGCAGCGGCTCTTTTGATTGGAACGAGCCCGTGTGCAAATCGGAAATCTGCAGCACCTTAAAGCCATCAAATGAAGCCGGCAGGTTAGGGAAACGCAGCGTTACGCGCTTCACCGTGTAGTCGGTGCCGCCCCGCACCATGCCCCATATCAGGGACACGAACGGGATGGCGCCCAGCACCAGCGCCAGTCGGCTGATAAACTCGCTGCGGGAAATGGCGTTGCTCTCAGAAGAACCGCTAGGCCTGTTGCCCAGGGCCTGTGCGGCCCAGCGCACCACGCGCACCACGTCTTCCAGCAGAAGCGGCAGCATAATCACGATTTTAGCCGCAATCAGGGCCAGCAATACGCCCCCGAAATAGGAGCGGAACGAGGCGTGCTGCGTGCGGTTCATGAGAGCCCAGATGCCTAGGCCCCAGATGGTGAGCGTGAGCAGCCAGTAGAAGATGCTGGCGCTACGGCGGGCCAGCGGAGTAGCGCTCTGTAGCGCCGTGCGAACGGCCTGTAGGCCATACCATTCGGCTACTACAATCAGCAGCAGAAATACAATACCAGAAAAAGAACGAGACATAGTGAGGGTAGAAACTCCGTAAACGACCAGTAGTTTGAGTGGCCGGGCGTACGAACGCAGACGCGGGAGTCGGGTTTTTGCTTTATTTTCCGGACGTTACAACAAGAGTGCCCTATGCAAGAGTTTGACAATCTGACCGAAAATCTATCGGATAACGCTGAGGAGCCTTCCGCACCAATACGCTACGAAACCCCCACGGCCTTCGGAATCAAGAGCTGGGCCGAGGAAGACCGCCCCCGCGAAAAGCTCATGCAAAAAGGCCGTGCGGCCCTTTCCGACGCCGAATTGATGGCGATACTGCTGGGCTCCGGCACCGCCAAGCTCTCCGCCGTAGATGTAGCCAAGCTGGTACTCAATGCCGCCAACAACGATCTGAACACGCTGGCCCGCTTTTCCATTAAGGAGCTAATGCGCCAAAAAGGCATTGGCGAGGCCAAAGCCATTACCATTGTGGCGGCGCTGGAGCTGGGCCGCCGCCGCAAAGAAGCCGATGCCGCCGCCCGCGTCACTATCACCAGCTCGCGTGATATTCATAACCTCATCCGGCCCCACCTGCAGGATTTGCCGCACGAGGAGTTCTGGGTGATTCTGCTCAACCGGGCCAATGTAGTGATGCGCAGCGTGAGCATCAGCAGGGGCGGGGTAGCCGGCACCGTCGCCGACCCGAAGCTGATTTTCAAGGAGGCGTTGGAGCAGCTGGCCTCGTCCATTATTCTGGTGCACAACCACCCCAGCGGCAACCGCAACCCCTCCGCCGCCGACATCGCCCTCACCCGCAAGCTCAAAGAAGCCGGCCAGTTCCTAGACCTGCCCGTCCTCGACCACCTGATCTACACCGATCAAGGCTACTTCAGCTTCGCTGATGAAGGAATGCTGTAGGCCACTTGAGTGGAAATAGAACCTCACGCAGCACCGTAGGCGAAGCATCTCGCGTGCTGAGTTTATAATCTTGGTCAAACTAGCTGTCTCATAACGAAGCATACCCGCACGTCATCCTGAGCTTGCGAAGGATCTTGTCACGTCAGCACAAGACGCTAGGCCAGCCGGTCACGCGTAACAAGATCCTTCGCAAGCTCAGGATGACGTGTGGGTGTAGGCCACTCTGACGATGGATAGCTAGCAACCAACAACTGCGCTGGCGTACCTTTGCCCGCATGCGCATCAATCCCAAACTTCTCATCGGCATCGGGCTGCTGATTGTATTCGGCTATTTCTTCAAGGATCTGGTCTTCAACGACGACCAGTATGCGGCTCGGCTGCGCAAGGCTCGTAAGGAGAAAAATGATGGATACCGCCGCGTGCAAGGCTCCCCGCTCAGCTCGGAGCAGCGCCAGGCCTTCGACAGCCTGCGCTACTTCGCGCCGGATAAAGGCTACCGGTTTGAAGCGCAGCTGGAGGCTTTTTCCCAGCGCGATACTGTGCCGATGGCCCTCACGGATGGCAAGGCCGAAAAATACCTGCGCTGGGGCCGAGCCTCCTTTATCGTGAACAAGCAGGAGCACAAGCTCACGTTGTTTCTGAAGGCCGACGGCCAGGATTCTACGCTGTTTGTTCCCTTTACCGACCGCACCAACGGCTTCACGACCTACGGCGGTGGCCGCTACCTCGATGCCGTCAAGCCGCAGAACGGCGCCACCGAAATCGTGCTCGATTTCAACGAGGCTTACAACCCATACTGCGCCTACAACAACAGCTACGCCTGCCCCGTGCCGCCCGCCGACAACCGCCTGCCCATTGAAATAAGGGCCGGAGAGCAGGAATTCCACGACCACGCCGCCCACGCGGAAGGTGAAGGGCACTAAGAAGAACTGTCATTCCGAGCAGCGCGAGGAATCTGGTAAACTGGCCTAGAGGCTAACCCAGATTCCTCCCTGCGGTTGGAATGACAGAGTGGCCTATACCTCTCCGGGTCTGCTTATTATACTGCCCTAGGCCAACTTTTAGGCCGCCAACCCAAATCCGTACCTTTGCCGCGCCGGGCAACCGGCAACTGGCAATTGATAACTGGCAACTTCCCCATGAAAATATCCCTCGACTGGCTTCGTACCCTCATTCCTACTGATAAACCCGCCGAGGAAATCGGTAAGCTGCTCACTGGCTCTGGGCTTGAAGTGGAAGGCATTGAGGAGTTGGAAAGCGTACCGGGTGGCCTACGCGGCTTGGTGCTCGGCACTGTGCTTACCTGCGAAAAGCACCCCGACGCCGACAAGTTGAGCCTCACCACCGTAGATGTAGGCGACGCTGTGCCCCGCCAGATTGTGTGCGGTGCTGCCAACGTGCGCGCCGGCTTGAAGGTGGTGGTGGCCCTGGAGGGTGCCGAGCTGCACCCCACCGGCGGCGAGCCATTCAAAATCAAGAAATCAAAAATTCGGGGCGCGGCTTCCGAAGGCATGATTTGCGCCGAGGATGAAATAGGGCTAGGCACCTCGCACGCTGGTATCATGGAGCTGGATACCGAACTGCCCAATGGCACGCCGGCCGCCGAATACTTCGGTCTGGGCTCCGACTCAGTGTTCGAAATCGGCCTGACGCCAAACCGCGCCGATGCCGCCTCGCACTACGGCGTGGCGCGGGAGCTGCGCGCCCTCTTGCGCCAGCCCTGCCATCTGCCCGATATCAGCCAGTTCCACGCACCCGCTGAGGCAGCGCAGAATATTACGGTAGAGCTGGAAGATGCTGAAGCCAGCCCACGCTACGCTGGTTTGCTGCTGGAGAATGTACACGTAGGCCCCTCGCCGGAGTGGCTGCAGCGCCGCCTGCGCAGCATTGGCCTTTCGCCCATCAACAATGTGGTGGACGTAACCAACTACGTGCTGCACGAGCTAGGACAGCCCCTGCACGCCTTCGATGCCGCCCAGATTACTGGAGGCAAAATTCGGGTGAAGCGCGCTGCAGCCGGTGAGAAATTCATCACACTGGATGGCCTAGAGCGCACCCTGAAGCCCGAGGACTTGGTTATTGCCGACGCTAACGGCGCGCCTATGGCGCTGGCCGGTGTGTTCGGGGGCAAAACCTCGGGCGTATCCGACCAAACCACCCGCATCTTCCTGGAAAGCGCTTATTTCCAGCCTGCTGCTGTGCGCAAAACCGGGCAGGTGCACCAGCTCAAAACCGATGCCTCGTTCCGTTTCGAGCGCGGTACCGATCCGCACATGGTGCCGATAGCCCTGAAGCGCGCGGCCTTGCTGCTGCAGGAAGTAGCCGGCGCGACTGTGGCGGCGCCCATTGTAGATGAGTACCCCACGTATATCGGCCACATGGCTGTGCGGCTCCGGCTGCCCCGCGTGGAGAAGCTTGTAGGCCAGTTCATTGCGCCAGAGCGTATTCGCCAGATCCTCACCGATCTTGATATTCTGATTGCCGAAGAGCTGCAGGACGAAGCCGGCCACGCCGAATGGATTCTGTCGGTCCCGCCGCACAAGGTAGACGTGACCCGCGAGGCCGACGTAATTGAGGAAATCCTGCGCATTTACGGATACAACCACGTAGCCCTGCGCCCTCACAACTCGGCCTCCTTCTTGGCGAAATTCCCGAACCCCGATCCGGAAATCATCCGCCAGAATACCGCGCGCTTGCTCAGCGGCCAGGGCTTCTCCGAAATCATTACCAACTCCATCACCAACTCGCTCTACTTCCAGAAGGAAGGCGAAACGGACGAAACGCTGGTGCCGCTGCTAAACTTCAACAGCGCCGACCTGAACGTGATGCGCCCCAGCATGCTGCAGAGTGGCCTAGAGGTGATTCGTTACAACGTGAACCGCCGCCAGCGCGACCTGAAGCTCTACGAGTTCGGCAAGACCTACCACCGCCTCTCCGATGGTGCGTACCAGGAGAAGAACCAACTTGTCATCTACATCACCGGCAATACCGCCCCCGAAACCTGGCAGCAGAAGTCGGAAAAGGCCACGTATCATCAGCTGGCTGGTGCGGTGCAGCAGGTGCTGGCCTCACTGGGCTTCCCAGCCCCGGCGTCGCAGCCGGTGCAGCACCCATACCTGGCGTGTGGCCTCACGCTGCTGGCCCAGAATCAGCCCGTAGGCCACTTGGGCGCCGTTTCCAACGCCGTGCTGAAGCGCCTCGATGTATCGCAGCCCGTGTGGTATGCCGAGCTGGATTGGGACTGGCTGATGCGTAAGTACAAGAACACCCTGGTCGGCCGCGAGATGCCCAAGTTCCCGGAAGTGCGCCGCGACTTGTCTTTGGTGGTGGATAAAACCATCACCTTCGACCAGCTCCAGCAGATTGCCCGCCGCACCGAGAAGAAGCTCCTGCAAAGCCTCAACGTGTTCGATGTATACGAAGGCGAAAATCTCGGCGCCGACAAGAAGTCATACTCCGTCAGCTTCCTGCTCCAGGACCCCACCCAGACGCTCACCGACCAGGCCATTGATGGCGTAATGCAGCGCCTGATACAACAGTTTGAGAAGCAGGCCGGCGCGGTTATCCGGCGGTAAAAAGCACGTTATCCTGACGAAGGAAGGATCTTATCACGTCTGAACAACTGGCCTAGCGCCTCGTTCCTTCATAATAAGATCCTTCCTTCGTCAGGATGACGTGCTTGTGGAAGCTGTTTGGGAGTGGTCAACTACTCTAATAAACTTCTTTCTGCAACCTTAAGAAACTCTACGCCACCTGAACACTCTCCTCGGCTCCGACGTTTCTCCTGATGGAAACGAGCAGAGTAGGGGAGAGTGTTTGTGAGGATGCGGTTTGTTACCTTCACCAAAAATATTCTCTCTGCCAATGGCCTCTTCGAAGCAGCTTGCGCAACTAGACCGCATGGAGCGGCAGGTGACCACCTTAGTGGCTGCCTATCAGCAGTTGCGTGAGGAGCTAGCCGATGCCCAGACCACCATTCAGCATCTGCGTGCTGATGTGCGCGACCGGGAGCGGCAGTTGAAGGATTTCCAGAATCAGGAGAATATTGTTAAACTTGTCAATACCATAGCAGGAGAACCTGCCAACACCAACGAGCTGAAACTTCGCCTTAACGAATACATCCGGGAAATAGATAAGTGCCTTGCCTATTTGAGGGAGTAACCACCTTACCCACCGCATCCCTAGCTACTGATGTCCGAACTATCCATTAAAATCCGCGTGGCTGACCGGGATTACCCCATGCGGGTAAGCCCCCAGGACGAGGAACGTCTGCGTATGGCAGGCCGACTGCTCAGTGAGCGGATAAAGGAATTTCGGGACCAGTACGGCATTCAGGACAAGCAGGATCTGCTGGCCATGATTGCCCTATCAACAATGGCTGACCAATTGAAGGTCAGCAAGGAAAAGGACGGGACCGACGCGGCCCTGACTGAGCGCCTCGCGCGCTTAGACGAGCTACTGTCGGGAGTGGTGCTGGTCTGACCCCAACTTGGTCAGGGCCAGCGCGAAGAATGAGCCCGAAGCGGGGCAGGGCAATCGGCTCTGCCGGCCGCGCGGGCGTTGGCGGTGCTTTCATGCTATGGGTTTCACTTTCCCAAAAACCATAGCCCATGTCCACCTCTGTTTATATTGCTCTTGCCGCTGTGCTGGCCCTTGTGGTCGGCATCGTGGTGGGGCGCCTGCTGGCCGGAAAGGCCCGGCAGGACCACGAAGCCGACGCCAAAGCCCGCGCCCAGCAGATTCTGCAAGACGCCGAAGCGCAAGCCACCCGTACCCGCGACGAGCGGATTCAGCAATCGAAGGATAAATTCCGCAACCTCAAGCAGGAATTCGAGCAGGAGAGTCGCCGCCAAAAGCAGGCCCTGGAGCAGGAACTGACCGACCGCCGCGCCGCCGTAGTAGAGCAGGAGCAGAGCATCAAGCAGCTTACCCTCACTACCCAAAAGCAGCTGGAGCAGATTCAGCGCAAGGAGAAAGACCTCGAAGCTATTCGCGAAAAAGTAGAAACACAGGCCCAGCAGCAGCGCGAAAAGCTGGAAGCGCAGGAAGAAAAGCGTCGCACGGTGCTGGAAAACCAACTGGCTAAGCTGGAGCAGCGCGAGCAGGAAGTAGAGCAGGAGCTGGAAGAAACCCGCCAGAGCCTGGGCGAGAAGATCCAGCAGGTAACGACACAGCTAGAGTCGATTTCGGGCCTGACCGCCGCGGAAGCCCGCGAGCAATTGGTAGAGTCGCTCAAGAACGAAGCCCAGATTCAGGCCTCTTCTTACATCAAAGATGTAGTGGCCCAGGCCAAGCTCACGGCTACCAAAGACGCCAAAAAGGTAGTGCTGGAAACTATTCAGCGCACGGCCGCCGAGCACGCTATTGAGAACTGCGTATCGGTGTTCAACATCGAGTCGGACGACGTAAAAGGCAAGATTATTGGCCGCGAGGGCCGCAACATCCGAGCGCTGGAAGCCGCTACGGGCGTGGAAATTATTGTAGACGACACCCCCGAAGCCATCATCATTTCGGGCTTCGACCCAGTTCGCCGCGAGGTAGCTCGCCTGAGCTTGCACTTGCTGGTGAAGGATGGTCGGATTCACCCGGCCCGCATTGAGGAGATTGTGGCCAAAACCCGCAAGAACATCGATGAGGAAATCGTGGAAATCGGGGAGAAAACCATCATCGACCTCGGTATTCATGGCCTCCACCCTGAGCTGATTAAGATGGTAGGCCGGATGCGCTTCCGCTCCAGCTACGGCCAGAACCTGCTCCAACACTCCCGCGAAGTAGCCAACCTCTGCGCCACTATGGCTGCCGAACTAGGCCTTAACGTGAAGCACGCGAAGCGCGCCGGCTTGCTCCACGACATCGGAAAAGTAAGTACCGAGGAGCCGGAGCTGCCCCACGCCATACTAGGCATGGAGATGGCCAAGAAGTACAAGGAGCACCCCGACGTGGTAAACGCCATCGGCGCCCACCACGACGAGATGGAAATGACGGCCATGATTTCGCCCCTAGTGCAGGCCTGCGACGCCATTTCGGGCTCTAGGCCAGGTGCCCGCCGCGAGATGATGGAAAGCTACATCAAGCGCCTCAAGCAGTTGG
Organism: Hymenobacter gelipurpurascens; assembly: GCF_900187375.1. Lineage (NCBI taxonomy): Bacteria > Pseudomonadati > Bacteroidota > Cytophagia > Cytophagales > Hymenobacteraceae > Hymenobacter > Hymenobacter gelipurpurascens. The sequence goes on along the minus strand of NZ_FYEW01000001.1, from coordinate 2,581,316 downwards.
AAGAAACTGCCAACGGCTTCAAGGGCGTGAACCAGTGCTTCGCCATTCAGGCCGGCCGCGAGCTGCGCGTAATGGTGGATGCGGAGAACGTAACCGACGAGCGCGCCGCCGAGCTGAGCTACGAGATTTCGCAGAAAATCGAGAAGGAAATGCAGTACCCCGGCCAGATCAAAATCACGGTTATCCGGGAGATGCGCGCAGTGGCCTACGCCAAGTAATTAGGCTAACCCACTTCCATGAAAAGCGCCCCCGCGACGAAAGTTGCGGGGGCGCTTTTTTTGCGCAAGCTTTAACTGCCAGTCTGCAACCAAACCGGAGACAGGCTGCTCCTCTTTCTGGCTTGATGTCTTTATATGATTAAACTACTACGTGTCTTATTTAGTATCGGAATCGGCGTTTGCATGGCCAGCTGTTCCGTGTATGCGCCCATACTGCCTTCCACGCCCCAGATTCGGGATAAAGGCCAGTTGGAAGTGCAGGGAAGTACCTTCTTAAATGGGCGTTGGGAAGGCAGCGCGACATACTCGCCGTTGCGACATGTGCTGGTGCGGGCTGCAGGCGACTGGAAAAACGACTCACAGGATACGTCCTTCTTTCGTATCCGCCAGTTTGAGGTGGCAGCAGGTAGTTACTGGGTTCCCTCGGAGCAGTGGCTGATAAGTGGCCTAGCGGGGTACGGCCGCGCCCGTAGCGCCCGAGGCTATTATGAGCCGCATTTCTTTTCTAGCAGTGGCGAGTTGGTCGATTTACAAAGCCGCTACCATAAAGTTTTCGGGGAAGTGGCTGCCACGTATCGGCCAGAATCGGGCTGGATAGCGCTGGGTGCGGCCTACCGACTTTCACGGGTCAACTTTGAGTACCTGACGTACAACGGCGCCCCCTCGACCCTACGCCATATGCTGCGCTCAGAACCGATGTTATTCGTTCGGTTCGGTGGGCCGGATGGGCCGTTGCATTGGCTGCAGGTGCAAACTTCCTGGGGCATCACCAGTGTTCCAGGATACAGTGCTAGCTCCGTAACTCCAGAACCTTATGAATATGGCCGGGTAAAGGAAAGCCGAACATTCATTGCCATCAGTCTTATTCTATTACCTCACCTGTTCAAACCGCAGCCGCCAATAATGCCTGTGCCGTAAGCAAAAGCCAAGCGCTTACTCACGCCTTGACCAGCTTCGCAAACAGGTTGTTCAGTGACTCGGCCCAGGTCGGATGCGCGAATACCATGTTCTGCAACTGGTCGCAGGTGAGCTTCCCGGCCATAGCCAGCTGAATCATCGCCATGATTTCGCCGCCTTGCTCCGAGAAAATAGTGGCCCCGATGATGTGGTTGCGCTCATCAACCAGCACCTTCATGAAGCCTTCTTTATTGCCGGTTTCGCGGGCGCGGCCTACGTACTGCACGGGCATCGTCGCCACCCGGTAATCGAGCCCTTGCTCGCGGGCCTGGTTTTCTGATAGGCCTATGCGGCCGAGCTGGGGCTGCGTGAATACCACGTATGGCAGCGGTCGGTCTTTGGCGGAGCGGCGCTTGCGGTGCAGAATATTATCGCGCACCACGCGGTAATCATCGTAGGCCAGGTGCGTGAACTGCGGGCCGGGGTGCACATCACCGAGGGCATATACGCCGCGCACGTTGGTTTGCAGGCGTTCATTCACCAGGATGTAGCCTTTCTCGTTGGTTTCGATACCGGCCGCCTCCAGGCCCAGGTCATCGGTGTTGGGCTGGCGGCCTACCGCCACCAGCAGGTGAGAGCCGCGTAGGCGCCGTTCGCCTTCTGCGGTGTGGGCTGTGAGCGTGTATTCGCCTTCCGGGTTGTGCGACACGCGCCGGACTTCTGCGCCCAGCACAAACTCTACGCCATCGGCACCCAGTTGCTGCTGCATAGCTTCACACACGTCGTCGTCTTCGCGTTCCAGAAGGTTTTTGGCGTGCTCAATGATGGTGACGCGGCTCCCGAAGCGGCGGAACATCTGGGCAAATTCCAGCCCAATGTAGCCGCCGCCCAAAATGAGCAAATGCTCAGGTAGCTCCTGCAGCTCCAAAATGCTTTTGTTGGTCAGGAAATGCGTTTCGGCCAGGCCTTCAATGGGCGGAATGGCCGAACTGGTACCCGTATTGATGAAGATAAGTGGCGCCTTGATGTCCTGCGTGCTGCCATCGAGAGCCGTTACGCGCACTGATTTTGGGCCAGTGAAAGTGGCATGTCCCATCAGGACCGTGATACCGGAATCCTCCTTGGTGAGGTTCTTGCGCACTCCGTCGCGCATTTCCTGGATGATCGTATCCTTGCGGGCCACAACCGCCTTAAAATCGACGGCAGGAGGCTCACTCAGCACGCCATACTCCTGGGAGGTAGCAACCTGGTGCATACGCTCGGCGGAGGCCAGCATAGCCTTTACCGGCGAGCAGCCGTAGTTGATGCACGAGCCGCCGAGTAAGTATTTCTCCACCAGTGCTACCTTGCGGCCGGCTTTGGCCAGGGCAGTAGCCAAGGGGTTTCCGGCCTGGCCGGAGCCAATAATGAGGGCGTCGTAGGAAGTAGGCATAAAAAGCAGAACTTAAGGCGCTTGAGTAGGCCTGTCCGGCAATCAAAGCTGAACAGGTACTGGCTATACGGTGCATTTGCGCCGATGACCATACAACGAAACCGTCTGCTTGTCGTTCTGCCCCAGATTACTGCTGTTTTTTCTGTCTATGCCTGTTTTGCGTTGTGCGCGTCTCTTGCTGCTGATGTTGCTGCCCCTGCTGGCCAGCTGTTCTTCGTTGTATTTTCCGCCGCCGCCGCAGGTGCCCCTGCTGACGCAGGAGGGCGAGTGGAGCGGAACCCTGCAAACCAACTTCAGCCAGAATACCAGCGTGCAGGGCGCTTACTCACCCACCAACCACCTGGGCGTGATGGGGTCCGTATCTTTCCTGCATACCGATAAAAAGAAGCGCGCCGAAGACCACGATTTCGGGGAAGTAGGCCTAGGCTACTACACCCGCATCCGCGATACGCGGGTGCTGGAGCTGTATGGCGGCTATGGTATTGGCAAAACCAAGCGCGTGGAACGCACTCCTTCCGAAGGGGTTACGCGTACTCTGGAGGGCAACCTGACCAAGTATTTCGTGCAGGCCAACTATACCTCCAAAGACCACAAAAGCTTCCACGTATTCGGCCGCGACTGGCCCGTGAACTATGGTACGGCTCTGCGGGTGAGCTACATGCAGCTCGATAAGTTCCGGCTGGATGGCCTGCCGCATGCTCCCGAAGACAACGTATTTCTGGAGCCTATCACTTATACACGGATTGAACTCATCGGGCCGGTGCAGTTCCAGCTTATCAGCGGCAGCAACTTCGGATTGCGCCATCGCAAATACCTGAAGGCGGCCAACTCTGTATTCCAGTTTGGGCTGATTGTAAACGTGGGCGGCCAGGATGGGAAGAGGTGAGTGGCCTACAACTCCTCCACTTCTAATTCCAGTTCGTAGTTATAATCGTAGATAGTACTATCGGGCAGATGCTGACGAGTAGAGGCCTGCTGCTCCGTAACGGCCCGCCAGATTTGTGTCTGCTTGCCTGTGGACACGCGCAGCCAGGAGTGGCACGCGCTGGGCGCGGCCACCACAAGGTAGGCCAGTGCCGGAAACAGGTTTGTGGCGGCAAGCCGGAGAGTGCCATCCGCCTGCTGAAGCTCCTCATAGCGAAAAACCCGCGTACCCTTGCCCGTAGGCCGGTCGTGCTTGCTGAAAAGGAAATCTTCGGGTGGCTGCTGACCATCAGGCGGGCGCACCAGACTGCGACGGCGCACGAAAGTTTCCTGAGGTCCGGCAGTTCCTTCCGCAATCACAAAGCATCCTTGAGCAGGAAGCACGAGGTGTTGCGCCGCCACATCCAAACGCAGCCAGCCGGTACGGTTCTCGGCGGCAGCAGGCGTTAGCAGCAGAGGGTTGGTCAAAAGCTGCTGCTCCATAGGTCCTGTGGCCAGGGTGCCGGAACATAGCTGGATGCGTAGGCCACCCTCCGAAAAATTCCGACGGTGCTTGGGCAAATCAGCAAAGCCTTCCGGTAAGCGCGAGCCCAGCCGCAGGCGTACGGCGCGTACCATGTACAGCCGAGTTATATCAGGCGGGCCGTGCCAGACGGCTACGCCCGCGCCAGGCGGCAGTTCTCGGCCGAACGCTGTATGTAGCCCTCGGGATTTTCCGGGAGGGCTCAGCGTCTGTATTTGGGTATGGGCCCGCACTGTCACATCAGGCAATGCCACAACGCGTGCCGTGCTATCTGGCAGCTGTTGGGAGTAGCCTAGGCGGGTTAGCAGCAGGAGCGCTAGGCCAGGCAGGAGGAATGAGAGTCGCATGTGGGATTGAGAGCAGTAAAAGCGAACAATGGTTGCTAGAATACCATCATCCCAATAAAAAAGGCGGCTCCCGATATCGGGAGCCGCCTTTTCTAATACTTAAGAGAGAGCAGAAATTACTTACCGCCCAATACGCGCAGCATGGTGTCGCCGATTTCGGCGGGAGAGTCAACTACGTGTATACCGCACTCGCGCATGATGGCCATTTTAGCAGCAGCCGTATCATCAGCGCCACCTACAATAGCACCGGCGTGGCCCATGCGGCGGCCGGGAGGCGCCGTTTGGCCCGCAATGAAACCAACAACGGGTTTCTTATTGCCGGTTTCCTTGATCCAGCGAGCAGCCTCAGCTTCCATGCCGCCACCGATTTCACCGATCATCACGATGCCTTCGGTTTCGGGGTCGTTCATGAGCATCTCAACGGCTTCCTTGGTAGTAGTGCCGATGATCGGGTCGCCGCCGATACCAATAGCGGTGGTCTGGCCTAGGCCTGCTTTAGTGAGCTGGTCAACGGCTTCGTAGGTCAGGGTACCCGACTTCGAAACGATACCGATTTTGCCTTTCTGGAAGATGAAGCCGGGCATGATGCCCACTTTGCACTCGCCGGCAGTCATTACGCCGGGGCAGTTTGGCCCGATCATGCGCAGACCCTCGCGGCCTTTCAGGTACTCCTTCACCGCAATCATATCCTTGGTTGGGATGCCTTCGGTGATGGTTACGATAACTTTAATGCCTGCGTCAGCAGCTTCCATAATAGCGTCGGCAGCGAAAGCCGGGGGCACGAAAATGATGCTGGTATCAGCACCGGCCTGCTCTACGGCTTCGGCTACGGTGTTGAACACGGGACGGTCGAGGTGCTGGGTGCCGCCTTTGCCGGGCGTTACGCCGCCTACCACGTTGGTGCCGTACTCAATCATCTGCTGGGCGTGAAACGACCCTTCCGAGCCGGTAAAGCCCTGCACAATCACTTTGGAATTCTTGTTGACCAGAACACTCATAGAAAAAGAGTTAGAGGAAGATGCGGGTTGAGGGTGGGGTATACGCGCCAGCCTACGCCAGCGGTGTGCAAAAGTAGGCTTTTTTGGGGCGGAGGCAAGGCATACGGTGTCAATCAGCAAAGGCTGGTATCCGAGGCGGAACAAAGCGCCCTACGCATACCTGAGCCCGCTGTTGTAGGCCAGTTGCTCCTGCCAAAGCAGTGCCTACATTCCGCTCCAGATGGCAAGTGCATAAAACCTCCCGCTTGGAATTCGTACCTTTGTGGTCCTCTCTCACAAACCGCACACCCCCACCCATGTACTTGAATAACATCATTGAGGCCATTGGCAATACGCCGTTGGTAAAGCTCAATAGCGTGGCTGCCGGCATCAAAGGCACGGTACTCGCCAAGGTAGAATACTTCAACCCCGGCAACTCCGTGAAAGACCGGATGGCCGTAAGAATGATAGAAGATGCGGAAAAGGCGGGCCTGCTGAAGCCCGGCGGAACCATCATCGAAGGCACCAGCGGCAACACCGGCATGGGCCTGGCGCTGGCGGCCATCTCGAAGGGTTATAAGTGCATCTTCGTGATGAGCGACAAGCAAAGCAAGGAGAAGCAGGATATTCTGCGGGCCGTGGGCGCGCAGGTAGTGGTGTGCCCCGTGGATGTGGCTCCCGAAGACCCGCGTTCCTACTACTCCGTGGCGAAGCGCCTGAGCGAGGAAACCCCGAACTCCTTCTATCCCAACCAGTACGACAATATGTCGAACACGGCGGCGCACTACGAGGGCACCGGCCCCGAGCTGTGGGCCCAGACCCATGGCACCATCACGCACTTGGCGTGCGGCGTGGGCACGGGCGGCACCATCTGCGGCACGGCCCAGTACCTGAAGGAGCAAAACCCGGCCGTGGTTGCGGTAGGCCTCGATACCTACGGCTCCGTATTCAAGAAGTATAAGGAGACGGGTATTTTCGACGAAAACGAAATCTATCCTTATAAAACTGAGGGCATTGGCGAAGACATTCTGCCTAAGAATGTTAACTTTGACCTGATTGACCTTTTTATCAAAGTGACGGATAAAGACGCCGCTGTCATGACTCGGCGGCTGGCTAAGGAAGAAGGCTTGTTCGTGGGATGGTCCTGCGGATCGGCCGTATTCGGAGCCCTGGAATATGCCAGGGAGCACCTGAAGGAAGGCGATACGATGGTCATTATCTTACCCGACCATGGCACGCGCTACCTCGGTAAAATTTATAACGACGACTGGATGCGCGAGCAGGGCTGGCTCTAGGCCACTCACCGCTTGTGTCTCTTTAACCTCTGAAAGCTATGGCTCGCAAACTGCGTAATGTGGTACTGGTAGACGATAACGAAACTACTAGCTTCTTGAATAACCGCTTGCTGAGCCGGCTCAACGTAGCCGATCAGGTACACACGTTTTCCAAAGCGGACCAGGCTTTTCAGTTTCTGTGGGGCGAAGACCCCGCCAGCAACCCAACGAAAGACGTACCCGAGCTGGTATTCGTCGATCTGAAGATGCCCGGCATGGATGGCTTCGAGTTCCTGAAGCTCTACAACGAGCTGCCCGCCAGCTCCCGTGAGAAAACCGTTATGGCGGTGCTCACCACCTCCATGCACGCCGCCGACACCGCCCGTGTAGCGCAGTATGAGGGCGTAGAGTACCTCGCGAAACCTCTCACGGAGGAAAAGATGCAGAAGCTGCTGGAAAAGCGCTTCGTGAACAACTAATTTCCTTCGGATTTTAGCATAAAAAGCCCCACTACCGGATTAGGTAGTGGGGCTTTTTGCTTTGGTGTGGCCTGGCTATGTGTAAGGCAGAGCTGTTTTCCTCTTTGCACGTCATCCTGAGCAGAGCGAAGGATCTTCTCACGCGTGAACAATTGGCCTAGCGCCTTGTGCTATCGTGAGAAGATCCTTCGCTCCGCTCAGGATGACGTGCAAAAGGGGAGCGGTTGATTGCTCATGCACCAGTGTCTGAAGAATGTCAGCTACTGGCCTACACCACTGCCTCCACAAACCGGAAGGCCTCGCCATCAAATAAACCTTTATCACTAAGCTTAAGGCTGGGAATTACGAGCAAGGCCATAAAGGAAAGCGTCATGAATGGGGCTTGCAGTGGAGAGCCAAGCTGTTTCGACAGCGCATCAACGGCGGCATAAGCTTCGGCCACGTGGTAGCCTTCCTGATCCGACATGAGACCAGCCACGGGCAACGGCAGCACCAACTCTTCGCCCTCCGGCGAAACGACCGCTAGGCCACCTTGCGCGGCAATAACCAGGTTTACGGCGCGGGCTAGGCTCTCGTCATCGCAGCCAACGGCCGTGATATTGTGCGAGTCGTGGCCTACGCTGCTGGCCAGAGCACCGCGCTTCAGCCCGAAACCCTGAATGAAGGCCACGGCAGGAGCAGCGGGTTGGTAACGATTTACCACAGTCAGCTTCAGGACATCCTGCGCTACATCGGGCAGTACTAGGCCTCCTTCCACGCGCGCCGGCAAATCATGGCGGGCCGTGATGAGCTGACCATCGAAGCACTCAATAACGCGCACGGTAGCGGCAGCCTGGGGGGCAGGCAGCTGGAAGTCGGCGGCCTCTACGGGCGTGGTGTGGAAGTTATTAACCACCGCTACGGGCACGGCTGGAATCAGCGTCTGGCCGTGTTCGGCTACCAGCTCTCCGTTGATATAGGTTTGCTGAATCCGGAAATCGGTGAGGTTATCTACCAGAATGAAATCAGCCGCATCGCCTTCGCGCAACAGGCCTACGGGTAGCTTGTAGTGCTCCACGGGGTTACGGCAGGCTACGCGCAGCACCTTTAGCACATCCTGTCCGCGGGCCACGGCACGCTGCACCAGCTGGTTGATGTGGCCTAGTACGAGGGTATCGGGGTGCTTATCGTCGGAGCAGAACATCATGTGCTCGTAATGCTCCGGCAGCAAATCAATCAGCGCCTCGAAGTTGCGGGCCGCCGAGCCTTCGCGCACCAAAATATTCATGCCCACGGCCAGCTTGTCCAGCGCCTCCTCGGCCGTAAAACACTCATGGTCGGTGCTGATGCCGGCGGAAGCGTACTGGCGGGCATCCTCGCCGCGTAGGCCAGGGGCGTGCCCATCTACGGGGCGGCCGTACTGCTGGGCCAGCCGGATTTTCTCCATTACTACCTCGTCGCGGTTCAGGATGCCGGGCCAATTCATCATCTCGGCCAGGTAGCCGATTTCGGGGTGTTGTTTAAACAACAGCTCAATATCGGCGGCCGTAATTTCGGCGCCGGCTGTTTCAAACGCGGTGGCCGGCACGCACGAGGGTGCCCCGAAGCAGAACTTGAACGGTACCTGCCGGCCATTGTCCAACATATACTTCACGCCGGCCACGCCCAGCACGTTCCCAATTTCGTGTGGGTCGGAAACCGTGGCTACGGTACCGTGCACCACGGCCAGGCGCGCAAACTCGGAGGGTACTAGCAGGGAGCTCTCCACGTGCACGTGCGCATCCACAAAACCAGGCAGCGCGTACGGCAGCGCCGGATCGGGGGCAGTAGCGCCGGTGGGCTCAATGGACTGAATGCGGCGGTTGGCAACGCGCACCGTGGCGGGCGTTATCGTATTGGAAAACAGGTTGATGACGTTGGCCTGGAATTGAAATTCGGCGGACATAGGGTAGGGACGAGGCGAAGGTAAAGTTGAGATTGGCCAGCGGCTAACGGGTAAAGAACCGTATATTTGCCGAAAATCTGCGCTGTGAGAAAGATTGTGACTTTGCTATTAGCTGCCCTCATCGGAGGCACTGGCCTAGCTTCCACGGGCTGCGCCAGCCGCACCCCGCAGCAGAAAAAAACCTCGTCATTTAAGCGCAAAGCCAAATTTGGCAAAACGCCTTGCCCCTGTGATAGTCATTAGGCGGTGGCCATGCGTGTCTGTGGAAATCGGCTGAAAAGCCTTTTCTATGAACGTACCTGCTGTAGTACGTGCGCCGCCTGCCCCGGATTAGCTTACTAGCTCTACCTTACCTTTTGCCTATGCCCACTGAATCGCCCCTTGCCTCCCTGCGCGCCGCTGCCGAAGCGGTACGGCAGCAACTTCAGGTAAATGCCTTCGATGCCGCCGCCGTGCAGCGCCTGTCGGAATTTATTGAGGAACAGCGCCCTATTGTCAAAGACTCGGAGAAGCAAGGTGTGGTTATGGCCCTGGGCTGCTTTTTAGGCCAGTGCTTAGTGGATACGTATGGCGGTACCTGGGCGCAGGGCCCCGATAAAACTACGGGCGTCGGTATCAACCGTGCTCATTTCTTCAACCCGTTTTTCCGCGTAAGCGAGCAATTAGCCAAAGGAGAAGCCGAGTCGGTCGTGAAGTTCTTTGCCGGTATTCCGGACCGGCTGACCGCTACTCCCGTGCGCAAAACCTGGATTTCGTGAGTCCTTTAAGTTTTTCCGTTCCCAACGACTTTGTCATGCGAAAAATCGTCATTGCCATTGATGGCTACTCTTCGTGCGGCAAAAGCACCACGGCCAAGGCCGTAGCCGCTGAGCTGGGTTACGCCTACATTGATACCGGAGCCATGTACCGCGCCGTGACGCTATATCTGCTGGAGCAAAACATCAGTTTTGATGATCTTCCCCGCATCGAGCAGGCTCTGCACGACATGCACATCACGTTCAAGCGCAACCGCAAAACCGGCCGCAATGAGCTTTGCCTTGATGGCGAGATTCGGGAAGATGAAATCCGGCAGATGCGTATTTCCAACTCCGTAAGCGAGGTTTCCGTGATTCCGGCCGTGCGCCACGCTCTGGTGCGCCAGCAGCAGCGCATGGGCCGCAAGCGCGGTGTAGTGATGGATGGCCGCGACATCGGAACCACCGTGTTCCCCGATGCCGAGGTAAAGGTGTTCATGACCGCCGACGTGATTACGCGTGCTGAACGCCGGCAGGAGGAACTAGCCCTGAAGAACGAGCACGTGGCCGTAGAGGAAATTGTGGAAAATCTGCGCAAGCGCGACCACATTGACTCTACCCGCGCCGAAAGCCCACTGCGTCGTGCCGCTGATGCGGTTTTGCTCGATACCACGCACATGATGATCGATGAGCAGGTAGATTTTGTACTGGAGCGCGTGTCGGCTACCTTGTTCTCGCTCGCAGTTGCTGGCTCCGATTTTGGTAGCGGCGAACGGAATAGCGGCGAAGCGGTTATTTAATCGGTAGGCCCGATAATTGCACCTGCAGCGCGTTAGTATTGTTGAGAGAAGACATGAACGTCACCATCGATAAGAATTCCGGCTATTGTTTCGGCGTTGAGTTTGCCATTCAGATGGCCGAAGACGAGCTGGCCCACGACGAGACTTTATATTGCCTAGGCGATATTGTGCACAACCGCATGGAGGTGGAACGCCTGCATGGCCTGGGCCTGCGCATCATTGAGCGGGAGCAGCTGGAGCAACTGCACGATGCCAAGGTGCTCATCAGGGCCCACGGCGAGCCGCCCGAGACCTATGCGCTAGCTTTGCGCAACAATATCGAGCTGATTGATGCCTCCTGTCCGGTAGTGCTCAAGCTCCAAAACCGTGTAAAGCACGCCTTCGATGCCACTACCCGCCAAAACGGGCAAGTAGTAATTTACGGTCAGCCGGGCCACGCTGAGGTAATCGGCCTGACAGGACAGACGCGCAATGAGGCTCTTATTGTGATGACGGAGGCGGACCTCGACCAGATCGACTTCACCAGGCCTGTCACGCTGTTCAGCCAGACCACTAAAAGCACCGCCGGCTTCTACCACATGAAGCAGGTGATAGAGGAGCGCATTGCCGCCGCTGGCGGCTCCCTAGAGTCGTTTGATGCCAATGACAGCATCTGCCGACAGGTGAGCAACCGAGAGCCGGCGTTGGCCAAATTTGCCGTGCAGCACGATGTCATCATCTTTGTGAGTGGACGTAAAAGCTCCAATGGCAAGGCGCTGTTCTCCGTTGTGAATAAAACCAATCCGCGCAGCTACTTCGTGGAAAACGAGCAGGAACTGGACGAAGAGTGGTTCCAGGGTGCTGAATCCGTGGGTATTTGCGGCGCTACCAGCACGCCCATGTGGCTCATGCAGCGCGTGAAAGAGCGCATTGAAGGTGTAGCAGAAATGCACGTAGCCTAGCGCTACTGTCAGAACGAAGCTCGATACATAAGCGGCCCGTTCGGTTTTTCCGGACGGGCCGCACTGTTTTCCATGGGCTCCGGTATCTTGCGGCTCTTGGCTTGCGCGGGTTGCGTAGGCCACTTGCTGTGCTCATGCGTCGTCTTTTCAATTACTTCCTCAACGGTTTTCTGGTCGTTGCGCCGGTTGGTCTTACCCTCTACATCCTTTTCGCGCTGCTGCGCTGGCTCAATGACCTGTTTGCAGGGCTGAGCTTCGATATACCTGGCCTAGGCCTGTTAGTGGCCATTGTGCTGATTACGTTGGTGGGCTACGTGGCGAAATCCTTCCTGGTGCGGCCGTTTCTCATCATCATGGAGCGGCTCTTGCACCGCACGCCGCTGGTGAGCATCATCTATTCTAGCCTCAAGGACCTGTTTGATGCCTTCGTGGGCGACAATCAAAAGTTCAACCGCCCAGTGCTGGTGCGCACAAGCGCCACCGAGCAAACATACAAAATGGGCTTCGTGACACAGGCCACTATGGCTGCTATTCACCGCGACGACCTGCTGGCCGTGTATTTCCCGCACTCCTACAACTTCTCTGGCGAACTGGTGCTGGTGCCGCCCACCCACGTCACGTATCTGGATCTGCCCAGCAGTGAGGTGATGAAGTTCATTGTGTCGGGCGGCGTGTCGCGCTTGTCCTAGGCCAGTAGGTGCAGCGTAGTAGGCACTTTTCAGCAGTTGTTCGTTGTTCTGATAGCATTGAAAACGCACCTGCATTACCGCACTTACGGCTCCGGCTCAAAGGTTCTACTGGCCTTTCATGGCTACGGACAAGGCGAAGGACACTGGCGCAGCCTGATTCAGCTGCTAGGCGCCGACGTGAAAGTGTACGCCTTTGATCTGTTTTACCACGGCCGTAGCCGCCTGGCCAAAGCTGACTCGCCCCTCACCAAACAGCGCCTCGGTGAGCTGCTGCAGGTTTTCCTCACGGAAAACCAGATTGATAAGTTTAGCCTGCTAGCCTTCAGCATGGGCGCTAAATTTGCCCTCACAGCGGCCGAACGGTTTCCCGAGCGCGTGATGAGCCTATGGCTGATTGCGCCTGATGGTATCGGCTCGCAGTTGTGGTACACCTTGGCCACTAGGCCACCCTGGATGCGTGCCTTGCTGGGCCGCGCGGTATTGCGCCCGCAGCGGCTGCTGGGGTTTCTGGATACCTTGCAGCAGCGCCGCTTGGTAGACGGCAACCTCGTACGGTTTGCGCAGTGGCAGCTGGATAGCCGCGAAAAACGCCTGCGCGTGTACCGTAGCTGGACGGCCTTCCGGGGGCTGACTTTTGACCTGAAACGGCTGGCGCGGCTGCTCAACCAGCGGCCGATTCCGTTTACTTTTTTCCTGGGTCGCCACGACCGGGTTATTGCGCCTGCCGGAATTCAGCAGTTTGCGGCTACGCTCACCAATGCCCGCACGATTCTGCTGGATACTGGCCACGCCGGCCTGATCTACGATGTGACGGCCTACTTGCGCCGACACCCCGAAGTGCTGCCGCAGACGCAGGTGACCTAGCGGGAGGGCGGCGGGTTAGGAGCGTTTGGCGGGTTGCCGGAATATTTTGTTGTCGACGGAAAACCTGCCTGGCCCTACTATCATAAAGACGACGCACAGCACCAGCACCACTACAGATACCCACAGCTCCATATTGTGGAGGCTCAGGCCGTTGCGCAGATTCACGATGAAGATGGCGCCCAGCATGATCGGGATTTGGCAGAGAAAGGCGAACCGCGTCAGGGCTCCGAAGGCAATCATGAGGCCGCCAATCATCTGAAATATGCTGAAGAAGAAAGAGGCTTTGCTGAGGTGGCCTAGCGTCTGCTGCTGAGTCAGGAGGTAGTACACGTCGGTGGATTTATCCAAAAACGTAACACCTTTTATAAAGAGGAAGAGGCCTAGCAGAATCCGTAAAGCATCCATCCAGACGGGGTTATTGGCGCTGGTTCTGTCTTTACGTTCGGCCAACGGAATGCGGTGGGAGAGTTCCATGGCAAGGTGGGGTTTAGAGGGGATGGTAAGAACGGATACTTATCTAATTTACCACTTTTAATCCGAATAATTACACGTTCTATTCTCCATGCTATCAGGCTATTGCAGCTCCTGCTCATACAGCCGAAAGCTCTCCTCATCAAATGCCACAAACACGATGTACTGGGGTTGCTCGTGGTGCGCCAAAAACGCTCTCACCTCGCGTACGGCAATGGCTGTGGCCTCCTGTTTGGGATATCCATAAATGCCCGTGCTGATTCCCGGAAATGCCACGCTCGCTAAGCCATTCTCATGCGCTAACCGCAGGCTGTTGCGGTAGCAGTTGGCCAGCAGCTCCGGCTCGTGCTTGTGTCCACCGTTCCAGACAGGTCCCACCGTATGAATAACGTGGCGTGCCGGTAGCTGCCCACCCGTTGTGATAACGGCCTCACCGGTGCGTAGGCCACTGCCGTAGTGCCCGGCACGTAAGCGGCGGCAGGCGGCCAGAATCTCGGGGCCACCGGCCCGGTGAATGGCTCCATCAACACCGCCGCCACCCAATAAGCTGGAGTTGGCCGCATTCACAATGGCATCGGTATCCAGACGAGTGATGTCGCCGCGGTAGAGCAGGATGCGGCCGAAAGCGCGAGCTTGCTCGCGCCAGTTAACGGCGGGGGAGGGATTGGGCATAGTATGTAGGTGTATTACTGTATTTGAGCAGCCGTTGCCGGTGGTGGCCTACAACGGCTCAGTGCTCTTTTTTTACGGTTCAGAATGAGGTATAGCTGCTTGGGTAAATTAGGATTTTTATATATTGATGAAAGTCATAGGTTTGAGTATTCAATCACTACCAAAACTCCCTTCGTCATGGAAACTCCTGCTCGTGACCCCCAACTGTGGCGTATGGCAAAACGGCGCGCTAAGTTCAAGTCGCATCTGTTTACCTACTTCGCCGTGAATGCGCTATTGTGGACCATCTGGGCCCTTACCGATAGGAGCTATTCGACCATTCCGTGGCCCATTTGGTCAACGGTGTTCTGGGGAATCGGTGTGGCTATTCAGGGCCTCGGAACCTACGGAATATTGGGCCGCGAGAACCTCTCGGAGCGGGAGTATGATAAGCTCCTGCGGCAGCGCACCGACCAGCTCTAACGGCATTCCGCCGACTGGCCTAGGCCTGTTCCGAGCACTCGGGGCAGGCCTTTTTTATGGGCGACCCGGCGCATAAACCTGCGCTTTCCTGCAACCTTACCACCGGGCTGGCAGTTGGGGCAGTATGATAACAAAGCGCCGTTTTCTTCCGCTATTGCTGCTGGCTCCGCTGGCCCTGGCGGCTTCTGTTCCCCATCCGACGAAGCCTGCTCCGGCAGCTGATGTCAACCTCAGCAAGATTAAGCTTCCGGCCGGTTTTACCATCAGCTACTTTGCCAAGGGCGTGAAAAGTGCCCGAGAACTAGCCGTAGGCCCCGATGGCACCGTGTACGTGGGCACCAAAGGCGATAAGGTATTTGCTCTGCCCGACCGCAACAAGGATGGCCGCGCCGATGAGGTAATTACGGTAGCCACGGGCCTGAATGCGCCAAATGGCGTGGCCGTGCGCAATGGCGCCCTCTACGTAGGCGAAATCAACCGCATTATTCGCTACGATAACATCGCCCAACGCCTCAAGCAGAAGCCCAAGCCTGTGGTGGTGTATGATAAGCTGCCTAGCAAAGACTGGCACGGCTACCGCTATATTTCCTTCGGGCCCGATGGCAAGCTCTACGTGCCCGTGGGCGCGCCCTGCAACTCCTGTCTGCCCGAAGAACCTATCTACGGGACCATCAACCGCCTTAACGCCGATGGGAGTGGCCTAGAGACGTTTGCCTATGGCGTGCGCAACACCGTCGGATTCGATTGGAGCCCGCAGGATAAGGCCATGTGGTTTACCGATAACGGCCGCGACCAGCTCGGCGACAATTTGCCTTCCGATGAGTTGAACCGCGCCGCCGGACCTGGCCTACACTTTGGGTTTCCGTACTTTTTTGCGGGTGATGTGCCCGACCCGGAGTTTGGCCAAGGCAAATCGGCGGGCACGTACACCAAGCCGGCCCGCAAGCTGGGGCCGCACGTAGCGGCGCTGGGCATGAAGTTCTACACCGGCAAGAAATTCCCGGCGCAGTATCGCAACCAGATTTTTATTCCGGAACACGGCTCCTGGAACCGCAGCAATAAAATCGGTTACCGCATCAGCCTCGTCCGTCTCGATGCCACCGGCAAGCAGGCCAAGAGCTACGAAACCTTCGCCGAAGGCTGGCTGCAAGGGCAGCAGCCCTGGGGCCGCCCCGTGTGCCTGCTAGTGCTGCCCGATGGCTCCCTGCTCGTCTCCGATGACCAAAACGACGCCGTATACCGCATCAGCTACAAAGGCTAGAGGAAATGGGGAAGTGGTGAAATGGTGCGTTTGACGTTGTGTCGGCGCAACTTGCGCAGCCTAGGCCAGTAGAACGCCAAACTCACCATTTCACCCCTTCCTCATCTCACCTCCTTCACTATCTCACTATTTCCCCCTTACTTGCCGCCCATGAAAAAGCAGCGTATGCCGAAGCGGACGGTAGGCCGGCGGGAGCTAGTAGATTTCCCTGATTTTCAGCTTTGGGGCGTGGAAGCCAAAGTTGATACCGGTGCGTACACCGGAGCTATCCACTGTTCCAACATTCATGTAGAAACCCACGCAAGCGGACTGGCATTTCTGCATGTGCAGCTGCTGGATACCTCGCACCCCAACTTCGACGGCATGCCCATGAAATTCGCGCAATTTTCTTTGCGCGATATTCGGAGCTCCAACGGCGAGGTGCAGGAACGGTATGTTATCCGGACAACAATCCGGCTTTTCGGCGAAGATTTCGAGACCGAATTCTCGCTTTCCGACCGCTCCGACATGAAATATCCCGTGCTCATTGGCCGGGTATTGTTGCGCGAGGCCCGTCTGTTGGTAGACGTATCCCGTCGCAACGTATCGTACAAAAGTCAGCTGACTACGAGCTGAGGGCCGCGCGGCTTGCGGGCGGCCCCGTATCTTTGAGCGCGCTTCTGCTCTACTATCTTCCTCCAAGCACCCTATCCGATGAAACTGGCGATTCTCTCGCGTGAGCCGAAGCTATATTCGACTACTCGTCTCGTGGAGGCCGCTGAGCAGCGCGGCCACGAGGCAATAGTTCTGGACCATTTGCATTGTAACCTGGTACTGGAAAAAGGCCACCCAGGTATCATATACCAAGGCAAGAAGCTGGAAGGCTTTGATGCCATAATTCCCCGCATTGGGGCCTCTGTGACGTTTTATGGCTGCGCTGTGGTGCGCCAGTTTGAGATGATGAAGGTGCGCACGGCCGTAGAAAGCCAGGCCATTGTGCGCAGCCGCGACAAGCTCCGCTCCATGCAGATTCTGAGCCGGGCGGGCGTTGGAATGCCCAAAACCGCCTTCACCAACTATTCCGATGAGGTGCCCGCCATGATTCAGCAGGTAGGAGGGGCCCCCGTCATTATCAAGCTTCTAGAAGGAACTCAAGGCTTGGGCGTGGTGCTGGCCGAAAGTGCCAAAGCAGCCCAATCGGTAATTGAGGCGTTCCACAACCTGAAGGCGCGCATCATTGTGCAGGAATTCATTGCGGAAAGCAAGGGTGCCGATTTGCGGGCCTTTGTAGTAAATGGTGAAGTGGTAGGCGCCATGAAGCGCCAGGGCAAGGAAGGCGAGTTTCGCTCCAACCTGCACCGCGGCGGCTCGGGCACCTTGGTAAAGCTCACACGCGCTGAAAAAGCCGCTGCCCTGCTGGCCACCAAGGCCCTGGGTCTGGGCATTGCGGGCGTGGATATGCTGCAAAGCAAGCGCGGCCCATTGGTGCTGGAGGTTAACTCCTCACCTGGCCTAGAAGGAATTGAGAAGGCTACAGGCCTTGATATTGCCGGCAAAATCATTGAGTACACCGAGCAGCTTTCGCAGAAGAAAAAAACCAAAGCCAAAACGGTGAAGCAGGTTTCATCGGAAGTAATGCCCGATTCTCAGCCTGACTAACTCCGCCTAGCAGGTCGCTTCAGCAAGTGAGCCCGCCTGTTTTATGGTAGGCGAAGTGGCCTAGAAGGCTTTTTTCGTTGGAATGATAATTGACGCCGCCCACTGTTGCCGTCGCTCAGCTTCCTGCTGGTAGTTGCGCCGGGCTTGAACCGTTGTGCCACGCCTTAGCTCCGTACTGCTTTGCTGACAGATTTTTCCGCTGCTCCTGCCGACCTGGTTCTCAATGGCCTGGTGATTAAGCCCGGCCAACGCGTGCTTACCCGCCTGGTGATTTCAAGGCTGCCATCGGGTACCGTTATTGATATTCCAGTACACGTATTCCGCTCCACGGAGCCGGGGCCGACGGTGCTGTTGCTGGCGGGCATGCACGGAGATGAGGTAAACGGTATTGAAACCATCCGGCGCATGGTTCGGCGCGACCAGCTGCGGCCCTTACGCGGAACCATCATTGCTATTCCTATCCTGAACATCTATGGGTTCCTGAATTTTTCGCGGGAAGTGCCAGACGGGAAAGATGTAAACCGGTCGTTTCCGGGCAACCCGCGCGGTTCCCTGGCCAGTAGGGTAGCGCACCGGTTCATGCGGGAAATCATGCCGCTTATCGACTATGGTATTGATTTTCATACGGGCGGCGCTGCCCGGGCCAACATCTCACAGGTGCGCTGCCTGCTGCACCAGGATGCCGAGACCGATGCGCTGGCCGCTGCTTTTGCCGCTCCGTTCACGCTGCATGCGGCGTTGCGGTCCGGCTCTTTGCGCGAAACAGCCATGCAGGAAGGGCGCCGCATTATCGTGTACGAAACCGGCGAATCGTTGCGGCTCGATGAAAACGGCATTGAGCTGGCTATTGCGGGCACGTTTCGGGTGTTGCACCACCTGGGCATGGTAGAAACGGCCGTGCCCGCCGCCGCATCCAGCGTGGTGTGCATGCGCTCTACGTGGCTGCGGGCTCGCTACGCCGGCCTTTTCCGCACCGATGTCCACTTGGGCGACTATATTGAGAAGGGCCAGGTATATGGCTCGGTAGCTGACCCGTATGGTGAGCACGCTGTGCGCTTAGAGTCGCCGGTAGCGGGGTATATCATTGGTCTGAACCATATGCCGGTCGTGAACCAGGGTGATGCGCTGGTGCACGTGGGCCGCACGGACCTGTCGCCGAGCCGCGCCGATCTGGCCACCCCTTTTGAGGAAAAACCTATGAAGCCCCTGGAGGTAGACGAGTCGGATGAAGACGAGCTGTAGGCCAGTGCCTTCGCCAAAACAGGCTTGGTAGGCCACTTCCCGTCGCTGTAAACCGAACAGTAGAGTACCAGGGCCGGGTCTTTTTTCGTTTCTTTGGCCGGCGCCGCGCAAAAGGCTGCTTTATTTCCCTCTTATTCTTCGAATGAAAAACTCTCTTCAACTGGCTATAAATGCCATACTAGTTCTGGCCGTAGCGGTCCTGTTTTACCTGCATTTCGCCAATAAGCCTGCTGCCACACCTGCCCGCAAACCCATCGCTACCGTAAAAACCGCAGACTCAACCAGCACCGCCGTTACGACCGAGGAGCCCGCCGACCTAACGGCCGTAGCCGATACGGATAAGGTGGGCTACGTAGAATCGGGCAAGCTTCTGGATGGCTACCAAGGTATGAAAGACGCCCGCCGCAACTTCGAGGCCAAGGCCAAGCGCTGGGAAGCACAGAATAAAACCCTGGTACAGGGTTTCCAGAACGCCGTACAGAAATATCAGCAGCAAGCCGCCAGCCTCACCGTTGAGCAGCGCGCCAGCACCGAGCAGCAGCTACAGGGCCGGCAGCAGCAGGTAGGCCAGGAGCAGGAGAAACTGCAGCGCCAGGCGCAGGAAGAAGAAGCCAAAATGACCCAGCAAGTGCTGGAGCGCATGAATAAGCAGATGGAAGTCTACGGCAAGCAAAACGGCTACCGCCTTATCCTGATTGCGGCTCCCAGCGGCACCATCGCCTACGGGCGCAAAGACCTGGATATCACTTCGAAGGTGCTTAAGCACCTGAATACAGAATACGCCAGCAGGAAGAAATAGCTTCCGAAACCCACGTAACGCAGAACCGGCCGGCATTTCCACCTAGAGGAAATGCCGGCCGGTTCTGCGTTAATAGCTTAACGGCGAAATGCTTACTCAAGGCAATTACTGATTTTTTTGTAGGGAGGCTTTAAACCAGCAGCGTATAAAGGTGTCAAAGAAAGGAAGTCCTTGGTTAACGAAAGGACACGCTGCTCTATGAAAAACCTTCTGAAATTTCCCGCTTTATTAGTTGCTCTGGTGCTGTCAGCCGCCTCTCTCACGGGGTGTGCTACTACGGCCCAGCCAGGTGTAGTAGTTGGTGTTGGCACCCCGCCACCCGTCTATTATGGGCGTCCGTATCCGCCCCGGGCTTACTACCGCCCCAGGCCCTACTACCGTCCTCGCCCGACTCGTGTAGTGGTGGTAGAGCCGCGTAGGCCAGGGTACGCCCCAAGGCCTTACTACAACGGCTACAACGCACGTCCGCCACGCGTCCACCGCATGCACTAATTGTCAATCAGCCATAAAAAAAGCCCTCCTGATCTAGCAGGAGGGCTTTTTTTATGGTGATAAACAAACTAGAACGCGAAGCGCAAGCTTACAGCAGCATCGTTGTAGAAGCCGGTATAGCCATCGAATACCTCAAAGAAAGGCTTGTAGTCTACCCCAATTACGAAGGGTAGGTCTTCCATCTTGTATTCTAGGCCCACGATCAGGTCGGCACCACCCACAATGTAGCTGGTATCATCATACCAGTAGGTGCGGTAGTAATCGTACTTCTTACCCCGGCGGAAGCGCACGTCCTCGAAGTAGTAGCGGCCCTGATAGGAGCCGATGTGCGCGCCAGCACCATAGTAAAACTGCAGTCCTTTAAAGTCGGAAACGGGCAGGTGTTTTTCCAGAAGCAGCGTCAGGCGGCCGCCACGGGCTGCGTACTCACGCGTCAGGAGGCCTTCGAAGGCGACATTATTCTTGCCGCTCAGGAAATGCTTCACGGTGAGGCCCGAGGAATAGCCACCGCCGCGTAGGCCTATGGCGGTAGTGTAGCCAGCGCCGCCACCGCTGCTTTTCTTCTTGCTCTGCGCATGCGCCCCTCCAACAGAACCCAGCAACCCCAGGAACAACAAAACAAAAAACAGACGCTTCATGCGTAAATCGAAATAAGTGAGGAAAGTAGACTTCCAGCAAAAGTACAACCTGCCTCCAAATATTCCTGACTTCTTTTTAACGAAGCTGTCCTTCCTGCGCAATGGCGGCTGAGGTATGAATGCGTAGGCCACCGCCGTCGTCCTCGGCGGCGCTCAACATGGCACGGGCTACTACCCCAGCCTCAATGGCCCGGTAGGGCCGAAGTGGCCCCAGCAAAACGGGCCGGAGCAGGCGCAGCAATACGGCGCCAATCTGTTCGCCAGTGCGCTTTTCGGCGCGTTGACCTAGTAGTAAGGAAGGGCGGAAAATATGAATGGCCCGGAAGGGAGTCTGGCGCACCGCGTCCTCCATTTCGCCCTTCACTTTGTTGTAGTAGAAGCGCGAAGCAGCATCGGCACCCATAGCCGACACCAGCATAAATTGGGCGGCAAAGTTGCTAGCCGTAAGAGCCGCCAGCTTCACTACGTACAAATAATCTACTTTATAGAAAGCCTCTTTGCTGCCGGCCTGCCGCAGCGTGGTGCCCAGGCAGCAGTACACATCATCTGCAATCAGCTCGAGGCGGTGGTCTTCAAGATGGTCGAAATCCAAGATGCGCTGCTCCAGCTTGGGGTGCACCATCGGCAGGGGGCGCCGGCCTACCGCAATCACGCGGATGTAGCGTTCTGAGGCCAGCAACAAAGGCAGGAGCTGGCTGCCGACTAGGCCACTGGCCCCGGCAATAAGTGCGGTTTTCTGCATGGACAACCCGCGCACGGCGGACTAAAGGGAGAGGAAACAACCGGCGCGTTTGGGGAGTACGGAAAACTTGCCCCGAACGGTGCGCCGCTCCTAGGCCAGATGTGGCAAACCCTGATAGTGTTGCCTGAGCACTAATAATAGCAGAGGTGTGAAAGCTATTGTGGGCAGTTAACGTCCATGAGCGAGTTCTCAGGATGTACTGTGGATAACAGAAGCAGGAACTTGCGACCCCTGAACATCTGAGTATTAAAGGTCATAGCATCAGCGGCCTGGGTTTCAGGGAGAAGTGCTTTTCCTCGGAAGTGCTGACCGGCAAACATGTACTGATATTCAGCATAATACATGGTGCGCTTGCTGGCTTCGGATGAAATTCGGTCTACTAGGGCAGTAGTAATCTGTTGATGCGCCTGAATATCAACGGACTTCTGGTAAGGCTGCCAGATGTATAAAAAGCTGAGAACAGAGAGGAATCCAAGAAACAGCAACCCAAAGAACCCATTGCCCCATTCTGGTGCATAACGTCCATCGTTTCTATTTAAAAACGCTTTGAGTGTTACCAGTAGCATGGGAACAAATACTAGACTTACTCCAGCAAAGCGCTGCACCAGATCGAAGAATGTTCGGAAGAGTAAGTGGGTATTGTCACAAGGTTCTAACAGAACAGGCATCCGGAATTACTCGCTGGTCACCAGCCGTGTTTGCTCGGGTTCTAGCTGTACTTGTCCGCGTTTGTAGAGCGTGCCGAGGGCTTTCTTGAATACTTTCTTGCTCATGCCCACGCGCCGGTAAATATCATCGGGCTCACTTTTATCGCCGATGGGAAGGGTACCGCCAGCTTGGCGCAGGGCTTCTAGCAGCAACTCGGCCGCCGCCAGGGCTTCATCGTAGCCAATGCGTTGCAGGTTCAGGTCGAGCTTACCGTCGGGACGAATCTGGCGTACGTAGCCGGTGTGCACATCACCGAGGCGGAGCGGTTTGAATACCTCGTTGTGGTAAAGCAGGCCCTGGTGAGTGCCATCCACAATGACTTTGTAGCCCAGGTCGGTTTCTTCAGCAATGAACAGCTCGGCAGCGTCACCTACTTTACCGGGGTAGGGGGTATCACTCAGGAACCACTCCCATTTGGCGGAAGCCACTATGCGGTCAGAGGCATCATCGAGATATACAAACACCGTGGCCCGCTCGCCGGGGCGCAGGTTGCGCCGCAAGTTGCTGTAGGGCAGCAACAGGTCTTTTTCCAGGCCCCAGTCCAGGAATGCGCCCGTTGATGTCACATCGCGCACAGTAAGGGCCGCGAACTGGCCTACGCGGACGAAGGGCTCCAGATTGGTCGCAATCAGGCGGTCTTCGGAGTCGCGGTACACAAACACACGTACCACATCGCCCACGCGGGTGCCTTCCGGAATGTACTTGCGCGGCAACAGCAGATCGCCGTCATCGGAGGTCAGGTACATGCCGAAGTCTACCTCGCGGGCTACTTCCAAATCGTTAAAATCGCCTAGTTGCATGGGTGCGGGTGTTTCGCTGAGTGGCCTGATTCCGTTGTTTACGCAAAGAACCAGGGGCAAAGGTACTTTTGAAATAGCACAGAAGTGGCCTAGCACTTGCCGGACGTAAGCGCTAGGCCACTTCTGTGATGGTTATTGGTACCGAACTACGCCGGGCTGGTTGAAGCTAAAGTCGCTGAAATCGTAGTAGGGGCGGGAGTTCTCAAAGATGCGAATGCCATTGGGGGCACTCATACCGCGCGGATAAAACCCGAAGGAAATCTGGAAGGTGCGCAGGGCCGCGTATTCGTTGCGGAACCGCAGACCCACCCCGAAGCCCGTGTACGGAGAATCAAACAAAGGAATAGTCTGATTGGGATTTTTGGCATTCAGCCACGCGATATCGGCAAACGCAACGGCCGCCATCCGGAAACCCAGAAAGGAAACGGGCGTGAACATGGTGGTTTCGTAGTTCAGGACCATGCGGCTGGAGCCCAGCAGCAACTCGCCCGGCTGAAACCCCCGTAGGCCATGCTCTCCCTGAATGCTCAGCGGCCGTTCGCCGGTTTGGCGGTTGAGGCCAATGACGTTTCGCGTCCAGAGGAAGTGGCGCCACTGGTAGTTGCCCGTGTGGTAGAGCCGCGTGAAATACAGCATTTCTAGCCCCAAAGAGCCCTGTTGCCAATCCTGGTCGCGGACGCGCTGGTAGCTGCCAAAATCGCCGCTGAAATATAGGTAGCCGCGCTGCGGGCTGTAGCTGCCGTAGGCCAGGCGCATACCATAATAGCGGCGGTTGCTGCGCTCGTTCAGCTCGTAGCCCGTGGTCAGGCTGGCGATGGTGCCCGTCGGGATGTCCTCGGTGCGGCCGAAGCCAAACAGGTATTTATCCTTATAGTAGCGCCGTACACTGTAGCCAATGGTGCCCAGCAGTAGGTTGGCGTTGTAGTCGTTGGGGTAGGCGCGCCGGGAGAAGTTGGTCCCGATGCTTCTGGCCGATACAATCAGGCGCCCAGGGTTTTCGTGGCCAAGGTCGTAGCTCGTCAGTTGGAAAGACCGGCCCAGCCAGGCATCCTGCACATTGTAACGCTGCGGCGCAAAGAGGTACGGCGACTCCGCCGTTCCATCGCCTTGAGTAGCCACTATGCCGTTTACCTGCCGGAAACTCACGGAACCAGCATAGCGGGTATTGACGGAGTAAAAGTCGCGCGTGAGCCGAACGACGGTTTCCTCGTTGCGCGTCTCCTTCAGGTAGGAAGCCTGGGCATAGATGAAGTTGCGAAACGGCACCTGGTAGTTGCCGGAGTACCGCCAGGTTTGGGCGCCGGGGCCCGTATCGGAGCGGCCGTACTCAAACCGGTTCCGAATCTGGTGGCCCTGGCCCAGGAAGTTCACGTCGCGTAGGCCTATTACGCCGGCTCCCACATCGCGCAGCTGGAAAGAGCCGCTGATGCTAAATACGTCTTTGGTAATAACTTGTATATCAACGCTGTCGGTGGAGGAGGTGCGCTCGTTCACGAATACGCGTGCATCCAGAATCTCGGAGGTTTGGCGCAGCAAACGTTCCGATTCCGACAAATCCTGGGGCTCCAACTCTTCGCCCACCCGAAACAGCAGCACCTGCCGGATCCGGGAGCGGGTGGTTTTGATGTGGAGCGCGTTGCCGCTCTTTTCCAGGATGTTGCGCGGAATACGGGTAGAATCGGTAATGCTGAAGCCAAAGGCATCAAGCGTGCGAATGTTGATGCTGCGCACCACTTTGTAGCTGTGCTTATCAAACTGCCGGTCCAGCAGTACGGCATCCAGGCCGGCGCGGTCTTCGCGGCGTTCCGTAAAATTGAACAGCGCGGAAGCGACCTTGCCCGCAATGGTTTTGCGCTTGGTATAGGCCTTGAGGCTGTTGAGCATGCGCTCCTCATCGAAGCGGCGACGAAGCGAGTCGCGGCGGACCACCAGGCGCAGAGAGTCGCGGCGCACGGTAGAGCTTAGCGTGTCGGGAGAAGGCGCTGGAATAACCTGGGCCGCTACGGGCACGGGCAGGCCTAGGCCAGTCAGCCACCATATTCCCACCACTAGCACCCAGTACTTCATATTTCTATTGCCGCTCATCGCCAGGCCTCCTTGCAAGGTACAGCTTAACACGCTTTTTCGGGATGTTCTCTGTAAGGGGAGAGGTGAAGATAGGTGCTAAAAGTTTCAGATTATCCAACAACTAATTTCGAAATGCAGGGGAACAATTCTAATGAAATTAGTCTTTAAGTATGGTGCGTAATTCAGCACAAGCTGCTATTTTTAAGCCATCAAACCGCCCTTCATGAACGAGCGTATCCAGGAAAAGCTAAGTATTTTGGCAGATGCCGCGAAGTACGATGTATCGTGCTCCAGCAGCGGTGGAAAGCGCAAAAACGAAAACAAAGGCCTGGGCAATGCAGAAGGCATGGGCATCTGCCACAGCTACACGGAGGATGGCCGGTGCGTGAGTTTGCTGAAAATTCTGCTCACCAACCACTGCATTTTTGATTGCGCCTACTGCGTTTCGCGCCGCTCCAACGACGTGAAGCGCGCCGCCTTCACGGTAGATGAAGTGGTAGATCTGACCATGAACTTCTACCGCCGCAATTACATAGAAGGACTGTTCCTGAGCAGCGGCATCTTTTCCTCGCCCGATTACACGATGGAGCGCCTGGTGCGCATCGTAAAAAAGCTGCGCACGGAACACAAATTCAATGGCTACATCCATGTGAAAGCCATTCCGGGTGCTTCTGAGGAACTGATTCAGGAAGCGGCTCTTTATGCCGACCGTCTGAGTGTAAATATTGAGCTGCCTTCGGAGATGAGCCTGCAGAACCTGGCGCCGGAGAAAAATTACGCCGAGATTCTGACGCCGATGGCGCAGATTCGGGACGGAATTCAGCAGAACAAGGAAGAAAAGGCCCTATTCAAGAAGGTGCCGCAGTTTGCTACGGCTGGCCAAAGCACTCAGTTGATTGTGGGCGCATCTGCCGAAAACGACCATCAGATTATTCAGCTCACCGATTCGCTTTACAAAGGCTACGGCCTGAAGCGGGTGTACTACTCCGGCTACATCCCGATTACGGATGATGCCCGCCTACCGCAGCTCACGCAGCCGCCGCTTATCCGGGAGCACCGCCTCTACCAGACCGACTGGCTGATGCGCTTCTACGGCTTTCAGGCCGATGAAATCCTGGACCCGGCGCACCCGTTTCTCGATCTGGAAGTGGACCCCAAGCTGGCCTGGGCCCTGCGCAACCGCCACGTGTTTCCGGTTGACGTGAACTCCGCCGACTACGAAATGATCTTGCGCATTCCGGGTGTAGGAGCCCGCTCCGCTAAGCGTATTGTGGCGGCCCGCCGGTTTGCGCCCATCACACTGGATCATCTGCAGAAGTTTGGCGTGGTGCTGAAACGGGCTCGCTACTTCCTCACGTGCCGCGGCCAAGCGCTGGAAAAACGCGACTTCGACGAGCAGACCATCCGCCGGCAGATTCTGTTCGGCGCCGGTTCGGTTCGCTCAGCCCTAGTGACGCAGCAGCTGGATTTGTTCGCGCAGGCCAGTTAGAGAGCCGATGTGCTATGAGGAGAGATAGGGAGAAGGAAGGCACACAGGAATAACATCAGTAGTAATAGCAAATCACGTCATCCATCTATCCGCACCCCAAGAACCTCCGCCATGACCATCTCACATCGTGCCACCGAATCCTCTACTGTGTCTTCCGAAGAGCTTAAGTCTTTGAAAGTAGCCCGTATAGCTTGTTGCTGCAAGCTCGCCGATTTGCTTCCGGTGGTGCAGCAGTTGCACCGCGAGGCGGCCCGGGCACATGCTACGCGCGTCCGGCAGCGCTCCGAAGCGGCCTAGGGTGGCCTAGGCCACTGGCGGCGGCAACCCTGCGGCCCAGGAAGGGGTAGAGCAGGCATGGCGTATGAGCTCGAACACCACTTCATCCGGACCAACGGCATTACCCTGCATGTAGTGCAGTGCGGCCCCGCGCAAGGGCCATTGGTAGTGCTATTGCACGGCTTTCCGGAATTCTGGTACGGTTGGCGCCATCAGATAAAGGCCTTGGCCGACGCCGGCTACCGCGTATGGGCGCCCGACCAACGCGGCTATAACCTCAGCGACAAACCGCGCCGCGTATCCGATTATCGGATTGACCAGCTGGGCGCCGATATTCTGGGCCTTTTGGATGCGGCGGGCCAACAAGTGGCCTACGTGATTGGGCACGATTGGGGCGCGGCCGTTACGTGGTGGCTGGCCGCCAATCATCCGGAGCGGCTAAAGCGGGTGGCCATTTTAAATGTGCCGCATCCGGCGGTGCTAGGCCAGGCGCTAAGCCGGCCTACCCGACAACTGCGGAAAAGCTGGTACATCTTCTTCTTTCAGCTGCCGTGGTTGCCGGAGCAGTTATTTCGGCGAAATCAGTACCGATTTGGCCGCGGCTCTCTGCGCGGCACCAGCCGGCCGGGCACTTTTACTTCCGAAGACTTAAAGCAATACGTAGCAGCTTGGTCGCAGCCTGGTGCTCTGACGGGCATGATTAATTGGTATCGGGCTGCCTTCCGAAATGCGCGGCGCGTAGGCAAGATAGGGCGCATTACAGTGCCGGTTCGGCTGCTGTGGGGCCGCCAGGATGCTTTTCTGGAACCCCAGCTTGCGGCACTTAGCGTAGGCCTATGCGACAACGCCGAGCTGACCTATTTTGATCAAGCAACGCACTGGCTGCACCAGGAAGAACCAGCCGCCATCAATAAGCTGCTACTGGAATTTTTGGCCGCTGAGCCGGTTGCTTCTCTCCTAAACCCAACTGCATGAGTCGTTCTCTCACGCCCCTCCATCGGCGCCGGAATACGGAAGTAGCCGGAAGCCGCGCAGCGGCTCCCCACGTAACGCAGCTGACGAACCCGCCGCTGGATTACGTTTATGATGGCTCCTTTGAGGGCCTGCTGACGGTGCTGTTTGCCGTGTATGCCCGCAAAGCCGCGCCCAATACTATTCAGCCGCTAGGCACCATGCAGGGCGGCCTGTTTGCGCAGCCTGTGCAAATTGATACCGACGAGGCGGCCGCTGCCCGGGTGTGGGAAGGCCTGCGCCGCTACATGGACCAGGAAGCGCGCACGCGGCTGTTTCACGTATTCCTGAGTGAGCAGCCCGACCGGGAGCTGCTGGTGTTTCGCTACGCCGATCTGGCCATGCGCGCCGGCCGCGACATCTCCGAGAACTATGCTGACGATAATGTGCGCCGCATTGCGCACATCGCGCAGCAGATGTACCGCGAAAAACACCGGATGGAAGCCTTCGTGCGCTTCGAAAAAACTTCCGACGAGCTGTTTCATGCCACTATTGAGCCCGACTTTGATGTCCTGCCCCTCATCGCGCCCCACTTCACTAAGCGTTATGCTGATCAGCGGTGGCTGATCTTCGACAAGCGCCGCCGCTACGGCCTCTACTACGACCTGACCCGCACCGATGTAGTGGAGTTTGAAACCAGTGCCCCGCAGCGCAATACTGATATATCGGCCACGGTGCTCGATGAGCGGGAGCCGTTGTTCAAGCTGCTCTGGCAGTCGTATTTCGACCATGTAAATATCCCGGAGCGCAAAAATATCAAGCTGCACCGGCGCCACATGCCCCTGCGCTACTGGCGCTACCTCAGCGAAAAGCAGCCCCGCGAGCAACGTTTCGAGCCCATCAAAAACAAGCGCCCACCTGGGCAAGCCTGTTTGGAACAGGGTAGTTGAAGATAAACAGTGTGTGCCTCCCAGACCGTCATGCTGAGCTTGTCGAAGCATCTCTACCTCTGGTTAAACAACTTGCCTACAACGAAGCGGTAGAGATGCTTCGACAAGCTCAGCATGACGGTCTGGGGCTTGGGCTACATGATGGAAGAGGCTCGGCACGCTTAGTAGTAAATGAGTTTGCTTGTGTCTCTGCACATCATTGGCCCCGCCGAAAACGCTAAATTGCGGCCATAACAGATCGGTTGCCACTTGCTGCTAGGCCACGTAAGAGAGCCTGCACAATCATTATACAGCGTTGCTTCATGAGTAAAATAATCGTTTTTGGTGGGTCTGGCCAGCTAGGCCAGTGTTTGCAGCAGGTCGCGAAGGAGAAGAACATAACGGAGATAGAGTTCCTGCCCGAAGAGCAGGCCAATATTTTGAATCCGGACATTCTGGAGGCAGTATTCGCGGAGTACAAGCCCACCTATTGCATCAACTGCGCCGCCTATACGGCCGTCGACAAAGCAGAAGATGAGGTAGACATTGCCCGGAAAGTGAACAAAGACGGGGTAGCTAACCTGAGCAAGCTGTGCAAAGCGTATGACACCACGCTGATCCATATTTCCACCGATTTCGTGTTTGCGGGCACCGGCAACCAGCCGCTCGTAGAAACCGACGAAGCGGCTCCTATCAGTGTGTATGGCCTGACCAAGCTGGAAGGCGAACAGGTGATACCGGCCTACACCGAGAAGTTTTTCATTCTGCGCACCAGCTGGCTGTACTCCGAATACGCCAACAACTTCGTGAAAACGATGCTCAAGTTTGGGCGGGAGCGAGATGAGCTGCGCGTTATTTGGGACCAAATCGGGACGCCCACCTATGCCATCGACTTGGCGGGCTGCATCCTGTCCATCACCGAAACCCGTAATCAGAACTTCGGCATCTATCACTACAGCAACGAAGGCGTTACATCATGGTACGACTTTGCCAAGGTGATTTTCGAGCTGGGGAAAGTAGATGTGAAAGTAGTGCCGGTGCGCACAGCCGAATACGTGACCAAAGCCACCCGCCCAACGTACTCGGTGATGGATAAGACCAAGGCCAAGACGCAGTTGAACGTGGAAATTCCGTATTGGAAAGACAGCCTGCAAAAGTGCATGAGCCGCCTGTAGGCTACTATAATATAGAAACGCAAAGAGCCGGATTCAATCCTGAATCCGGCTCTTTGTGGTTTATGAGATGCCGCTAGGCCAGTGCCCGGCGCCCGTAGAAGCGGTTCAATAGATAAGCCGCACTCACAAACGCCAGCCCGACACCGCACACGCCCAACCACTGAAAATGCGACCAGGCTAGGCCACCCACGAATGAGCCTGCCGACGCCCCAATAAAGCAAGCCGTCATATACACGGTGTTCAGGCGGCTGCGGGCTTCGGGCAGCAGCGTGAAAATGCGGGCCTGGTTGGAAATGTGGGCCATCTGCTGGCCTACATCCAGAATTACCACGCTCACAATGAGGCCTAGCAAGTAGTAGCCGCCAAATGCCAGCAGAACATAGGCTCCCAGGAACAGCAGAATCCCTAGGTTCAGAGCGTAGTCGGCCCCTTTCTTGTCTGCCGATTTGCCGGCGAAGGAAGCTGCAAATGCGCCGCTGGCCCCAATGAGGCCAAACAGACCGGCCACTTCGCTGCCGTAGTGATACTCCTTTTCCAGAAAGAACACCAGCGTAGTCCAGAAGGCACTGAAGCCCGCGAACATGCACGCGCCCACCAGCGCCGAGCGGCGCAAAATGGGTAAGTCGCGCACCAAGGTGCCCAAAGAGCCGAGTAAGCTACCATAGCTACCTGCAAAAGAAGGCTGGTTGCGCGGCAGCATGCGGGCCAGAATGCCCGTAAGAATCACCATCAGCGCCGCCCCGGCCCAGAAGATGGTACGCCACCCAAAATGCGCCCCCACATAGCCACTAATGGTGCGCGAAAGCAGAATCCCGATCAGTAGGCCACTCATCACCTTGCCCACTACGCGGCCCCGGTCTTCGTCGCTGGCCAGGGAAGCAGCCATCGGAATCAGGAGCTGCGGCACCGATGAGAAGATACCGATAAGCAGACTGGCCGCCGCGAGCAGTGCGAACGAAGGGGCAAACGCGGCGCCGGCCATACACACGGCCGCACACAGGAGCAGCATTAGGATCAGGCCTTTTCGTTCACGCTTGTCGCCGAGCGGCACCACAAACAAGAGGCCTAGCGTGTAGCCTACCTGCGTGATGGTGGCTACTAGGCTCACCCGGCTTTCCGTCAGGCCAAACGTGCGCCCGATTTCGGCCAGCAATGGCTGGTTGTAATAGATATTAGCGACTACCAGGCCGCAGGTAATGGCCATCAGCCACACCAGGGCGGGTGCAAGATGTGGGGTAGAGGGGGTAGAACGTACGTTCTCTGTCACGGGCTGAAGCTCAGCCGTTGTTACTTCTTTCATGAGGCAAGTAATGGACGCCGCGCGCACGTGGCTTTCCGAATGGCCTCTGGTAACAGGTTTTGGAGAGATAAGGTTGTGAAATTGACATAGCAAGCCTAGCCTGAACGGCCTAGGCCACTAGCTTCCCTCACCGGATAATCTCAGCAGTTAGCAGCCCGCACACTGCTTCTTGTACAGCCCCGGCGTCACGCCTTCATATTGCTTAAACAGCTTCTGGAAGTAGGCGGTGTTGTTGAAGCCCGCCCGAAAACACACATCCGCCACGGTGGTAAGTGGGTTTTGCAGCAGGCGCTTGGCTTCGGCCAGCCGCTCCTGAATGATGTACTCGACCGGAGTGAGGCCCAACTCGCGCTTAAACACCCGGAAGAACGTCGCCTTGCTCATGCAGGCCAGCTCGCTGAGCTTTTCCACCGTGAGCTGCTCCGTGAGGTGCTGCTTGATGTATTGCACCACGTGCGCAAAGCGGTGAGTAGTCAGGTGCTGGCGGTAGTTGTGGAATAGCAGCTGCCGGGCCTGGGTCTGCATCAGGCGCACCAGCATTTCCTGAATCGTGAAATTGGCCAGCACGTCCTTCACGCGGCCTGTGTCGCGGGAGAGCTGCACGAGGCGCTCCAACGTGCCCGTCAGCTCCGGCGTATTCTGGAAATGGGCGTGGTCGGTGGTATCGAGGTGCCAGGGCAGGTGCTCCTCGGCGCGCGGGTGTTTTTCGTTGAGCAGATCCACCGTTTGCCGGATGGTATCCGTCGGGATGGCCACGGCCAAGCACTGCGTGGGATGTGCTTCATCAGCTTCCGGGAAATCGATAACCATCGTCTGGTTCTCGCCCACTATCACCGACTCGCCGGGCAAATAGTCAAAGGCTGGCTGACCGGCGAGGTGCATGACTTTGCGCCCACGCAACATGGTTGTCAGAACCAGGTTGCCCATGCTTAGGGGTACTTGGTGAGCCGTCTGGTGGGTTTCAAATACATTGAGCTCAAACGCTTCCAGCGTATACACCGTGCGGTTTTCCACC
Organism: Hymenobacter gelipurpurascens; assembly: GCF_900187375.1. Classification (NCBI taxonomy): domain Bacteria; kingdom Pseudomonadati; phylum Bacteroidota; class Cytophagia; order Cytophagales; family Hymenobacteraceae; genus Hymenobacter; species Hymenobacter gelipurpurascens. The sequence continues at coordinate 2,549,166 of NZ_FYEW01000001.1, read as the reverse complement.
AAGGTGCTGAGTTGGTGCTGCTGATGCAGGGCAATAGGAGCAGGCAGATGGGCGTGCGGCATGGGCGGTTGGGTAACTTTCATGCTAAACAACTGAACGGCGCAGATGGCGCAGCACCTAAGATAGTGAGTCCTCACTTATGGCACTAGCAACTTGCGACAATAGACCGCTTTTGTGCGACGATAGTAGAACCATTCTGGTCTGGAAGAAAGGTAGCTTGGGTTATCCAAACCTCACATCCCAGACCTACAATGGAAACCCTAGAAAAACCCACCACTCTCGTTGAACGGCCTAAGTTTAAATCTCACTACGATAATTTTATCGGGGGCAAATGGGTGGCGCCAGTGAAGGGCCAGTACTTCGAAAACCCCTCACCCATTGATGGTAAAGCCTTTACCAAAGTAGCCCGCTCTACTAAAGAAGATATTGAGCTGGCCCTAGACGCCGCCCACGAAGCCTTTAAATCCTGGAGCAAAGCCTCGGCCACTACGCGCAGCAACGTGCTCCTGAAAATTGCCGACATCATGGAGGCCAATCTGGCCCACTTGGCGGCGGTTGAAACCGTGGAAAACGGCAAAGCCATTCGGGAAACCATGGCCGCCGATCTGCCCCTGTGCATCGACCACTTCCGGTACTTTGCCGGCGTTATTCGGGCCGAAGAAGGCTCGGCTACGGAACTGAATGAAACCACCTTATCGCTCGTGATTCAGGAGCCGCTGGGGGTTGTTGGCCAGATCATCCCCTGGAACTTCCCGCTGCTGATGGCTACCTGGAAGCTGGCGCCTGCCCTGGCCGCTGGCTGCTGCGTCGTGATGAAGCCCGCCGAACAGACGCCCGCCAGCATTATGGTACTTATGGAGCTGATTCAGGACGTGCTGCCTGCCGGCGTGGTGAACGTGGTGAACGGTTTCGGGCTGGAAGCAGGCAAGCCGCTGGCCAGCAACAAGCGCGTGCAAAAGGTATCGTTCACGGGCGAAACCACCACGGGCCGCCTCATTCTGCAATACGCTGCCGAAAACATCATTCCCGTAACCATGGAGCTGGGCGGTAAGTCGCCGAATATCTTCTGCAAATCGGTGATGGACCACGACGACGATTTCCTGGATAAGTGCCTGGAAGGAGCCGCCATGTTTGCCCTCAACCAAGGCGAAATCTGCACCTGCCCCTCGCGCCTGCTCATCCATGAGGATATTTACGATGAGTTTATGCCGCGCCTGATTGAGCGCGTGAAAGCCATCAAGCTAGGCCACCCCCTGGACATGGAAACCATGATGGGCGCCCAGGCCAGCAACGACCAGTACGAGAAAATCCTGAGCTACCTGGAAATCGGGAAAGCGGAAGGTGCCGAAGTGCTGGTGGGTGGTGAAGCCCACCGCGACCATGCCCACGATGAGCTGAACGAAGGCTATTACATCCAGCCCACCATTTTCCGGGGCCACAACAAAATGCGGATTTTCCAGGAGGAAATCTTCGGTCCGGTGCTGTCCGTCACCACATTCAAAGACAACGAAGAAGCCATTGAACTGGCCAATGATACGCTGTATGGCCTAGGCGCCGGCCTATGGTCGCGCGATGCACACGAGCTGTACCAGATGCCCCGTGCCATCCAGGCCGGCCGCGTGTGGGTGAACTGCTACCACGATTACCCCGCCGGCGCGCCCTTCGGCGGCTATAAGGCCTCCGGTTTCGGCCGCGAAAACCATAAGATGATGCTGGCCCATTACCGCCAGACCAAAAACATGCTGATTTCTTACAGCCAGCAGAAACTCGGTTTCTTCTAGGCCAGTAAGTAGCCGAAACAGAACGTCATGCCGGGCTTGCCGGAGCATCTCTGTCGCCAGAATAACTTTGATTATATCTGGGGTAGAGATGCTTCGCGAGGCGCGGCATGACGTTCTACTATTTTCAGAAACTTGCCTGCATATGTCCTCCAAGCCCACTCCACGTGTCCTGATAACGCCTGCTGCCGAAGCCACCATTGATGTGCTCCGGGAAGAGCATGGCCCCCTGATGTTTCACCAAAGCGGCGGCTGCTGCGATGGCTCTTCGCCCATGTGCTTTACCAAAGGTGAATTTCGAATTGGAGGCAACGATGTGTGGCTAGGCCAGATTCATGGCTGCGACTTCTTCATGAGCACCAGTCAGTTTGAGTACTGGCAACACACCCAGCTCACCGTAGATGTAACTAAGGGCCGGGGCGCCAGCTTCTCGCTGGAAATACCATTGGGCGTGCGGTTCCTGATTCGGTCCAGGCTGTTCACGGAGGAAGAATCACGGAATATGGCGCCGGTATTGGAAGGCGAAGAATATCTGGCCGGACAAACGCAGTAGGCCACTACAAACCCGAATGGGCATGAAAAAGCCTCGTCTGCTAGCAGACGAGGCTTTTTCTGGAATAGGGAGAATGTATATTAGTTGCGAACCTTTACGGGTAGGCCTTCCAGCTGCACATAGCTCAGCTTCCAGCTGTTGTTCTTTTGCTTTTTCCAGAGCAGCACAAAGTTGCCTTCGCCTTCGCCGTGGGGCTGGCCGGGCGTTTCGGGCAGAACGTCCGTAGAGAACGTGCCGGCCTCGTAGGCGATGTTGTCGCCAGCACCCGTGCTTGTGGTGTAGGTTTTCAAGTCGGAAATAGTGCCCATGGTAGCGCGTACCCACTTGTCAGCCACCTCCGATTTGCCATTGAAGCGCGACTCGCCCTGGGCGTACTGCACGTCGTCGGCCAGCAGCGTATCGAGCGCGGCTGTATTTTTGGCGTTCCAGGCCCCAATGAATTGCTGGTTGAGCGTTTGCACATTCACGGCCGTAGCCGCATCAGTTTTGGGGCTTGAGCAGGAGGCCAGCAAGGCGCCTCCCATCAGGAGGCCAAGAAAGGATTTCATGGAAACAAGGTTTTGGTAGAGAGAAGAACGAAGAAACGAAATGCGAAGTAACACAAAGCCCAGGTACAATGACCTGGGCTTTGTGTTAGAAGCAAAAAAGCAGATTACCAGCTCTTGCGACGTACTTCCGAAGAAGGATAAGCAGCATCGCGCTGACCGTACTGCTGGTTAGGCAAATAAGCCGAGCTCATGGCGAAGTTACCGGCAGGAGCACCTGCACCGGCAAAGCTGTTCATCATGGCAGGAGCAGCGGCAGGGGCGGCAGCGGCAGCTGCCAGAGCCGAGTTGTTTGCGTTGGCGCGGCTCTTAGCTTCACCACGGGCAATGCCCTGGCGGTAAGCAGCGGCGCGGTTAGCTTCGGCCCGACGAGCAGCAGCTACGCGGGCAGCTTCGGCCCGGCGCTTGTTGTCGGCGTTCCGACCGATGGCGTAGCCTAGGCCACCCCCGGCAACACCACCCACGGCACCACCTACTACGCGGTTTTTCTTGTTGATAAGTGCACCGGCTGCAGCACCGCCTAGGCCACCAATAACGGCACCTTTGGCACTGGAGCTAATTTTATTTTGCGCTTGGGCGAAACCACTGAAAACAGTGGAGAACAGAATCACAAAGGCGAAAATCAAGCTGACCTTTTTCATGACTAAAATTTTAGGGTTCAGAGTGCTTGTATTTAACTAGGTGAGTAGGCTTTTGCAAGCACCATGCCAATACGCACCAGATGGGAGCTAGGTTTAGCCCGACAATTATCCGGCTCTACAACAATGATGGAGAGTTATTTTACGCAAAAACACTCTCCATCACTTCTCAACTGAATTTTTGCGTAAGTCTGTCCATGAAAAAACTCTTGCTGATGCATGTGGCAGAGAGCGTGCCCCTAACTGGCCTAGGCGTACTGTTGCTACCATCTATTCCGCTGCCTGCGCTGGCCGGCTATGCCCTGCATACTGGCCTAGCCCTTACGCTGCGCTTCCCCAACGGGCAGGAGGAGCCCGCAATTGCCAGCGTGGAAGAAGTATCGCGCCCGGAAGTGGCCGACATGCGCGCCTTGCTACTCACCCAGGAAGGCGCAGGACCTGTGCCGCCCGGTACGGAAGTGTGGTGGACTGGGGAGGAGCCTGGGTGGGAATAGTGCCGCTAGGTCACTGCTTACTTCGCTAGCCAGCCGGCGGCATCCAGCCAGTTCTGCAGGCGGTCGGTCCAGTTGTCTTTGGTGGTGGCATTGTTCATCCCGAAGCCGTGGCCGCCTTTCGGGTACAAATGCATTTCAACGGGCACTTTATGTTTGAGGCAGGCTTCGTAGAATACTAAGCTGTTCTGTACCGGCACCGTGGCATCATCCTGGGCATGCACCAGGAAGGTGGGAGGGGTTTGCCCCGATACCTGTAGTTCGTTGGAATACTGGCGCGTTTGCTCTACCGTGGGTTTCTCGCCAATGAGGTTGTTGCGTGAGCCCGCGTGCATGAGGCTATCTGAAAAGCTGATGACCGGATACAGCAGCATCAGAAAATCGGGCCGAACGGAGGTCTGGTCTTTTGTGTCGCCGACTGGCCTAGCGAAGTGTGTACCGGCTGTAGAGGCCAGGTGCCCGCCCGCCGAAAAACCCATGAGGCCTACCCGGGCCTGGTTGATGCCAAACTCCTTGGCCCGCTGCCGCACCAGCCGGATGGCCTGCTGGGCATCGAGTAGCGGCGCAATGGATTTATCTGTTTGGCTTTGCGCATTGGGCAAGCGGTATTTCAGCACGAAGGCTGTAATGCCCATTTCGTTGAAGCGCTTGGCTACATCGTAGCCTTCATGGTCTACAGCGAGGCGCGCGTAGCCCCCACCCGGGCAAATGATAACGGCCGTGCCATTGGCCTTGTCTGGTGCCGCGCGGTATACCGTGAGTGTGGGCTGTACCACGTTGGATATGCGGATTTTGCCCTTTTCGTTGACTATTGTTTCCTGCACTTTGCTGGGCTTGGAATCCGGAACGAGGCCAGCGTACAATGGAATCACAGAGGGAGTTTGAGCCAGAGCAGTTGTCACGATAGTAAGACAGAAGAGGAAGGAGAGGAGTTTGCGCATAATGGGTAGGTAGTAGGAATAGAGTAGGACGGCATAAGGTAAAAAAGAACGTCATGCTGAGCGGAGCCGAAACATCACTACCGCTGGCTAAATCATTTGATTAGTCATGGTAGAGATGCTTCGGCTCCGTTCAGCATGACGTCTGACTTAAGCTGAAGTCATCGACCTATTACGCCGGGCTGGGAGTGGGGTGCTGGCCTTCGTCGGTGGGCTTATCGGGGGCGGGGCCACCGTGCTCTTCATCAGGCTTGTAGTTAGCTTCCAGCTCCGCCAGTTTCTCCTTGCCGTAGGCAAAGCGCGTGATAAGCACGTAGAGCACCGGCACGATGAAGATGGCCAGGATGGTAGCCGAGAGCATGCCGCCCAGTACCGTCCAGCCGATGGTCTGGCGGCTTTGGGCGCCGGCGCCGGAGGCAAACACCAGCGGCAGCACGCCCAGAATAAAGGCCAACGACGTCATAATGATAGGGCGCAGGCGCAGGCGCACGGCCTCCAGTGTAGCATCTACCAGCGGCATGCCTTTATCCACCCGTTCTTTGGCGAATTCGATAATCAGAATGGCGTTTTTGGCCGACAAACCAATCAGCGTAATCAGACCAATCTGGGCGTAGATGTTGTTGGTGAGCTTGGGCAGGAACGTAAGCGCCAGAATGGCCCCAAACGCGCCCAGCGGCACAGCCAGCAGCACCGAGAACGGCACCGACCAGCTTTCGTACAACGCGGCCAAAAACAGGAACACGAAGGCCAGAGACAAGGCAAAGATGTACACCGTTTGTCCGCCAGCCAGCAGCTCTTCTCTAGTCAGGCCCGAAAACTCAAACCCGTAACCAGCCGGCAACGACTGCGCCGCCGTTTCCTGCAGCGCCTTAATGGCGTCGCCGGAGCTGTAGCCGGGCGCCGCGTTGCCGTTGATTTCAGCGGAGCGGAAAAGGTTGTAGTGCGAAATCAGCGGGGCGCTTTCGGAGCGTTTGTAGCTCGTGAGCGTGCTCAGGGGAACCATGCCGCCCGAAGAGTTGCGCACGTAGTACTGGCCTAGGTTGCTGATATCAGCGCGGTACATGGAGTCGGCCTGCGTCACGACGCGGAAGTTGCGGCCGTACACCGTAAAGTCGTTCACGTAGGAGGAGCCCAGGTAGGTGCGGAGCGCCGTGCCAATGTCGGCAATAGATACGCCCAGCTTCTTGGCTTTCTCACGATCAATAGTGAGCTGGTAACCTGGTGTGTTGGCGGTGAAGAACGAGAATGGCGCCGCAATTTCAGGCCGCTTGCGCAGGGCGCCGAGGAAGTTCTGGAGCTGGGCATCAAAGTTCTTGATATCGCCGCCCGCTTCGCGCTCTTGCAGTACAAACGAGAAACCGCCCGTGTTGCCGAGGCCCGGAATAGCCGGCGGCGAAATCACGACAATATTAGCTTCCCGCAGGCGGCTCAGGCGTTTCTGCACCGTTGCAATCAGGCCCTGCAGCTGCTCTTCCTTGCTTTTGCGGTCTTCCCAAGGCTGCAGCTGGCAGAATACGGTACCGCTGTTCGACTTAGACGAGAAGTTTACGGCATTCAGACCTCCTAGGCCAGCATAATGCTTGATGCCTTTCACCTGGCTCAGCTCCTTCATGACCTCCTTCAGGGTGCTCACGGTGCGCTCCGTAGAGGAAGCTTCGGGCAAGTTGAAGGTCACAATGAGGCGGCCTTCATCTTCGGTCGGAATAAAGCCGGAGGCCTTATTCTTGAACAGTAGGCCAGTACCGGCCACAATGCAGACCAGAATAATCACGACCAGGCGTGAGTGCTTGATGCCGCTCTGTACGCCGTTGCCGTACTTGCCCGTCACCTTGTCAAACCAGGTGTTGAACTTGTAGAACAGCTTGTCTAGGCCAGTGGAGTTCTCGTCGCGTTTGTGGGGCTTGAGCAGCAGCACGCACAAAGCCGGCGTAAGCGAAAGTGCCACGAAGGCCGAGATGATTACCGAAATGGCAATGGTGATAGCGAACTGCTGATATAAGCGGCCAGTGATGCCGGGAATAAAGCCCACTGGCACGAATACCGCCGCCAGAATCAGGGCAATGGCAATAACCGGGGCCGAGATTTCGCGCATGGCCTGCAGCGTGGCTTCCATGGGGCTCAGGCCCCGCTCGTTCATGTTATGTTCCACGGCCTCTACCACCACAATGGCGTCATCGACCACAATACCAATGGCCAGCACGAAGCCGAACATAGTGAGGGTGTTGATGGTGAAGCCCAGCGGGATAAACAGTATAAACGTGCCGACGATGGATACCGGAATAGCCAGCACCGGAATGAGTGTGGAGCGCCAGCTTTGCAGGAACAGGAACACCACAATAATTACCAGCACTAAGGCTTCTACCAGCGTGTGCAGCACTTCTTCAATCGAAACCTTTACCACCGTAGCCGACTCAAACGGCACCACGTAGTCCAGATCGACGGGAAACCGCTTTTTGAGCTGATCCATGGTGGCCAGCACGTTTTCGTAGGTTTCGAGGGCGTTGGCGCCGGGGGCCTGATACACCAGTAGATAAGCGGCGCGCTTGCCATCCACGAAGGAGTTGCTGGAGTAGTTGAACTTGCCTAGCTCTAGGCGAGCCACATCCTTGAGGTACACTACGGAGCCATCCTCAGGGCGCGTCCGGACGATGATATTGCCGAACTCCTCGGTATCCACCAAACGGCCCTTCACGAACACGATGTACTCAAATGTCTGGCCGGTTTGCGCGGGCGGGGCACCAATGGAGCCTGCCGCAATCTGGGCGTTTTGCTCCTGAATGGCAGCCGTTACTTCTTGGGCCGTAACGCCCAGCTGCGCCAGCTTATCGGGGTTCAGCCACACGCGCATCGAGAAGTCATCGGCCCGGCTCACGATGTCGCCGACACCTTTGGTGCGGAGCAAAGCGTCCTTTACAAATACGTTGGCGTAGTTATCGAGGAAGGTAGTGTTGTGCGAGCCTTTGGGCGCATACATAGCCACCAGCATCAGAATGCTAGGGTTACGTTTGCGCACCACTAGGCCTAAGCGCTGCACTTCCTGCGGCAGTGTAGGTTGAGCAATGCCTACGCGGTTCTGCACATCCAGGGCGGCAATATTGATGTCGGTGCCGACTTCAAAGTTTACCGTCATGCTCATCTGCCCATTGCTGGTGCTGTTGCTTTGCAGATAAGTCATGCCAGGCGTGCCATTTACCTGCACTTCCACGGGGGTAGCCACTGTTTGCTCTACCGTCTGGGCATCGGCGCCGGTGTAGGTGCCGCTTACCGATACGGTAGGCGGCGTAATCTCTGGATACTGGCCTACGGGCAAGTTCAAGATGGCCAGCACCCCCACCAGCACAATCACCAGGGAGGTGACAATGGCCGTGACGGGGCGCCGTATAAAGGTTTCTGCAATCATGTCGTTGTATTTACCTGATGCGCTACTTAGCTAGCTCCCCTCCTTAGATGAGGAGGGGCTGGGGGTGGTTGAAGTGGCCTAGAACGATTTTTAGGACTAGTGCTAGTTGATGTTCAACGATTGGTCAACCACCCCCAACCCCTCCTCATCTGAGGAGGGGAGTTAGCTGCTGGCTCTAAATTTTTTACTTGGCTCCGGCAGCTGCGGGGGCACTGCCGCCGGCTTGCGCCTGGGCGGGCGTGCCCACCTGAATCTGACCGCCGTCGCGGAGGCGCTGGAGGCCTTCGGTTACCACCTTGTCGCCTTCCTTAATGCCGTTCATTACCACAATCTGGTCGCGCAGGCGCGGGCCGAGCTCCACTTTGCGCTGATAGGCTTTGCTGCTGTCGCCGGCGATAAACACGAAGTTTTCACCCATCTGCTCCACCACAGCTTTGTAAGGCACCACAATGCGGCGGCCCGACTGGCGGTTCAGCACGCTCAGCACGGTGCTCATGCCGTCTTTCAGCTTGCGGTCGGGGTTAGTGAACTGCACCCGAATCTGGACGGTGCCGGTTCCTTGATTTACACCGCGGTCAATAGCCAGAATTTTGCCGGGCTGAGTGTAACGCGAGCCATCCGGTAGCTCCAGGCGAAACGTAGAGTCGTCTTTGCCGCCGGCCTGGCGCTGCAAATCGGCAAAGCGGCTGAGGTCAGATTCCGTAATCACGAAGTCAACCCCCATGGGGTCTTCGCCGCTGATGGTGTTGAGGAGCGTAGAGCCTGGGCTCACCTGCGACCCTAGGCGCACCTGCGAAATGCCAATGCGGCCCGTGAAGGGGGCTTTTATCAGGGAATAGTCGAGGTCGGTGCGGGCGGCGGCTACATTGGCCTGGGCTACCGCTACCTGAGCCTGGGCCGTGGCGTAGGCCGTGGAGGCATTATCGACAATCTGCTTGGCAATGGCATCCTGCTGGGCTAGGCGCTGGTACCGGTCGAGGTTTACCTTGGCATTCTGCACGGTGGCCCGGGTGCTGGCTAGGCCTGCCAGTGCCTGCTGGTAGGCCGCCTGGTATTTGCGGCGGTCGATTTCGTAGAGCGTTTTGCCCTTCTGTACTACTTCGCCCTCCTTGAAAAATATCTGGGTGATGAAGCCGGCCACCTGACTGCGCAGCTCTACATTATTAATGGCCACCACGGTAGCCGGATACTCATCGTAATACACGGCATCAGTAGCTTTAGCAGCTACCAGGGTCACGGGCGTCGCCGGCGGCGGACCGGCGGCTTTTTCGTCTTCTTTTTTGCCGCAGCTCGCAAAGGCCAGCAGGCTGGCAGCGTACGACAGCGCAATAAGAGTCTTGTTCATATACATTCGGGAAGCAGCGAAAGGCTAGTAGGAGGTAGGCAGGTTGCCTTGGGCGCGCAGCAAATCCACTTTGCTGCTCAGCACCTGAAACAGGGCGCTGTAATAATTAAGCTGGGCCGTGCGCAGCGTAGTTTGGGCCACAATCACGTCGAGGTACGTCTTGATGCCCTCGCGGTACTGCAGGTTTACCACCGAGTACACCTCCCTGGACAAATCGAGGTTGCGCTGGCCTATCATGTAGTCGGCGTAGTAGCTTTTGTAGCTGGCCATGGCCTGCTCAAACTCGGTGTTGATGCGGTTGCGGGTCAGGAGAATATCTTGGTCGATGCGCTGGTCGGTGAGCCGTTCGCGGCGCAGGTTCTGGAGGCGCCGGCCGCCCGTAAACAGCGGCAGGCTCAGCTGCAAACCAGCATAAGAGCTCGGGAAGCGCTGGCTGTACAGGTCGCCGAAATTGTTGTTCTGGAAAACGGAGTTGTAGTTGCCGAAAGCCGAAAGCGAGGGCAGGAACCCCCAGCGGTAATAACTGATCTGGGCGGCCTGCAGCGCTTTCTGGGTTTGCAGCTGCTGCACCTCAATGCGGTTGGCAGGGTCGAGGGCTACGGTGGTGTCCAGCACGGCATCGCGCATGAGGCGCACGGTGTCGTATTGCAGGGCCAGCGGTTGGGTGCCGGCTATACCCATCAGCTCCTTCAAATACGCCGATTTCGCCTTTACTGCCTCGAAGGCCTGCTTGCGGGCCACTATCGAGTTGTTGAGCAGAATCTCAGCCTGCTTGTAGTCAGTTTTATCCACGATACCGGCATCGTAGCGGGCTTTGGCATCTTTCAGGCTGCGCTGTAGTCGCACAATGTCTTCGCTGAGCACATCGAGCTGGCGCTGAGAAAGCAACACATCATAAAACGCCTTGCTCACGTCCGATACCACATCAATGCGCACACTGGCCGTGTTCTGCTGGAAGAACTGGCGGGAAGGCCGCGCGCTCCGGGTAGCCAGCTGCACATCGTTGTTATAGATGGTCTGGGTGGCGGCCAGGCCAATGGTAGAAGTGTTTTTGAGGCCAATCTGACGGGGCACGTTCACGCCATCGGCATTCGGAAATACCGTGTAGGGCAGCTGGAAGTAGTGCTGACCGGTGGCGTTGAGGCCCAGTTGGGGCAGCCAGCCAGCCTTCCCGATGCGAATGTCGGCGTCGTTGGTTTCCTCATCAATGCGGGCCTGGCGCAGCACCGGCTGGTTTTGCAGCGCGTATTGCAGGCACTGCTCCAGCGTGAGTTGGTTGGCAGGCGTTGGTGGGGCCGTAGGTTGTGCCTGTACCCAGGCCGGAGCAAGCAATATGAGGCCTAGCAGAAGCCGAAGCGCCTGTTGTATGTGTTTCATAGGAAAAGAATAGCAGCTACGCCAATTCGTAGCTAAGCTGTGCGGGCTGGGTGACCCAATAGGGGCAGATAGAGCGGCTGCTCCGATGGACACACGAGCGCCTAATGGGGCTGCATGTTCAGCGGAGCGGGCAATAGCGTCTGGGGCCAGTGCTTACCGGCAGCGGACGCTAAAAGTATCCCGGTGCCGGAATACAGAGTGTGTAAACCAGCTACTAGCAGATTTGTTAGCGTGCCGGTAGAAATAAGTCTATTTGAGACGTGCGAAGTCGGGGAAAAGTTGTCGTGAACAGCGACTTATAAGCACAACCATACGCCGCTCTATTCCAGCTCCGTCACGGTCACCAGCACATCGGTGTTGCGGCCATGGTCGTCGGCGCAGGAAATCTTCAGGGTGCCGGGAGTCGGGCGAACGAAAACCCGCTCCGTAACCGCCGCTGTTCGCAAAAATTGGTCGTTCACGTACCAGCTCACCTGGCGCACCTCGTTGTCGGTGGTGCAGCTGAGCAGGAGCTGCTGCTTTTCGTGGCGGTTGAGCACGTACTCCGTATTGGCGCTTGGGGAAGTGATGCTGGGCGCCCGCTCTAGGCCACCTCGTACCAGCTGGCACTGTGGGTTATGCACCGGCAGCCGCCGATACGGAATGCCCTGCGCTTCCTTGTAGGCCACTACCTCAGGCAGGAGGTTCGGGTAAAGCTCCCGCCGATACCCGGCCGCCGGCGCGCAGGCCCGGCAATACGTGAAAGCGCCATCCGCCGATACCAGCACTTCCCGCACATGCTGGCACCGCTGCCCCGACGAGATACCAGGTAGAAAATAGTCGATAACCTGATTCGGGCAGTTCTCGCTGGGCACCAGGCCACTCTCTGCGCACACCAGCCGGAAATCCAGCGCTGCCGGTGGCACATACCAGTCGTTGGGCGAGTTGTAGGCCAGGGCATTGAACAGGTCGAAGAGTAGGGGCGTGGCTACCTCGGAACCCGTGAGAGCCGGGCTGCCCTGCCCACTGAAGTTGCCCACCCAGACGCCAATGGTGTACTGCTTATTGTACCCAATGCTCCAAGCGTCGCGGCGGCCGTAGCTGGTGCCGGTTTTCCAGGCAATTTTGGGCAGACGCATGCTGCTGGCGGCGCCAAGTGGCAAGTCGGGCCTGGTAAGCTGGGCGAGGATATCGGTGGTGAGGAAAGCGGCGGAAGGCGAGATAAGGGCGGTTCCGGGCGCCTCACCCCCCCGGCCCTCCTCTCCGGAAAAGGAGAGGGGGGAGCCTGACGATTCTGTGCTGCCATTGTTATCAGGCTCCCCCTCTCCCCTTGGAGAGGGGGCCGGGGAGTGAGGCGAATCGTGAGGTGCCGTCAGCTGCAACTTCTCATACCGCCCTCCGTCAGCCAGCGTCACATATAGGTTCGTGAGCTCTTCCAGGCTCGCCCCGCAGCCTCCCAGAATGCTGCTGAGGCCTAGCCTCGTGCGGTTGCGCGTGACATTCTGGAAGCCGGCTTGGCGCAGCTTATCCGTGAAGGTGGGCACGCCGAGCTGGTTTAGCACGCGCACGGCCGGAATATTGAGCGAATAGGCGAGGGCACGCTCCAGTGTCACCTCACCGTTGCAGTGCTTGTCGAAGTTCTCGGGACGGTAGCCCTGGAAGTTGGTGGGCACATCAGGCAATAGAAACTTGGGCGTTACTAGGCCTCTGTCCATCGCCAAGGCATACAGAAACGGCTTGAGCGTGCTGCCCGGTGAGCGAACCGCAACCACACCATCGTTCTGGCCCTGGTTTCCGAAGTCCCGAAAATCAGCGGAGCCCACATAGGCCTCTACCTGCCGCGTGCGGTTATTTACTACCAGCACGGCGGCCTGCGTAATGCCCAGCTCGTAGAGGCGGCGCACGTAGTTGCGCGTCAGGTCTTCGGCCTTGCTTTGCTTGCTGCGCTCTAGGCCACTCCGGATTATAGCCTGATGCGGAAACTGCCGCACTAGTCGCCGCGACAGATGCGGGGCCAACGCCGGCGCTGCGTGGCGTTGCACGTCCAGGGGCTCCAGCAGGGCATCCTCCACATCCTGCTTCGGAAACAGCCCCGCCGCACCAAAGCGCCGGAGCCAACGGTTGCGCTCCTGCAGCACAGCCGCGTTGTTCTTGCCCAGCACCAGTCCCCTAGGCCTATTCGGGATGATAGCCAGCGTGACGGTCTGGGCTAGAGACAGGTAATCGGGCGTTTGCTGAAAGTAGAGCAGCGCCGCCGACTTCACGCCTTCCACATTGCCGCCGTAGGGCACAAGATTGAGGTACAGCTGCAGAATCTCGACTTTGCTGTAGTGCAGCTCAAACTGCGTGGCGCGCAGTATCTCCAGCAGCTTATTGCCAAACGTGCGCTCCTTCGGCTCTAGTAGCCGGGCTACTTGCATGGTGATGGTACTGGCCCCGGTAGTGCGCCCAGTGCCAAACGCGTTGCGCCCCGCCGCCTGCACCAGCGCCACCGGGTTCACGCCCAAGTGCCACCGAAACCATCGGTCTTCCTTCTCTAGTATGGCCTTGCGCAGCACCGGCGTAATCTCGCGCAGCTCCGTCTTCATCCGCCACTTCTGAGTGGGGTTGAGGTTGGCGTGCAGCACCGAGCCATCGGCGGCCAGCACAATGGGCGAATATTGGGGCGCGGGAGGTAACGGAAACGCCAGGTCTAGGCCGAGCAGAAGCAGCACGGAGAGGCCTAGGCCTAGCAGAATCCGCATGCCGGTGCGCCGTTTCATATTAGCAAGGTAAATCACTTCTACTCCTCTGCACAAAGCAAATCTTACCGTCATCCTAAGCACCGCTCAGGATGACGGTAACTTTCAACAAGTAATTTTATCGTACCCGCACCACGCCGGCCCCATTGTAGCTGTGGTACTCGGCGTTGTACATGGCATCGGCACTGACGGGGCCGAGCTTGAAGGTGCCTTTGCTTACGGCGCGGCAGAGATAGTAGAACGACTTCGGCTGGGTAGTAACGGTGGTGAAGAGGTTGATCCGGTCGTCGCGCACATCCATATAATCGGGTTGGGCTGCGTCCTTGGCCCAGGTCAGGTCCCGGACGGCCCCGATGCGTGGGTTCTCAATTTCCAGGCCGGCGGGCAGCAGGTCCGTAATGGCTACGTTCTTCACCTCGCCTGCTGTTTCCGCCGACTGGATGGTGATACGCACCACTACTAGGTCGTTTTGCTTGAAGGAGGTAGAGCCCACCAGGTTGCCGTTGCGGTCCAGAAACTGGCGACGAACTTGCAGGTAGGCGTCTTCCTCGCGCACCTGGCCGGTGGGCGAAATACCCTCGGTTTCCCAGAAGTAGTAGAGGTTGCCTTTACCGCTGGTGCGCAGGGCCAGTTGGCGGTTGGCCACGTTGCTTACCGTGAGGTCTTTGCCCGAGAAGTTACCGATAGTTTTGCCATCGGCCAACAGGCTAGCTACTACGGTGCTACCGGCGTTTTTCTTCGCCAGCTTGCCCAGGGCCAGCAGCGCAAATGCCCGTTCCTGGGTGTTAAGCCAGCCGGCCTGTTTCACCTGGCGACTGAGCTGACGGGCTAGCGTGTTTACCTGTGGGTTGGCTGGGTCGGCGGCGAGTAGGGCGTTGAGCACCAGGGCCTCGTCGCGGATGGGGGAGGAGAAAGCCCCATCGAGCTGACGGCCGGCGATGCTGGGCGAGGCGCCGAAGCGGGTGGGCACGGTGCTCTGGTAGCCGCGCTGGTTGCCGCTCAGGGCGAAGGCTGCCGCCAGCAAGTAGCGCGAATCCTCGGCCAGTTGGGGACGGTTGGCTTTGTAATAGTTGAGGCCTACGGCATCGGGGCGGCCGGCCAGGGCTAGTACGTAGAGGGAGTAGGCCACTTCCTTCTTGGCCAGCGTAACGGGCTGAATCACGCCGCCGGTCTGGATGATGTTGTAGGTATCGGTTTCACGCTTGCGCACGCGGGCTTGCAGATAGCGCAGCACCCTATCGAGGACATTCTTGTTCACATCAAAGCCGGCTTGCTGGGCTTCCAGCAGGAAGTGAGCGGCGTAGATGGTGGCCCACCAGTTGTCGTAGTCGCCGCCGGGCCAGTAGCTGAGGGAGCCGTTGTACATCTGCTGGGCTTCCACCTTCCGGATGGCTTCCTGCACGTGGTAGTTGGGGTTGAACAGGCCAGCCTTGCCGGTTTTGCCGGTTTTCTGGCCTAGCGTGGCGGCCAAATCACCATAGTACAGCTGTGGGAAAGCCGCCGACACGGTTTGCTCCAGGCAGCCGTAGGGGTATTGCAGCAGGTAGCGCAGGTCCTTGGCAAACTCCGTCATTGGGGAGCGGCTCACCACCAGCTGGCTCCGCAGCGACGAAGGCAGGAAGTCGGTTTTCAGGTTCAGCTGCTTGGCCGCGCCGCCCGCCACCACGCCCGCTCCCGTGCGCTTCTGCAGCGGCGAAGCTGGGCGGATGGGTAGTTCGATGGTTTCAGTGAAGATATCTGAAGCGCCACCTTTAGCCGACATCTTCAGGTCATGAGCACGAACCTTGATTACAGAATTACCAACTGATTTGGCTACCAGATGAAATAGTACCCGCCTTTCAGCATTAGGGCGTAGTCTGATGAAATAGCTTCTTGTACCCTTCGGATTTAGATATTCATGTTCATGACCTGGTAGTTCATCAATTTCATCTCCGCTTTTTGAAAATACTTCTGCTTGATTAATGGAGCCAGAAATTAGCAGTGCTTGTACATCTATGGCTTTCCCCGTCGTATTCGTCAGCGTGACGGGCACGTCAATCGTGTCGCCAGGGCTGAGGAAGCGGGGGAGGGCGGTGCTGATGACTACCGGGTCGGCAACGCGCATGGTGTGCTCGGCGGAACCGAAGGCGTCGTTTTTGTAGGCCACTGCCATGATGCGCACGGCCCCACTGAACTGGGGCACTTGCAGCTTGTAGCGAGCCTTTCCGCTGGCGTCGGCGGTGAGCACGCCGCTCCATTTGGCCAGCAGCTTCACGCGGCGGTTGGGCACGGGCGTGGTGCGGCGCGAGAGGTCGTAGCCGTCGCCGCCGGTGCTGCTGGTCCCTAGTTCGGGCAGCAGGAAAGGGTATACGTCGTAGGCCTGTACTTCCAGGGCGCGCTTCTGATAGAAGTAGCCGTAGGGGTCGGGCTTGCGGTAATCCTTCATCTGCAGAATGCCCTCGTCTACCATAGCCAGCGTTACCTGGGCGCCGGGGGCGGTGGTTACCTCAATGGTCTGGGCGGTCTGGGAGCGGCTTTGCGCGGGGGCTTTAATAGCTACTTGCAGCTTGGCACCGGGCTTTTCTACCGTCAGCGGCACAAAGCCCCGGGCCACCGTGAGAGGTAGGCGGTTGTCCTTGATTTCGCGGATGGCGGTGGCCGTCACGTACACGTTGGGCACGTGGCCGGTACGAATGGGAATGCTCACGCGGGCCGATTTCTCGTCGGTGTTCACGTAGAAGTGGTCGAGCACCCGGTCTCGCTCCACCGTCACAAGCACGCGGCCAGGGAAGGGCGTTTTCAGCAGGAGGTTGGCGGTTTCGCCGGGCTCGTACTTGGGCTTGTCGGCCTCAATGGTCACCTCGCCCTCGTTGTTCACCTCGAAGGAATTGCTCTGGGTGTCGCCGTAGCCGTAGGCATACACGCGCTGAGCCACGTAGGTCACGGCCCCTGGCCTAGAAACCCGGATTTCGTACTCACCGGAATAGGTGGGCGTGAAGCCCAGACCGGCATCAGAGCCGCCGCTGGCTACCGTCACGTTGCGGCTCAGCACCACCTGCTCACGCTTCTGCGAGTTGTAGATGTAGCGGCCGCCCTGGCGCTCAATTACCGTTTCCCAGAGCAGGCGCACCACGCGCACCGTGGCCTGGGCCGAAGTAGGCCTGCCGGCCGGCGTGAGGGCCACCAGCCGTACCGGCAGGGCCTGGCGGGTTTGCACCAGCTCATCCATGTTTTTCACCCCAAACAGCACCGGCTGGGTTTGCACCTCGAAGGTAGCTAGGCGGTTTACGGGGCGGCCAGTTTCATCAAATACCGTCGTGAAGGCCGCGCCTTCCAGGATGCCTAGGTCAGAATAATCGGGCACCTCGTAGGTGGCGGTGCCGCGGCCGGCGGCATCGGTGGTGCCTTCGCGGGTGGTCTTCTCGAAACGGTCGGAAATAGGCGTAGAAACCTGGTCGCCGTAGGTGCCGCGCTGTTTGTCGCCGCTATTGATGGCGAAGGTGTAATCGGCGTAGTTTTTTGGGGTGAAGGGCTTTTCCTTGAGCGAAAATTCTACCTCGAACTTGCGGTCGGCGGCCGGTGGGCCAAACAGGTTCTGGGCTGTAATCTGCGCCTCCACCGTCTGGCCGGGCTTCACGACTGGCCTAGAGGCTTTCACGGTCACCTTCATGCGGTCCGGAATAAATTCTTCCACCGAGAGCTTGCGCGAAGTCAGCAGCACGTCGTTGCCGGTCAGCACTTCCAGGGTGTAAAGGCCAGTCATCACGGCCGGAGGCAGCAGGAAGCGCGCCTCGAAGGAGCCAGCCGCGTTCAGTGTTTTTTGCAGACTCGCGTACTCCTTGCCGGTGGGCAGCAGCAGCCTGATCTTCACTGGCAGACCCTTGGGCGGCGCCTGCCAGTCCTCGGTCCGGATAACGGTGTTGGTCTGGATGGTGTCGCCGGGGCGGTACAGGTCCCGGTCGCCGTAGAGGAAGGCCTGGTAGCGGGCGGTGTTGCTCTGTAGGCCACCCACCTCGAAGCGGGAAGTTTCTACGCGGCTGCGGCTTAGGTCGAGGAAGGTGAAATCGTTGCCCTGCTGGGCCATCACCATGCCCAGCCGGAAGCGGCCATTCTGGGCGGTGCTGTCGAATTTCGCTACCCCCTCGCGGTTGGTAAGGCCGGTGCCCATCACCTGGTTGTTGGTGCTGATAAAGCGCATTTCCACGCCGCTTAGCGCCTTGGCGTTACGGATAGAGTTGGCAAACACCAGCGTGCTGCCGGCCTTACCCTGCTTCACAATCAGCCCGATATCCGACACGGCCACCAGCTTGCTCACCTGCAGCCACTGGCGCTCGGTATCCTGCACCTTGATGATATAGAGGCCTTTCAGCCCGCCCGCAAACTCAAGGTCCTTCAGGTTCAAATTCAGCAGCCGCAGCCCCTGCGCCTTCGGCAAGCCCGACACGGTGTAGGTGCGCTCCGTGAGCACGTTGCCCAACGTCTCTACGTCGTAGTACTGGTAGGAGTGGTCCACGTAGCCGCCTTCCTCACTTTCCTCTTCCTCACCCGATTCTTCGCCGTCGTAGCCGTATTGGATGCCGCCGCGCAACAGCTGCTGAATGTTGTTGGCATAGACCTTGGCAATTGTCACTTTCACCTGCCCTACCTCGTTGATGCGCACGCCCAGGTTGCGGGAGCCCAGCGCATCGAGGTACATGGCCTTCTCGGCGCTGGCAAAGCTGATGGTCGGCCGCTCGTCGGAGAAGCTTACTGTCTGAGTAAAATCTTCACCCAAATGCCCGCCTAGGCTACCTCGCAGCCCTTGGCGCAAGCTCACCCGGTAGCTCTTGCCCACCTCGAAGCCACCCTTGAGCCGGAAGCCACTTTCCAGTTCCTCCACCTCGTAGGCCACCTGCGGCGAAACCGACAGCGCATTGCGTAAGTCACCGGTTGTTACCGGCTGGTTGGTCAGGATAGTGATTATTGGGTCAGCGGATTGTAGCGTGCCCGTGATGGAGCGCACTTCCAGCGCCTCTGGGGCGGGTACCTGTACCTGCTTTTCGTACTCGGAAGTGGAGGCCTGGTCGCTGCCCTGGGCGCGCAGACCCTGGCCAAGCGCTACCGTGAGCGGGCTTCCGGGCCGCACCTGCTGGTTGAGGCTCACGCGCACGACCTGGCCCGGCTCCCCGCTTACCTCAAAGGCTACGGGCTGCCCGTCCTGCGTCACGCGCAGCAAGGGCTTCACGTCGGCAGGCTTTACACTATAATTGAAAGGCAGCTCCACCCGCATTTCGGCGGTACCTGCCGCCCGCTCCGAGCGGCCCCAGAATGCCTGCGGCTCCTGCAGTTGCAGGTAGGGCGTATGGAATTTATGGCGGTTCTCGGGCAGCTCCACGTTGCGCTTACCTTCCGGCAGCGCCTCTTTGCGCAGGGTAGCGGTAAAGGCGGTGCTAGGCCGGAAGGGCGTGCTAGGCGAGAATATCAGCTCTCTATCGGAAGTCCACTTGAACTTGCCGCGCATAGCCGGCTCGAACCTCACTACCTGCACCGTATCCCAGCGGTCCTGCTGGTCCTTGCTCGCCACTGCATCAGCAAACTGAAACACCAAGTTTTGGTACGGGTCAATTTCCTCGCCGTTAGGGTCCTGGCTGGCATCGGAGCCCGACTTAGAGCAGGCGCATAGCAATGCCAGCAGCACCAGCAGCGGCAGGCGAGAAACGAAACGGAATAGCATGGATAGTGAGGAGCTTAGATAGACGCCGGAAGGTATAGAAAAACGGCGTTTTTGCTATGTTATGTATAGGTTCGAGGGAGAGAATAATTACAAGTAACGATTGAAGTAGTAGCCAGATGGATAAGCTAATAGCAATACAATATTTAATAAAAAGAACATGCTGTAAGGTCAGGCTTAAAGTCTATCACGAAGACCTAGCAACTGAATGGCGCGGTGGTTTTGGCTTACCTGTTAAAGGCTACATTGAAGTAGTTGGCCCCGAACGAATAGAAGATGTAGAATGGATAGAACTCGACCCTATTGTGGTAACCCACATAGGCAGACTGATGCCACCTGAAGTGACGGTAATTACAGATGAGATTGTTCAGACGTTATATAAAGAAGTAATTAACTATAAAATAGTAAGAGGTATAGTCAGAATATATGGTCAGCAGCTGCAGTAGGTAGATTTTAAAATTCTGGATTAAATAATTTCTGCCCTTTTAAAGGTTTTAATTCAGAAAATAGGATTAAAGAACTGTTCTGAAAAAAAGCTATGACTTGCTCGAAGCTTTCGAAATCTAGCTCTTCATCACGTTCAAATACTTCACCCGCCATTTGGGTTTCTTCAATTTCACAAATTGATACTTTGTAGATGCCTCGCCATTTTTGAACGGCTGCAGCTACATAATAAGAATGCTGGCCTTTAAGCAAAAACTGGGATTTGCCAATCTGTTTGCCTGCCTCAACCCAAGCTTGAGCTTTCTCCAATTTATACTTATTCACACGATTCATAAGTAGTTTGTAGCTACTATACCCCCACCTTTGTCTACTCGCTATTGAACTCCGTCAATGTGTACAACTGGAGTCATTAAGCCTTATTACTCCACACGGCCTGGAAATAGCCGCCGGTTTTGGCCATTCGTCGGTTGGCTTCGTAGGCATCTCCCTCGTGTACTAGGGCATGGGAGCTGCTCAGCATGGCATTGTAATCCTCGAAACGGATGGGCTGCTGCACTCCTTTCGACTCGGTGCTTTCTTTGCCCTTGCGAGCTTGGAGCAGGTAAACCCAAGCTGCTTCCTCTTGGATGTAGCTCAGGTAGTTCTCTACGATGTGTGGCTCCATCTCCCCGAAGCTGGCCGCATTCCAGAATACATCAAACGCAAACCCTTTGAGCAGTGGCATTTGCCAGTTGCCTAAGAAGTTGATTTTGCCCTTTTTGATGTTTGATAAATCGGTGATGTGTAGGGTGTTTTCTGAGCTTTCGATGGCATCGGGGCCGAATACACCCGTCAGGTATTTTTCGCACAAATACAGTTGGGCCGGTAAGTCGAAGCAGAGAATAGTGAGGTTTGGGTAAGCCTTTTTTAGAATTTCTGTTTGATAGCCGGAGCCCGAACCGAGTTCTACTATTACTTCGTCGCCTTGTAGCTTAATGTATTGCTGGGCGTAGCAATAGCGGATATAATAGTTCAGAAAATTCATCGTGTATTTCTTGTTCTGGAACAGAAATACGTCTTGTGGATTGCCAAACTCGCTGGCCTCTAGCTCCGTAATTGGCTGCGCGCCGGCTAGTATTCCTTCGAGCATGCAGTGTTTAACGGCCATTTCCCTGATGTCATTCAGGGTTAGGGAATAGGGGAGAGAGGCGCGGTTGTCGATAAATAATTTTCGGATAAGCTTTCGGGCGCTTTTTACATAGGAAGGCATGTTTGGGTGATAATGATATACCAGATCATTAAACCCAAAAGTGGAAAACAACGGATATTTTCCACTGCGCAATTCCTGGATGTCGGCCGTTTTTACTTCCTCAATAATGCGCTGCTCGTAAGCGCGCCAATAGCGCGAAACGTGAAAGATTTCGGGGGCTTGCTGGTAAGCGGCGTAGAGTTTATCGAGATGATTCACGAGGAAAGGAATGGAATCTGAGTCAGCGTTGAGAAGCTGAAGCTGCTACAGGATAAGTTAGAGCTTCAGGGCCGGCAAATGTAGCCAATTGCGCAGCCACTGGATGCTCGCGTGACCCCACCCCCAGCCCCTCCCCTCCGGGAGAGGGGTGCGTTCTGGAACAGCTTGCGTCTGACACCCATCTCCCGGAGGGGAGGGGCTGGGGTCACCGCACCTGCCCGGTGCCTCGTACCAGCCACTTGTAGCTGGTTAGCTCTTCCAGGCCCATGGGGCCGCGGGCGTGGAGTTTCTGGGTGCTGATGCCGATTTCGGCGCCGAGGCCGAACTGGGCGCCGTCGGTGAAGGCGGTGGAGGCGTTGGCGTACACGGCAGCGGCATCTACCTCATTTAGGAACTGCTCGATGTGGGCGGCGTCTTCCGAGATGATGACTTCGCTGTGCTTGGAGCCGTGGGCGGCAATGTGGCCTAGGGCTTCGGCTAGGCCAGTTACGGTTTTCACGGCCATCTTCAGGGAGAGAAATTCGGTGCCGAAATGCTCTGGGGTGGCGGGTTGCAGCAGCTCCGAGGGGTAAGTGCCATGTAGCGCCGCGTAGGCCTGCTGATCGGCGTAGAGCAGTACTCCCGACTGGCCTAGCGGAGCCAGCAGCGCGGGCAAATCCGCCAGCCGGGCCACGTGCACCAGCAGGCAGTCCAGGGCATTGCAAACGCTGACTCGGCGGGTTTTGGCGTTGGCAATGATGGCCTGGCCTTTCTCCAGGTCGCCGGTTTCGTCGAAGTAGGTGTGCACGATGCCGGCACCGGTTTCAATGACGGGGACTTTCGCGTTTTGGCGCACATAATCAATCAGCTGCTGGCTGCCGCGCGGAATCAATACATCTACGTAGCCGATGGCCTGCAGCAGTGCTTCCGTGGCTTGGCGGTCGGGGGGGAGCAGCGTTACGCTGTTTGCATCGAGGTTGTAGTGGCCTAGCACGCGCTGAATAACGGTGCTGATGGCCTGGTTGGAGTGCGCGGCATCGGAGCCGCCTTTGAGCAGGCAGGCGTTGCCGGTTTTCAGACACAGCGCCGCCACATCGAAGGTCACGTTGGGGCGAGTCTCGTAGATGACGCCCAACACACCCAGCGGCACGCGCACTTTGGAGAGGTGAAGGCCGTTGGGCAAGGTCTGTTGCTGCAGCACCTGGCCTAGCGGCGAGGGCAGCGCAGCCACATTGCGGATATCATCGGCAATGCTTTCAATGCGGGCAGCGCTGAGTTTGAGTCGGTCGTACTTGGGGTCCTCCGGCGCCATCTGAGCCAGATCCTTTTCATTTTCTGCCAGCAGGAAGGGTGTGGAGGCTACTGCCTCGGTAGCCAAATCCAACAGAAGAGCCCGGATAGTTTCGGCCGGAACCTGGCCTAGCGCCCGGCTGGCTTGTTGGGTGGCTCGGAAAGTATCTTGAAGGTGCATAGCGTTTTAAGCGTGTAAGATTTCTTAACAGCTTCTACCGCCCGTCATGCTGAGCGCAGTCGAAGCATCTCGCTCGTTAGTAATTAGTTACTGCTACAACATCAGCACGCGAGATGCTTCGGCTGCGCTCAGCATGACTTTCTTTTTTATCTGCCCGCCGGATAGCTGAGCATCAGCTAATATCTGCCGTCAGGAACAAGTAATCATAATGGACCAGCGGCTTTTGGTTCTGGTGGCCTAGCCGTTCCAACGCTTTCTCGGAGCCGTATTCCGCCAGGCCTAGGCCTATGGCCTTGCTGGTTTCATCCAGGATCCGAATGATGTCGCCTTTCTGGAACGAGCCGATAATGCCCAGGATGCCCACGGGCAACAGGCTAGTTGCCTTGCCGACGGCCGTAAGCGCGGCTTTAGCGCCCGCATTAATTTGCACGGCTCCTTTGGCAGCAAGGTCAGAATGGGCAATCCATTTCTTCTTGCTGGAGGCCGTTTTGTTGGGCAGAAAGCGCGTGTTAGGCACCTCCTGATTGAGCAGGCGCGGCAGTACGTTCTCGGTTTTGCCATTGGCAATGTGCACCGCAATCCCCAGCTGCGCCACTTTGTGGGCCATGTGGCACTTCGTAATCATGCCGCCGCGCCCGAACTGGGAGCGTTGCGTGGTGACGAAAGAGGAGAAGCTGGTGGTAGTGGGCTCGATTTCCGTAATCAGCTCCGAAGCCGGGTCTTTCGGGTCGCCGTTGAAAATACCATCTACGTTGCTCAGAATCAGTAAGGCATCGGCGTTGAGCATAGACGCCACCAGGCCGGCCAGCTCGTCGTTGTCGGTGAACATCAGCTCCGTCACGGAAATCACATCGTTCTCATTTACAATGGGAATGATGTTGTTCTGGAGCAGCGCCCGGAAGCAGTTCTGCATGTTCAGGTAGTGCTGCCGGTCGCGGAAGTCTTCTTTCGTGACGAGCACCTGCGCGCATAGCAGCGCATAGTGGCCTAGCAGCTCGGCGTAGGTGGCAAGCAGCTTTACCTGGCCTACGGCGGCCAGCACCTGCCGGCTTGTAACGGCATCGGCCTTCTCGGGAACCTGCACCAGGCTGCGCCCCGAAGCCACCGCCCCCGATGATACTACAATCACTTCCTTGCCCTGCTTTTTCAGGCCGGCAATCTGCTCTACCAGGTGGCTTATGCGGGCGTGGTCGGGCAAGCCGTTCTCCTGGGTCAGGACGTTGGAACCGATTTTGACAATGATCCGGTGGTAAGGAAGCGCCATAGCTGACCAGTAGGTTCTGGGCCGTAAGGTAGGGAGAGAGAATCGGTTAGCCACATTAGCCCGCGGCCCGTTTAGGTGTATGTAGCTTTTGCCAGGTTACTTGCACGGCCTGCTCCTTACCCCAATCCTGCTGGCCTGTGAGCCGGCCGGCTCTAAGCGCCGCCTGCCTGCAACCTCTGTTTCCACTCAACCCAATAACCGTATGGGCGCCGACCAAAACCGATTGTATGCCGATGTGAAGTTCCTGACGTCGTTGCAGCCCGCGCGCAACTACCGCAATCTGCGGAGCCTGAACGAGGCGGCCGATTATATCAAGGCGGAGTTCGAGAAGCTGCAGGCGGAAGACAGTCGGGTAGAGGAGCAAGTGTTTCGGGCCGATGGGCGACAGTACCGCAACCTCATCCTTTCGTTTGGTTCTGAGGAGGCGCCGCGCCTGATAATAGGGGCCCACTACGATGTGTATGGCGAGTATCCGGGCGCCGACGACAACGCCAGCGCCGTGGCAGGCCTGCTGGAAACAGCACGCCTGCTACACCACTACGGCTCTAACCTGAAATACCGGGTGGAGCTGGTAGCCTACCCCAACGAGGAGCCGCCTTACTTCGCCACGCAGTACATGGGCAGCGCCGTGCACGCCAAGTCGCTGCACGATGCGGGTGCCGCCGTGCGGGCCATGCTTTGCTACGAAATGATTGGCTACTTCCGGGATGAGCCGGGCTCCCAGCGTTTCCCGAATGAGCAGCTGGCCGCGCGGTACCCTGACACCGGTAACTTCATTATAGTAGTAGGCCGCACCGGGCAGGAAGAGTTTACGCAGTGCGTGCAGGAACTCATGCAAACCAAGGCCACCATTGATGTGCAGCGCATTAACCTGCCCGCCGAAATGGGCCTGGCGGGCCTCTCCGACCACCGCAACTACTGGAAATACGGCTACGAGGCTCTCATGATCAACGACACGTCCTTCCTGCGCAACCCCCATTACCACCTGGCTTCCGACACCATCGAAACGCTGGATTTCAAGCGCATGGCCGAAGTGGTAAACGGCACATACGCCGTAGTTCTGGGCCTCTAGGCCGGTAGGCCATTGGTAAGAACTAGCTTAGGGAAATAGACCGTCCTGCTGAGCAGGTGGCGCATCAAGCCAAAGGACTGAAGCCTCTCGCGTGCTGATGTTGCTAGGTCATAAATAACACCCGCACGTCATCCTGAGCTTGCGAAGGATCTTTTCACGCGTGAACGAGTCGTTCTAGGCCAATCGTACTGACCTGAAAAGATCCTTCGCAAGCTCAGGATGACGTGCTTTAGGTAGTAGGCCAGTTTAATTACCATTGTAACGTCAGCACGCAAGATGCGCCACCTGCTCAGCAGGACAGTCTATTATTGGTTTACTAAACTCCCAACTAATCATGTTCCTTTACCTTCGTTCGATTTCACTTACCTCTGAACTGGCCTAGGCCATGCTTTCTCACCCGCACGAAATCTTCTTGGAAGTAGCCCGGCAGCTCAGCTTCACGAAAGCCGGGCAAACGCTGTTCCTGAGCCAGTCGGCGGTGAGCAAGCAGGTGAAAGCCCTGGAAGAGCACTACAAAACGGGCCTGTTCGAGCGTCTCGGCAACAGCATTGTGCTCACGCCTCCCGGCGAGCTGCTCTACCGCAAGCTGCTGCTGGCCAAACAGCTGCAGCATGAGTTGCATCAGGAGTTCACGGAGCTCAGCCCCGACTTCTCGCCTCAGGTGCACATGGTCATTGGAGCCAGCACCACCATTTCGCTCTACGTCATTCCGCCGGTGCTTTCGGCCTACCTGGGCCAGTACCCCAACACCCAGCTCACGCTCAAAAACCGCAACTCCGAGAACATTCTGAAGGCACTGCTCGACCACGAAATCGACCTCGGTATCATCGAAGGGATTCACAAAGTCAGCAACGTGACCTACACCTCCTTGCTGACGGACGAAGTGGTGGCCGTGTGCTCCGCGCGCAACCCCCTGCACCGGCAGGAGCTGGATGCCCGCGACCTGCTGCGCGTGCCGGTGGCACTCCGGGAAGTGGGCTCGGGTACGCTGGCGGTACTGGAAGAAGCGCTAGCGGAAAAGCACATCAAGCTCACCGATTTATCCGTGAAAGTGCGGTTGGGGGGCACGGAGGCCCTCAAAAACTTTGTGCGTGTAGATACCTGCTTGGCCTTTTTGCCGCGGCAATCCGTCATGAATGAGCTGGCCTCGGGGGAGCTGATGGAGGTGAAAGTGCGCGACTTGAACTTAGTGCGTCATTTTGATTTTGTGCAGCGGAAGGGCACCGAAAACAATGTGCCCTACAGGAGCTTCGTGCAGTTTGCCCGGCGCTATTATTCCAAACAGGAATAGCCTATTCCAAATTGCTGTTTGTTTCAGGAATAGCAGTCGAGGAGTTTTGCGTTGAACTCCTCGTTATGACTTCTACTCTCCTCGACACCACTACCCGCCTCCAGGAGCTGCACTGCGCCGCCTGCGATGCCCCTCACTCTGCCTTCCAGCTGCAGCGCGTATCCGAGTGCTGCGGCCAGCCGCTCGTGGCCCGCTACGATTTGCGGGAGCCAATTTCCCGCACCGCTGGCATTGATCTGGCCGAGAACTCCATGTGGCGCTACCACTCCCTGCTGCCCCTGCTTGATGAGGCCAACCGCGTGAGCTTAGGTGAGGGCTGGACGCCTATGCTTACCCTCCAGCGCCTAGGCCACCGCTACGGCCTCCGCGACCTGCGCCTCAAAGACGAGGGGCAAAATCCCACAGGCTCCTTCAAGGCCCGCGGCCTGAGTATGGCCATTTCCAAAGCTAAAGAGCTGGGCGTCACGGGCTGTATCATCCCAACGGCTGGCAATGCCGGGGTGGCTATGGCGGCTTATTGTGCCCGGGCCGGCCTACGCGCCGTGGTGGTGATGCCTCGGCATACGCCCAAGGCCTTCAAGGAGGAGTGCTACTGGTACGGCGCCGAAGTGCACCTCGTGGATGGCCTCATCAACGACTGCGCCGCGCGAGTGCGGGAGCTCAATGCCAATGGCGAACTGCTCGATATTTCTACCCTGAAAGAGCCGTATCGTCTCGAAGGCAAAAAAACGATGGGTTACGAGTTGGCCGAACAGCTCAACTGGACCCTCCCCGATGTGCTGCTGTACCCGGCTGGCGGCGGCACCGGACTCATCGGTATCTGGAAAGCCCTGCGCGAAATGCAGCAGCTGGGCTGGTTGCCGAAAGAGGCCAAATTGCCCCGCATGGTGGCGGTGCAGTCGGCCAACTGCTGCCCGTTGGTAGAAACCCGCGCTGGTCGCCAAGCCAACTGCCATAGCTACGTAGGCCAGCCTACCATTGCCAATGGCCTAGCTGTGCCGCGCCCCCTCGGCGAGCCGCTAATGCTGCAGACCCTGGATGAATCGCAGGGCCTTGCCTTGGCCATCACGGATGAGCAGATGCTGGAAGGCATGCGCGAGCTGGCCCGCTTAGAAGGGTTGTTTGTAGCGCCCGAAGGGGCGGCCGTCTGGATGGCTGCCCGCCACCTGCTCGAAACCGGGTGGCTGCGGCCCGAGGAGCAAATTCTGCTGCTGAACACAGGCTCTGGCCAGAAGTACCTTGATAACGTGGAAGGGCAGTATTAGCAGCTCTTCGAACGACAGGCAGAGTTCCTGCCCAGGATAGAATTACAGAAGCGCATACAAAAAGGAGTGGCCTACACGGTGTAGGCCACTCCTTTTTGTATGCGCTCTGCGTGGCGGCATTTCATTATCCGAAACCCATATTGACTTACAGCCTAGGCCAATCAGGAGAAGGGCAGGGGTTCGTGCCAAGATAAACCGGGGCAAAAACTGTGGTGTAGTTGCTGTAAACCTCGAATCACATGGAGAATCTACCAGCGGAGGCCGCCGCTCTAACACAAACCTTGCTTTTAAGTGGAAAGGAGGTTGAAATTTGGGGGTGTATTCAAAGAAATGATATGGTAAATGGTGGAAATGGCTATTGAATTAGATGGACTATTTTCAATTAATGTATATTTTGCTCTATATTGACCTTAGAAAATAGGGTAGTTCATTAAAATAGCCTCTTATGAAATCCGATGCACCCGTCTTTCGGCCCGGATATAGCGTGTTTGCTCTGATCCTGCTGATTGGGCTGGCTTTACTGGCTGCCTTCGTGCAGGTGCCGCATCCGGCCGCGGCCCCCGGCTCCCTGAATGGAGCGGATGTAGCCTGGATGCTGACGGCCACCGCCTTTGTACTGATCATGACGCCGGGGCTGTCGTTTTTCTACGGCGGAATGGTGCGGCCCAAAAACGTTATCAGCACCATGCTTCAGAGCTTTGTCGCCCTGGGCGTTATTACCGTGCTGTTCTATTTCGTGGGGTTCTCGCTTTGCTACGGCGACTCTTGGCACGGGCTGATTGGCAACCCGCTTACGTTTGCCATGCTGCGCAACGTGGGCACGGCCCCCAATCCGGCCTTTGCGGCTAGTATTCCGTTCGTGCTGTACTTCGCATTTCAGCTCAAATTTGCCATCATCACCCCAGCCCTCATCACGGGTTCCTTCGCGGAGAGGGTTCGGTTTAAGGGCTATCTGGCATTTATGGTGCTGTTTAGCCTGTTCATCTACTGCCCCTTGGCCCACTGGACGTGGCATCCCGAGGGATTTCTGCACAAGTGGGGCGTTCTGGATTTTGCGGGCGGTACGGTAGTGCATATTTCAGCGGGCGTGGCGGCGCTGGCGGGCGCACTGGTGCTCGGCCGCCGATCGTCGCATCTGCGGCCATCCTCGTTCTCAACCCCAAATGTGCCCTACGTAATGCTGGGAACTGGCCTGCTGTGGTTTGGCTGGTTCGGGTTTAATGCAGGCTCGGCGCTGGGGGCGAATGAGCTGGCTGCCGTATCCTTCGTGAATACCAACCTGGCCTCCGGTGCCGCCCTCATTGCCTGGATTCTGGTGGAGATTGTGCGGGGCGGTAAGCCTACGGCCGTGGGTGCCTGCACCGGCGCCGTAGTAGGCCTAGTGGCCATTACACCCGCCGCCGGCTTCGTTGACTATGGGCAGAGCATCCTGATTGGAGTAATTGGCGCTCTGGTTAGCCATGCTGCCGTGCACTGGCAGAACAGCCGCACTACCATTGATGATACCCTGGATGTATTTCCTTGCCACGGCCTCGGTGGCATTGTGGGCATGCTGCTGACGGGTGTTTTCGCGGCCAAAGACGGATTGATTTATGGCAAAACCAGCCTGTTTGGCTACCACGTGCTCGGCCTCTTTATTGTGGTGGCCTATTCCTTTGTGGGTGCCTGGGTGCTGCTCAAAGTCACGGACCGCATTTTTGGCCTGCGGGTGAAGCTGCAGGAAGAGGAACTGGGCCTCGACCTCAGCCAGCACGAGGAATCCACATACCACATCGATGAGGAGTTCGAGCGCACGTACCGCCGCGACCCTATGACAGAAAACGCCAACCAGCTGGTGTAAGGGCCGCTAGGCCACTTGGGAAGAAAAAGCTTTGTGTGGGAAAAAAGGCCATCGGGAGGGAAGTCCGATGGCCTTTTTATGTGGTATCAGCTATAGAAACTGCCGTGCCTCAACTGAGCGCCATCGACCAGATGAAAATCACCCAGATAATTAATAACAGACCCATAGCACCCTGGAAGGTATCGGAGGCGGGGTAGAGCAAGTGCAGCGCGCCGCCTACCAGGCCTAGCAGCACCATCACTACCATAGCTGCCAGGGCCCAGCGCCTGGCCCGCACCGTTACCCGGGGGCGCAAGGCCACAATTGCCGGAAAAATGGCCGCCAACAGGCCTAGCCCAATTGAGCCCAGCCAGCCCTGGCTGAAGAGGGAAGCGGAAGTGAACAGCACGGTAGCCGCCGCCAGCATTCCCATAAAGGCCAGGGCTTGGCGGCGTTGGGCATTGGAGAGGGCATGGCGGCCATAGGGATTCAGCAGCAGCAAACCGTTGAACAGGGGGTCGGCAAACCAGCTCATGAATACAAACGGCAGATACAGCGGCAGCAACACCGGCACGAAGCGCACCAGAATGTACAGACCAATGAACAGCAGGCGGCGCGACATGCTGCTTAGCCCCTCGGTCCAGACGGTGAACCGCAGAAACGCCCGATACAGCCAATAACGAGCCTTTAGGGCTTCTACCAGGCCACTACGGGCATACTCCGAGGTAGGGGCGAGGCGCAGGGCATTGCGGAAATGCTCCAGCGCCTCCTTGTGTCGGCCACTTTCCAGGGCTACCCAGCCGGCGTCGGCGTGGGTGCCGGCATCGTCGGGGTCGTAGAGCAGGGCTTGAGAGAGGGAGCTGGCAGCATCTTCGGGGCGGCCGAGGCGGGTGAGGCAGCGCGCCCGCAGGCCCAGGCAATCAACGTGTTCGGGGTCGTAAGCAAGTCCCATTTCGGCGGCGCGCAGGGCGGCGGCCCACTGGCCCTGCGTGAAGCGCAGAATGCCTAGTGTATGGTGATAGTTGGGGTCGGTGGGGTCGAGGGCCAGGGCCTGCTCAATGGCCTGGCGGGCTTCTTCGGGCTGCTGCAGGCGCTGGTGGGTCAGGCTCAGCAGGTAATACGCAAAGTCGTGCTCCGGCGACAGGCCTACGGAGGTATGGGCATGCGTGCGGGCTTCTTCGGGCCGGCTTTGCTCCAGCAGGGCCAGCGCCATCAGGGCGTGGGCGTGCGCATCGTTGGGGTCGGAGTGGAGCACGCGGTGCAGTTCCTGCTCGGCTTGCACGGCGCGGCCCTGCCGGAGCAGCAGCAGAATTCGGTCGGGCCAGTTGGCTTGTTCCATCAGAGAAATCTATCGGGAAGAATGACGCCGCTTTAGCCGTGCCACATGTCGGAAATAATAGTCAATCAACTTGGCAACCAGCAGCACCACTGGGAGAACTAGGGCAGATGCCACCACCCCCAAGCTATACAGCCAGATGGCCAGGGCAATGGCCAGAATAGCTGATGCCAGACATACGATGGCCATGGCCACGGGGCTTAGCGTGGCCAGCCAGGAAGCGGGCCGTTGGTGCATCATACGCACATCGGGGTGCAGGCGCCACTGCACGGCTGCCCAGATGTAGGCCACTATCAGCGGGATGCAAAGTAGGCTTACCAGCGGCACCAGCACCAAATATAGCTGGAGCACAGCCCTCAGTCGTCCGCGCTTGACCTCCGACTGCACCTGCTCCGACCAGGCATCGAGGCGGCGCAACTGGCGCTTCAGCCAGAAACGTTGCTGCGCCAGCTGCTCTAGGCCATGGCGGGCGGCGCTGTTGCCAGGCGAAAGGTGCCATGCCTCCAGAAAATACCGTCGGGCCTCGGTGGGCTTTTGCTGGCGCTGCGCTTCCTGCCCGAGCTGAAGGAGCAGCGGCAGCAGCTTGCGCTGCGTGCGCTCATCGGTGGGGCGCAGGCGAATGGCTTCCCGAAGGTGCGTTTCCGCCTCAGCAAACTGCTGCGCCCGCATGGCCTCGTCGCCGAGCAACGCGTGCGTGAGAGCCAGGCCTGGGTGCCAGCGCGCCAACTGGCCTACCGTCAGCGAAGCTGCCTCATAACTCCGCAGCTGCTGGAGTGCCAGGATGCGTTGGAAAAGACATTCAATGTGGCCTGGATTCAGCCGTAGGCCAGTTGTAGCAACCTCCAGAGCGGCTTCCGGCTGCCGGCGGGTGTTCAGAATAACGGCCTTGAAGCCCAGGTACGTTGCGTTGAGACTATCGTGGTGCAGGGCTTCGTCAATGGACTGCAGGGCCGCAAACGGCTGGCCTTCGCGGAGCAGCAACACGCTATGAAAGTAATGCGCGTCGCTGCTCTGTGGGTCGAGGGCCAGAGCTTGTTGAATTTCCGTCAGGGCTTCTGCCGTGCGCCCGGGTTGGTTAATCAGCACTAGGCCCAGCAGCTCGTGGGCCTCGGCTTCCTGCGGATGCTTCGCCAGCCTTCGCCGAACCAGATGCTCGGCCTGCTCCGGGCGGCGCACATCCAGCAGATGTCGCGCCGCCTCCTGCCACCGGTCGTGTTCAGCGTGGTTCATGCGGAGTTTCAGAGCCGGTTAGGCTGAGGGTTTCTTGATACCGAGGTACACTAGAATGTCGTCGTAGAGGCCACCCTCGTTGGAGTAGAGCGCATAGTTTTTGGCCGTAGCAAACCACTCGCGCGTGCTGGGCCGCACTTTCCCGATGGCATCCTGCAGGGTGCGCTGCTCCAGGGGCAGCGGCTTGCCGGCCTTCATCGATTCGCGCAGGCAGCTTTCAATGGCCACATCTACCACTGCTTTCAGGTCGGCGCCGGAGTAGCCGGCGGTTTGGGCGGCTAGCTTCGGGTAATTGATAGACTGGCCTACGGGCTTTTCGCGCAGCAACAGCTCCAGAATAGCCGTGCGGGCGGGCTCGTCGGGCGGTGTCACGAGCATGATGCGGTCGAAGCGGCCGGGGCGACGGAAGGCGCCATCCAGCTGCCAGGGCGCGTTGGTGGCCGCCATAATCAGCACGCCCTCGTTGGAGCGCGTGGCGCCATCCAGCTCCGAAAGAAACTGGTTGATGACGGTGCGGCCCGCGCTCTGGCGTAGGTCGTGGCGGTTGGCGGCCAGGGCATCTACCTCATCAAAAAATAGCACGCACGGCGCCTGCAGGCGGGCCTGCTCGAAAATCTGGTGCAAGTTCCGCTCACTGTTGCCCAGCCACATATCCAGAATATCGTTGATACCGACGTGGATAAAGGAGGCTTTTACCTCGCCAGCCGTGGCGCGGGCCAGGTAGGTTTTGCCGCAGCCAGGCGGGCCGTAGAGCAGCAGTCCGCCGCCGGTTGCCTTGCCGTAGGCCTTGTACAGATCGGGGTACTGGAGCGGGTGGATAATCTTCAGGCGGATTTCTTCCTTCAGAGCTTCCATGCCGCCCACATCCGAAAAGTTGATGCTGGGGCGCTCTAGGCCACTAAACAGTATTTGCTCATCGATAACCTCATTCTGATCGAAGTTATAGTCGGTGGCGGGCCCGCCGTGGGCCGGCTGAGCCGGTGCCCTGCCGCGCAGGCGGGCTGCCAGCTCGGCGTCTTCCAGCGTGGGGTTGAGGTCGAGGGCCGTTTGGTAGGCATCGCGGGCAGCCGGAAGCTGGTCGGTATCGGCCAGGAGGCGGGCGTGGAGCAGGTGGGCGCGGGCGTGGTCGGGGCGCGAGCCGAGCAGCTCCTCCACCACCACAAACGCCGCCGATGTCTTGCGCAGGCCAGCATACGTTTCCGCTAGGCCGAGTTGGAAGTCGGCGTCCTGCGGGGCCTGTCGTAGGCCAGTCCGGTACAGTTCCTCGGCCTCCGGCAGCCGCTCTGCCTGCAACAACAAGCCCGCCACGTGCTTGCGCAAGGCCAGGTTATCGGGCGAGAAAGCCAGGGCTTCCAGCAAAGGTTGAATAGCAGCGGGGTCGGGAGGGAGGGCCATAGCAGATGCGATATATCAGATACCGCAAGCTACAAAGGTGAAGTGGTGATTTAGTGAAATTGTGAAGTGATGAACTGTGGCCTAGAACATGTCATGGCAAGGACGAAGGACGACGCCATCTTTTCTTCCTCATTGCACGAGCCGTTAGTATACTGAAAAGACCCTACTTCCAGCCTGGGGATAAGAGCGTCAAGTTTCTTTAAGGTCTGGCGCGACCAGAAGGAAAGATGGCGTCGTCCTTCGTCCTTGCCATGACAGATAGGTCAGTCGAACGGCAAACTCACCACTTCACCGTGCTACTCGCCCAGCTTGCTCAGCACAAACGACACCAAGAAGCCCAGCACCGTAATCAGGCCCGTGAAGTTGTGCGCTACATCGAAGGCTTCCGGAATCATGGTATCTGCAATCATGGCCAGCACAGCGCCGGCCGCTACGGCCGTGGTAGCAGCTACCACATTGGCCGAGAAACCGCTGAAAACGGTGTAGCCCAGCAACGAAGCAATGCCCGAAATAACCATGATGCCAGCCCACAGCAGCAGCACGTATTGGGGCGAGCGGCCGGCTTTTTTCATGCCAGCGGCGCTGGAAAGTCCCTCGGGCAGGTTGGAGAGAAAGATAGCCACCACGGCCACTGTGCTTACGGCTCCGCCCGCCAGCATGCTCAGGCCAATCACAATGCTCTCGGGGATGCCATCAAGCAGGGCGCCAATGGCCAGGGCCATGCCGTTGTCGTCGCCGGAGTCGCTGCTTTCGGTTTTGCCCGCTTGCACGGCTTGGCGCTCCTCATTCTGGTGCTCTCCGGAGCGTTTGCGGTGCTTGGCGCCGTAGCGGGCCAGCACCCAGTTGGCGAGGGTGTAAGCCGCTGCGCCGCCCACAAAGCCAATGGCAGTGGCATCGAAGCCGCCTTTTTCGTAGGCCTCTTCCATTAAATCCAGCGAAAGTGTGGAAATCAGGACGCCGCTGCCAAACGCCATGATGGCCGCAATCAGCCGCTGCGGTACCCGCGTGAAATAGCCCAGGGCTGCACCTATCAGCAAAGCAGAGCCCGATATCAGACCCCAGAAGCCCGCTATGGCCCAGGTTGGAAAATGCATACAGAAGAGAATTGAGGGGAGAAAGGAAGATCTTGCCCTCAGGTACGGAAGCTAGTCGGGGGAGTTCATACTCCGTAGGCCATTGCGGACAGCAAACAAACCATCAAGCTTCATCTGGCGTCTGCTTGCAGAATAGCTCTATAGTGGCCTAGGCCACTTGAAACTGCGCCAGAATCTGACTGAATTCTTCTTCCGAAAGCTCTGCCACTTCCACTTTCTTGAACGGGGCCGTGTGGCCGGAAAGTAGTGTCAGGCTGGATTTGGCCACGCCAAACACCTCCGCCAGGTAGCCCAGCAAACACGCGTTGGCTTTGCCATCCTGGGCGGGTGCTTTCAGCCGGATAGTAACGGTGCCATCGGGGGCTACGAGAAGCTGGTTGGCGCGGGCGTTGGGTTTGGCCTTCAGGTGCAGAACCGGCACAGACTCTAGGAAGGCGAGTTGTAGGCGTCGTACACGTTCCAGGCCCAAATCAGGAAGGGCACCACAATCGTCCAGGCCAATAGAAAGCCCAACACCCCGCCCACAGCCCAAATCAGAAAGGCCTTCAGGATTTGTCCTTTTATCAACTGGCCCAGGCCAGGGACGAAGATGGAAAGGAGTGCCGGCAGGCCATAGGTCTTTTGCATGGTTGAAAAGCAGAAAAGTGAGAAAGTAAACACCCGCTATAGGCAGCTGGCAGGGGCCAAACTACTCAAAATAACGACAGCGCTGGCGCCGGAGCTCGGGCGGTGCGAGCTAGGCCAGTAGGGCAGCGCTCCAGCAGCACGCAGCGTCCGCAGGCCGGCGTATGGAAGTAGCAGCACTTCTGCCCATGAAACATGAAGGCCTCATGGTGGTCGTAGACCTGCTGGGCATCCCAGCCGGGTGGCAACAGGGCCTCCAGCTGCGCGTGGGCCGCCGCTTCGCCTACTTTCGGCCCAATGAGGCCCAGCCGCTGGGCCACCCGGTGATGGTGGCTATCTACGGGCATGGCCGGGCGGCGCAGGGTGCTGAAGAGGAGCACGGCGGCACTGGTTTTGGGCCCCACGCCCGGCAGCGCTTCCAGCCAGGCGCGGGCCTCCGGAATGGGCATATCGGCCAGAAACTCCAGGTTGCAGGGGCCGCCACAGCGCTGACCTACTTCACGCAATACCAGCTGCAGGCGAGGCGCCTTCTGCTCGGGCCACGTGCACGGACTGATGGCTTCCTGCACCTCTTCGGTGGGTGCGTCGCGCACGGCATCCCAGGTTTCAAATCGGGCCCGCAGCTGCTGGTAGGCCTTATGCGAATCCTGGTTGCGGGTGCGGTGCGAAAGCAGGGCGCTGATCAGCTCGCTGAGTGGGTCTTTGGTGCTGAAAAACCGAAACGGCGCGCCGTACTCGGCGCACAGTAGCTCGTGGGTCCAGAGGGCCAGTTCGCGGCGCGCATCAAGGTCGGCGGGGGAGGTAGGGGCAGGCTTCACAGAGTGGCCTACGCGCAGGGTGGCAGTTGAGATTAACTCAGGCCCAAATAAAAACCCCACCCGGCGGCTAGGCCAGGTGGGGTTCGAATACAAATCAGCGCAGCGAAACTACTGCCCCCGGTTGTAGAGCAGAATGGCTTGCTTGATGTTGTTCTGCTGCTTGCTGCCAATCACCAATGGCACAATGGCCAGCGGAATAGCCGCATACATCAGCGGCGACACATTGAAGCCTGTGCTGCCACCGAAGCTGGAGAGCGTGCCGGCCAGCAGTAGGCCACCCGCTGCCACGTAGCTGAGGGTGGTAATTGTCTGGAACTTACGCGCATCCTGCAGCAGCTTCACGCTGCCGGGGTTATCGGCGGTAGCCAACTGCAGCGTCCGGATGGAAAGGCTTTCAATCGGGCCGTTATCCTTGCTGAAATATTCGGTTTTTACGGTGCGGTAGCCACCGTAGCCGCCGCCGTAGGGGTACCCGCCGTAGCCGTAGCGCCCCATCCCGTAGCCACCCATGCCATAGGGGTTACTCATGTATTGGGTGCTCGTGATGGAGTACAGGCTGATGCGGCCCACCCGGTCGCGGCGCAGCGTCGATTCGCGCTTGGAGCGGCCGGGCAATGTGGTGCGCACATAAAAACCGGTTTCGTCCTCGTAATACCGCACCTGGTCCAGATCGAGGCGCTGCTGCCCATCAACCAGCAGGAAGCTGCGGCCAAACACAGGCTGCTTTATTTCCACATCGTAGCCCTTAATTACCTGGCCCGTTTTGAGGCCTACGGCGTAGCGGGTGGTATTAACGGGTGGCAACGCCATCTGCTGGCGCTGCTGGCGTACCGAGTCGGGCGCCGTGGGCGGCACGGCCAGCGCCCGTTGCGGTTGCGTGGCACGACGGGCCGTGTCGGGAGGGGCAGCGGCGGCTGGCACAACGGTAGTAGCCGGCGTGGGGGAGGTGGCCGGTGCCGGGGCAGGCGGCGTGGGAGCCGGCGCACCGGGTAAGGTATTGAGCTGGCGGGGCGTCTGTTGGGCCAGAGCCGGAACAGAGAACGTGCAGAGCACGGCTAATAGGAGAGAGCGGAGCTGCATATAGGGAATTAAGGTAGCAAGAAACCAAAAAAGGCAGATGCCAAGTGGGGTTTGGATGAAGAGTAGAACGAACTAGTCTGACGGCCAGTAGGAGCAGTTCCGGTTGCGGTACAATCCAATTGGCAGCGCTAGTATAAGTCGTCGGGGCGCATCTACCGCCGTTGCCCGAAAAAGAACAACTAGTGCCGCTGAAAATGCCGCGCCGGGTGGCCTAGAAAGACAAGGAAGTAGGTGGCCTTTTCTTAACGCCGACAAGGCTTAGGCTAGTGCGAGAGAAACCCCAAAACGCTCCGGGAAATTCCAGTGCCCAGAGGGCAAAAACATCTATAAAAAAACCGGCGAAGCATCGGGTTGTCGATGCTTCGCCGGTAAGGGCAAAAAGAGTGGCCTAGGGCTATTTCAGCAGCGTTTCCAGCAGGTTCATGCTGTCCACCATATCGGTGCTGGTTTCGAAATCGAGCGGTTTCATGATGTAGCCGCTCACGCCCAGATTCTTTGCGTTCAGGCGGTCTACATCCATGCCGGAGGTGGTGGTGATGAACACCGGAATATCGCTGAACTCGGGCATGGTGCGCAGCTCGGCCAGAAACTCATGCCCGTTCATTTTGGGCATGTTCAGGTCCAGCAGAATCACTTCGGGCAGGGGCCGGATGGGTTCCACGTTGTTGCGACCCAGCAGCAAGTCCAGCGCTTCAATGCCGTTGAAAGCGGTGTATAGCTTATGCGGCACACTAAAACGCTCGAAAGCCTTCTGGGCCGTCATGGTATCAAAAAAGTCGTCTTCAATCAGTAAAACAGAACGCATAGCAGCAAGCAGAGTAAGACGAGAGAAGCTAGAGAGGAAGCGGCAGTGCCGCTGGTGGCTGCTTCGGCCACGTAAAGATAAAGGCAGCACCCTTGCCTTCCTCCGATTCGATACGAATACTTGCTTTTTGTTCGTCGAGTATTTTTTTCACGATGCTTAGGCCAATACCGGTGCTTTCGGCCGTGTTCCGGTCGCGCAGGGTCTGGAACATGAGAAACACCTTTTCATGGAACTGCGGCGCGATGCCCGGCCCGTCGTCTTGGACCGTGAACTCGTACTCGCGCTTCAGCTCCTGGCAACTCACCCGGATGGTGCCTTCGGGTTTATGGTGGTACTTGGCGGCGTTGCCCATCAGGTTGGTGAATACCTGCTGCAGGCTGAGGCGGTCTGTAAGCAGCGTGGGCAGCGGCGTGGGCGTTTCTACCCGAAAGCCGGCTGGTACCACCATTTCCGTTACTTCACT
Organism: Hymenobacter gelipurpurascens; assembly: GCF_900187375.1. Classification (NCBI taxonomy): domain Bacteria; kingdom Pseudomonadati; phylum Bacteroidota; class Cytophagia; order Cytophagales; family Hymenobacteraceae; genus Hymenobacter; species Hymenobacter gelipurpurascens. Next base: position 2,510,795 of record NZ_FYEW01000001.1, on the reverse strand, counting down.
CACCAGCTGGGCCACGTTTACCTCTTCCACTTTCTGCTCAGTGCGGCCCACGCGGGCGTAGGCCAGGAGGCCATTGATGAGGTCTTCGAGGCGGTGCAGACGGCCCTTCATCATGTCCAGATACTGGCGCATCTGTTGGCTTAGCTCGCCTTGCAGCTCGTTTTCAATCCATTTTACTACCGTCACGACGCCTCGCAGTGGCGCTTTCAGGTCGTGCGAGGCCACGTAGGCAAACTGGTCGAGCTCCTTGTTGCGGGTTTCCAGGATGCTGAAGTTCTCATCCAGCGTTTTGGTCATGCGGTTGAGTGAGGTGGCCAGATTGCCCAGGCTATCCTGGCCCGAGTCCTTGATCTTGACCTTGTAGTCGCCCTGCACCACGCGTTCGGCCAGCCCCTCAATAAGCTCAATGCGGTGCGCTACATCTGCATTAGCCTGGGTGAGCTGCTGCTGCAGGTGAGCGTTGGCGTTCAGCTCCCGATAAATCTTGTTGAACAGCCACAGCACAATGATAGCGGCCAGCACCGCCGACGTGATAATGGCCGCGGGCGTGGTGTGCTCATACACATCCTGGCGCTGGCGGCGCATCTTGAGCAGGTGCTCTTCCTCAGCCTTCATCCGGTCAACCACCTGCTTAATGCTCTCCTGCATTTTCCGGTCGCCGATGACGAGGCGACGGGTAGCGTCGGCGGAGGGTTGCTCGGTTCGGAACTCGTTCAGATAGGCCATTTCATCGGATATGATGAGGCCTAGCGTATCAAGGCGCGCCTGCTGGGAAAAGTTATCTTGGGTGAGCTGCTGCAGCTTTCCAAAATCGGTGCGGGCATCCTTCATTACTTGCCCGAAAGACTGCTTTTGCGTGGTGTCATTGAGCAGCAGATAACCACGAACCTGGCTTTGGGCATCGCGCATGCGCATGCGCAGATCGGAAGTGAGCTGCAGCACTTGGTAGGTGTGCTCTACGCGCTGGGTGTAGTAGCTGAGCTGCTGAATGCTATACCAGGCCGCCACCGACGTGAGCAGCAGCACGCCCAAGGCAATGGCAAAACCCAGAATGATTTTGGTGTTAAGTTTCAATTGCATGCGCCGGTGCGGAGGGGAAGAGAGATGAAGCCACAATGATACTAGCTGGCGCGCCAACGTGGCCTAGGCAGCGTGGCCGCATCGGCGGGTTTGGGTGCGTATCTTCGCGGCCCGGTAGTACGCCCGGCGCGGCTGTCTGCTGCCGAAAATGCCCCGATTTCTCCAGCCGTTATTGCACCATCCATGCCCGACCCGATTACCAGCCCGCAGAATCCGCGCATCAAAAACCTGCTCAAGCTCCAGCAAAAGTCATCGGAGCGCCGGGCGCAGGGGCTCACCATCATTGAGGGCCAGCGGGAACTGACCATTGCCCACGGCGCGGGCGTGGCTGTGCCGGCTCTGTTTGTGTGCGCAGAGCTGGCCGGCGAAGCCCGGCAGCAGGAGCTGCGGGCCTTATTCGGGAGCGGCGACACGGAATGGTTTGAGGTATCGAAGGCGGTGTTTGAGAAAGTCGCCTACCGCGAAGGCTCAGATGGCGTGCTGGCCCTGGCCAAGCCGCCTCACCTCACGCTAGGCCAGTTGCAGCTGCCCGCCGCGCCGCTGCTGCTGGTGCTGGAAGCCGTAGAGAAACCCGGCAACCTGGGCGCCATTCTGCGCACCGCTGATGCCGCCCAAGCCACGGCCGTTATCGTCTGCGACCCGCGCACTGATCTGTTCAACCCCAACGCCATCCGCAGCAGCATCGGGTGCTCGTTCACGGTGCCCACCATTGCTACCACCCGCGAGGAGCTGCTGGCCTGGTGCCGCCAGCACGGCATCCGGACCTATGCCGCCGCCCTCACCGACCGGGCAGTGGCCTACACCACCTGCGACTTCCGCGGCCCCATGGCCCTCGTGATGGGCACCGAAGCCGACGGCCTCACCCCCGAGCTCATGCAGGCCTGCGACCAAACCATCATCATCCCGATGCGCGGGGCCATCGACTCGCTTAATGTGAGCACAGCCACCGCTATTCTCACGTTTGAGGCCGTGCGCCAGCGGCAGGCCTAGGCCACCTATACGCGCTTCAGGCCCATAACCCGCACATCTACCGGATCAGCGGCCAGCAAATGCGGTGCTCCTACAGGCGTGGGCAGGCCGTGGCTTTCCACCAAGTTCGATTCCCAATGGTGTAGGGTGGCCTGGCGCAGCTGCCAGGGCTCATGCCACAGTGTACCGCGCCACAGGTTAGGCCCCTGAATATCCTGCATCAGGTTGGGGCCGGCGGTATACAGGTGGTAGCGCTCCGTGAGGAAGTACTCCAAAGTGCCGGGTTGGGAGCGGGGCAACGCGGCACCCGGCGTCCAGCGGGCTTCAAATGTGGCGGGCGGCATACGGCGGTGGGTGCGCGTGGCCTGGAAATGTAGCCGGTCTGCTTCCTGCCGAAATGCCATACGGGCGTGCAGATAGGGCAGATGAAACAGCGCCCGCGCCAGCTCCACCGCTACGGCGCTATCGGCATCCAGAGACAAAAACCACACGCCCGGAATACCATCGAGTGTGGCATAGGTGCGCACATTCAGCTCATGCAGCGTCCGTAGGCCAGGTATAGCCGGCAAGCCCGGGGGCCGCACCCGGCTCATGGAAAACGGCACCACGCCTAGCCACGCCTGGCCCTCAAACAGATCCAGCTCCAGGCGCGGCGGCAGGTAGGGGCGCAGTACTTCCGGTGCAGTAGGCCAATGCGCAAAGAGCAGTTCGCTCCAGCGCTGATGTAGTAACGGGAGGCGAGAAGGACGAGGAGGATGAGCTACGGGCATAGCAAGTCAACAACTCAATTGGGTTTTGGGCTGAGTTGAAGGACGTAAAGTAAGGACGGACTTCGTGAGCCTAGAACTTCACCGTGGCCGAGAGGTTGATTACCCGGCCTTCAATGGGGGCCCACAGCTGGCGGAAAGCGGGGTTGGTTCGGTCGCCGGACCAGATGGTTTCCTTGCGCGTCTGGCGATAATCGAGCAGGTTTTCGCCGTTCAGCACAAAGCTGATGGGGCCGGTGCTATAGCGTACCATGCCCGCCAGAAACACATAGCCGGGCGTGGAAGGGCCGTCGTCGCGCTGCTGGCTGCCGGTGTAGGCCGCTTCCAGACCGGCGCGCCAGTGGGTATTGAACTCCCGGGAAAGCACGCTGGCCAGCTTGTTGCGGGCAATAAGGCTCAGGCGCGGGTGGCCGGGCAAATCCTGGCGGCGCGCATCCGTGAACACATAGCCCAGGTACAGCTCGGTTTCATCCTGCCGCACGCGCACGTAGGTTTCAAAGCCCCGCGTCAGGAAGGGCTGCGCGGCATTGGAGAAGGTGATAAAGCCCGTTCGGGAATCCGTGTTGAGCAGGAGCGGGTGCTGGATCTGGGTCAGGAAAAACGACTGATTGACGGTGATGTGCATCGCCTCTTCGCCCTGGCCGGCTACGGTCTCATAGTTCACATCCCAGTTGGCGCCCGCAGAGCGCTCCGCCTGGTTGGCATCCGTGAAGGGCAGCACCCGCACAAAATCCCGCTCATCCAGCTCGTTCACGAAAAACGACGGCGCCTTGTACCCTAGGCCACCTCCCAGCCGCGACGAGAAGTGACTCCCGAACTTGTAGAGCGCACTCAGGCGCGGCAGCACAAACGTGCCGTAGCGGTTGTGGTGGTCTATGCGTAGGCCAGTTTGCAGGGTGAAAGCGGGAGTCGGCTTCCAGTCGTCCTGGGCAAACACACCGGGCGTCACATAGTCGTAGGCGCGCAGCTGCAGGCCCTGGCTGAGCGTAGGCCGAAACGACTCACCCGTGACGTTGGCCCCCAGCACTACATCGTGGTGGGAAAGTTTCAGGAGCTGGCTGCCCTCCGTATAATAGGAAATCTGGCGGGCCTTGAGGCCGGTGGTATTGGTGGTGGCATCGCGCTGAAAGCTGCTCAGGCTGCCTTTCAGCACCAGTTGGTCGCCACGCTCGGCAGTACTGTGGTCGTAGCGGGCATCGGCGGTGTGGCGCCAGCTGTCGTTGTTGATGAAGAACTGGTGGGTGGCATTGGGGCGCTCTTTAAGCACCTGAATATCGCCGCCGCGTCGCCGCTCATAGGTGCCGGTGTAGCCCACCACCAGTTTGCTTTGCGAGGTAGGGTACAGGAACAGGCGGGGGTGTACGAGCACGCTGCCCAGGCGCGGCACATCGGAGTAGCCGTCGCCATTCACATCCACGGCTTGCTGGCGAGTGCCGCCCACAAACAGGGTGTAGCCCACCTTCTCATTTCGACCCGCGAAGAAACCGTTGAGGTTGGACTCGCGCAGGGTACTGATGTTCGCCAGGACGGTGCGTTCGGGGCCGCTGAGCTGAGGTTCCTTGGAAATCAGATTGATCATGCCCGCAATGGCGCCGCCTCCGTAGAGCGTGCTGCTGGCGCCCTTGATAATCTCTACCTGGCGCAAATCGAGGGGCGGAATCTGCAGAATCCCGAAGGAGCCCGCATAGCCCCCGAACAGCGGCAGTCCGTCGCGCAGAATCTGAGTGTATTTGCCCTGCAGGCCTTGTATGCGCAGGTCGGCGTTGCCGGTGGTGGCGGAAGTCGGCTGAATCTGGATGCTGGCCACATCGCCCAGAATGCTGGCTACGTTGCCCGGCTTGATGCCGCTTTCCTCTTCCAGCTCCTCGGCGCCCAGCACCTCAATGCGTGTAGGCAAATCCTCGATGCGGGAGTTGGTGCGCGTGCTGGTAACTACCACTTCCTCCAGCGCATTGGAATCCTGGCCTAGCAAAATGGTGAGAGGCTCACCGGTTTGCGGCAGGGTTACTGTCACGGTTTTCACGCGGTAGCCCAGGTAGCTGAACACCAGCTCCGCCGTGGGGCCGGGCAGGTTATCAAGCGTGAGCTGGCCTTGCACATCCGTAGCGCCGCCATTGGGAGTGCCGCGCACGGCTCCGCTCACGCCCACCAGTACTTCATGGGTCAGACTATCGCGCACAATGGCACGAACCGAGTATTGAGCCCAGGCAGCCGGACCAGCCAGCAACAGCAATACGAGAAGAAGATAGCGCATAGGGAGGGGAAGTTCGGGGCAAGAACCTAGCGCTTTCTGAAGGTCTGCTGAAGATCACCCAGACCGCCCGTTACAGGTGGCTTAGCGCTCGTCCGGCGTCACTTCTTAAGTTACTATCCCCAGTTGTGAAACGCTATACCGTTGTGGCTCGGCAAGTTCCAGCGCTAGGCCAGGTGCCAGTGCAGCTCGCCTATGCGGGCAGTGGCGTGCACCTCCAGGTTAGCGTCAAACAGAAAGAAATCGGCCTGGTGGCCGGCTTGTAACAAGCCTAGCTGCTGCAGGCCCGCCACCCGGGCGGGGTAGAGGGAAGCCATCCGCAGGCTTTCTTCCAGGGAGAGGCCTACGTGCTCCACACAGTTGCGCACGGCCTGAGGCATGGTCAGGGCCGAGCCACCCAGAATCCCCTGTTCATCCACATAATGGTCGTGGCGCAACTGGAAACGGTAGGCGCCGTGCTGGCTGTCGGTTACGGCATCGGTAATAAGGAAAAGCCGCTCCCCCATGATTTTCTGGCTGATGCGCACGGAGGCGAAGTCGCAATGAATGCCATCGGCAATGATGCTGGCGTAGGCCTGTTCGGCATCGTAAATAGCGCCCACCATGCCCGGCTCCCGGCCCTGCAGCGCCGACATGGCATTGAACAAGTGCGTAGCGGCCGTAAAGCCCTCCCGAAAACCCGCTGCCGCCTGCGCATACGTGGCATTGGAGTGCCCCGCCGAAAGTACCACGCCCGCTTCCCGCAGCCGCGCTACCACCTCCGGCGTAGCAACTTCCGGCGCCAGCGTCATGATCTTCAGGATGCCATCAGCTAGCTTCAGGAGTTCCTCCACTTCTGTCACAGTAGGCGCATGAATGAACTCCTCCTGATGGGCGCCCTTCTTGATGGGGTTGATGTACGGCCCTTCCAGATGAATGCCCAACAGACCCGATGCAGGGTGGCGCTGTTGAAATTCCTGGCCTACTTCCAGCGCCGTGCGCATCATGTGCCAGGAGTTGGTGGGCATGGTGGCCAGGTAACCGGTGGTGCCATGCCGAAACGTGTGCTGCTCTAGCGCCGTCAGCGCCTCTAGGCCAGGTGACACGGAAAAGAGGTGCCCGCCCGCGCCGTATATCTGCAGATCCAGCAGGCCCGGCGCTACGTTCAGGCCGCGCGCATCTACTACGGGCACATCTGCAGGCCACGAGCCCGTATCGGGCAGCACGGCTTCTATGTGGCCTTCGTGGAGGAGAAGCGCGTGCTGTGGGAGTACGGCGGTGCCAGTGTAGAGCGTGCAGTTGCGGAGCAGGTAGCGCATGGAGAGGGGAGAGATAGGCGGCAGAAAGCAAGGGCTACGTGTACGCAACCGAGCCAGGTTGGGTGCCAGAGTGGCCTAGGCCAGTGCGGCGTCTAACAGCCACTTTTCCGGGGAGCTTCGTACAAGCCAGCAATCAAAGATAGAGGCACTATGTCCATCGAACACCGTTCTATTCGCGTCCATGGCCAGGTGCAGGGCGTATTTTACCGCCAAAGCACCCGCCACGAAGCCCGTCGCCTGGGCCTCAGGGGCACCGTTTGCAACAATCCCGACGGCACTGTTTCCATTGAAGCCGAAGGCCCTGCGGAAGCACTCGATGCCTTGCAGGCGTGGTGCCAGCAAGGCCCACCCGCTGCCCACGTAACGAAAGTGGAGTCCGCGTCCGGTCCAGTGGAGGGCTACACGGCTTTTGAGGTAAAGCGAGAGGCCTAGCGCATGAAACACTGGCTTATCCTGCTGCTGGCCATTGTGGCCGAAACCATTGCCACCTCTGCCCTGAAGGCTTCGGCTGGGTTTTCCAGGCTGATGCCCAGCATCATCGTGGTGGTGGGCTACGGCGTGTCGTTCTACTGCCTCAGCCTTACGCTCAGGGTCATCCCGATTGGTATTGCCTACGCCGTGTGGTCGGGGGTGGGCATTCTGCTGATTACGCTGGTAGGCGTAGTGCTTTACCGGCAAATACCCGACTGGCCGGCGGCCCTAGGCCTATTGCTGATTCTGGCGGGTATTCTGGTTATCAACCTCTTCTCCAAAATGCCGCAGCCATAAGAGCCGGTTATGTGGCCTAGGCGGGCCCCAGCCTCACGCGGAATGTGGCGCCTTCTCCTTCTTGGCTTTCTACTTCAATGCTGCCCCCGTTGGCTTGCACAATGCGGTTTACCAGATACAGGCCTACGCCCGTGCCCGCTGTGTGGTGGTGAAACCTCCGGAACAGATGAAACAGCTCCGCCCCGTATTTTTCGGCATCGAAGCCCAAACCGTTATCATCAACCACCAATACCGGCTGGCCTTCATCCAGCCAAACGGAAAGATGAATGCGCGCCGGTCGGGTTGGGTCTGCGTATTTGAAGGAGTTAGCGAGAAGATTTTGCAGCACCGTGCGCAGGTTGGCGCGGGCAAAGGAAACAGTAGGCCGGGCCGTAAAATCGGTGGTGACGCGCGCCCGCGCCGCCCGCGCCTGCGGCTCCAGAGAGCTAAGCACCTCTTCCGTTAGCTCCTCCAGTGATACCAGCTCTGCCGGCACCTCCCTGACCTGCTGCGCCTGCCCCAGGGCCGCCAGATCATCAATCGTGATGCTGAGCTGTTGCAGAGCCTCTTGAATCAGGGGGAGCAGCAATTCTTCCTCCGCTTTATCAGTGAAAACCACATTGCGCTGCAACTCACCAAAGAGTCCAGCCAAATTGTTTACTGGCTGTTTGAGGTCGTGGGAGGCCGCGTACACAAAGTTGTCGAGGTCTTGGTTCGTGCGCGTAAGGAGCTTGTTGGATGCCCCCAGATCGGCCACGGAGGCCTGTAGCTGGTCGTTGAGGGCCTGCATTTGCTGCCGCGCTTTCACCTGCTCGCCTACTTCGGTGGCCACCCCGGCCACGCTGGTGATTTTACCCTCCAGGTTGCGCATGGGCTGGTAGACAAAGTTGAAGTATACTGTTTCCAGTAGCCCGTTGCGCTGTAGCACCGCTTTCACCTCATTCGCCACAAATGCCTCTCCTGTTGTCACTACCTGATCAAGCAGCTCCTTAAAGCCTTGGTCGCGTATCTCGGGCAGCGCTTCCAGCATGGGCTTGCCAACCACCTGTTCTGGCGTACGGCCCCAGAGGGCGGCCATCCGGGGGTTGGCTACGGCTATGACCTGCTCGGACCCCTGGAAGATGGCTATGGCCACGGGCGCCTGCTCAAACAGGGTCTGGAGTTGGGCCTGCTGGGCCACCGCTTCTCGCCGCGCCAGCACCTGCTCCGTTACTTCAAAGGCGAAAATAGATACCCCCGCCGTCTGGCCCTGCTCCTGGTAGGCCTGGTAGGTGAAGGTGAAGTAGGCCTCGGGTAGCAGATGGCCAGCTTCATCTGCTACGCGCAGGGGCATCTCTGCCCCAAAAAAAGGCTCTCTGGTTTGAAACACCCGATCCAGCAACGCCACAAAACCAAATTCGATGGTTTCGGGGAGGGCTTCCACCATAGACCGCCCAACGAGTTGCCGGCCCGGGAAAAGCTGCTGGTAGCCCGGATTTACATAATCGAACTGGTGGTTGGGGCCACGCAGAATGGCAATACTGGCCGGCGTTTGTTCAAATACTCGGTGAAAATTCTCCCGCTGGGCGGCCAGTAGCTCGGCGGCGGCCAGGGCGCTGGTCTGGGCCGCCTCTGCCTGCTGGTGGGCCAATACCTGCTCCGTTACTTCCAGGGCAAACACCAATACTCCATCAATAAGGCCCTGCTCGTCGTGGCGGGCCTGCTGGATATAGTTGAAGTAGCGGTTTTCCAGCACGCCATCTTCGGGGCGCGCTATCGGGATAAGCAGGGAATACTCCTCGTGCGTCACCCCGGTTTCGTATACCGACCGAAACGTTTGGTATACCGAGTGGCCTACAATTTCAGGCAAGGCTTCTGCAATAGGCCTACCGAGCAGTTCGCGGCCCGGAAATAACTCCTGATAGCCAGGATTCACCAGCTCATACACCAGCTCAGGCCCATCCAGAATGCAGATAGCGGCCGGCGCCTGCATGAAAAACCGGTGCAGACGGGTGCGCTGGCGCTCCGCTTCCAGTTGGGCCTGCTGGAGGGCTTGGGTGCGTTCTGTCACGCGGGCTTCCAGCTCCCCATTAAGCTGTTGTACCTGCTGCCGGGCTACCACCTGAGTCGTGACATCGTAGGCAAACAATAATACTCCTTCTATCTCTCCGGCCGGAGTGTGGGTTGCCTGATAAGTGAAGTTGAAATACAGGGGTTCTCGCTGCCCGGAATTTGTGCGGTCTATGTAGGCCAGTACTTCGTTGCCGTAGTGTGTTTCGCCGGTCTGGTATACCTTATCCAGCAAGTCGATGAAGCCCTGCTCGCCTAATTCCGGCACCGCTTCGCTGTACGGCTTACCGATTAACTCACGGTTTCCGAACATCTGCTTAAAGCTCTCGTTGGCTAGCTCTATAACATGCGCCGAACCTCTAAGACTGGCAATGAGAGCAGGGGCCTGCGATATAAGCGCCTGCAGTCGGTTGCGTTGGGTTTCGGCCTCGGTGAGAGCCGCCATTTCACGCGCCTTGCTTGCGCGCAGCTCCTTCGCATCATGCACCTGCGTCGTCACGTTGGTTACAACGTGCAAAATGTGCGCTACCTGGCCTAGCTCATCGAGGATGGGAATGTTACGGGGCAGCCAGTGGCGCTCCACAAACTGGCCGGGAAGTTCCGGATTGGGCACATCATAATGCTGCTGGGCCATTTCGTGGGGCTGGCCCGTGGCCAGTACCTTGGCCAGGGAGGCGCGCAGGTTTTCTACTGCCCGCGCTTCAGGGGTTTGCGGATTATCAGGAAAAGCGTCAAAAATATATTGTCCTACCAACTGCTCGCGCTTCGTGAGAGTAGCGGCCAAATACGCGTCGCTGGCCGCTTCTACCAGCAGAGCAGGGGAGAGGAGCAGGTAGGCATCAGGCAGCGCGTTGAAAATGGGTAGCAGGGCAGAAGTTGCTAGCATGAACAAGGAGAAATAGAGCGGATAGCAACTGGATAAAAGCGGCAGTAAATCAACCGGAAGGCAACTAGTGAGCGGCTCCCATGTGTGCCCTTAGAAATATAAAGATACTACAGACATAGCACATTAAGCACCCAGAAACCTCTCTGAGCCACGTGGCTTAACAGAACTGAACGCTACTGCCAAGCGCTGTCAGTAGGCCACCAAAGTGAGGCATTGCCGGGCAATGCGGATATTGTCGCAATGAACAAGAGTACCCTCACGCACTTCCTTCGCCAAGCTGGCCTGATGCATGCCGCCGACCGCCTGCGGTTTGCTATCATGCGCTACCGAAACCGCCACGCAAACCGAGCCTTCCGGGTGGCAAACCCCACCGTAGCACTACCACCGGATGGGTTGATGTACGAGGCCTTTCAACTCAACTACCGCAAGTACTACGAAGATGGCCTAGACACGGCGCAGTGGGTGCAAGAGCACCTGGCCAGACACCTGGAGCTGCGCAATAAGCATATCCTCGATTGGGGTTGTGGCCCTGGCCGGGTTATCCGCCATATGCCTGCCTTGCTGGGCGAAAGCTGCCGCTTCACCGCCACCGACTACAACCCGCAGTCTATTGAATGGTGCCGCCAGCATCTGCCCGGTATTGAGTTTCTGCTGAACGCCATGGAGCCGCCCCTGGCTGCGGCCGCCCACACCTTCGATGCGGTGTACGGCATCTCCATCTTTACACATCTCTCTGCGCTAGGCCACCAGAAGTGGTATGATGAGCTGATGCGCGTCACACGGTCGGGCGGCGTACTGTTGTTTACCACGCACGGTGCCGTATTTCGGGAAGTAATGACCGAGGCTGAGCGTGCTACTTTCGATGCCGATCAGGTGGTTATCCGGAGACAGGTAGAGGAGGGGCACCGGTTGTTTGCGGCGTTTCAGCCGCCAGCGTATTTGCGCGGGCTGTTTGGGCAGCAGGCCGACATCCTAGAGCATCTGCCAGGCCAGCGCCAAGCCGGCTACGCCATGCAGGATGTGTGGCTACTGCAGAAACGCTAACCTGTCAGGCCTAAACACAAAAAAGGGGCGCGACCTAAGTCGCGCCCCTTTTCATTCAGACAGTTTAAAAACTAGTCTACTTTCTTGGCCGAACGCAGACGCTCGTTCTCGTCGAGTAGGATCTTACGCATCCGCACCGATTTCGGGGTTACTTCCAGGTACTCATCCTTCTGGATGTATTCCATGGCTTCTTCCAGCGAGAATTGACGCTTCGGTACAATCTTCACGTTGTCATCCGTACCCGAAGCACGCATGTTCGTGAGCTTCTTGCCTTTCTGAATGTTGATAGTCAAGTCGTTGGGGCGAGTGTGCTCACCGATAACCTGGCCAGCGTACACTTCCTCACCGGGCTCTACGAAGAACTCACCGCGGTCCTGCATCTTATCGATGGTATAAGCAGTACCGGGACCAGTTTCCATAGCAATCAGCGAACCGCTGATACGGCCAGGAATTACGCCTTTGTAAGGCTCGTACGAAGCGAAACGGTGGTTCATAATGGCCTCACCAGCGGTGGCGGTCAGCACGTTGTTACGCAGACCAATCAGACCACGAGCAGGAATATTGAACTCCAAGTGCTGCAAGTCGCCCTTAGGCTCCATGATGGTCAGCTCGCCTTTGCGCATCGTCACCAGCTCGATAACCTTACCAGCAGTTTCCTCCGGTACGTCAACCACTAAGTGCTCGATGGGCTCGGTGCGGTTGCCGTTGTCATCCTCGCGGAACAGTACCTGCGGCTGGCCTACCTGCAACTCAAACCCTTCACGACGCATGGTCTCGATGAGAACCGACAAGTGAAGAATACCGCGGCCGTACACGAGGAACGTGTCTTCCTTATCGGTTTCCTTAACGCGCAGGGCCAGGTTTTTCTCGGTTTCCTTGAACAGACGGTCACGCAGGTGACGCGAGGTCACGAATTTACCTTCCTTACCGAAGAACGGCGAGTTGTTGATGGTGAACAGCATGTTCATCGTCGGCTCGTCGATGCTGATAACCGCCAATCCTTCAGGATTCTCGGCATCGGCCAGCGTATCGCCGATATCGAAACCTTCGATGCCGGTTACGGCGCAGATTTCGCCGGAGCTAACTTCCGAAACTTTGGTGCGACCCAAGCCTTCGAACACCTGCAGTTCTTTGATTTTTACTTTTTTGATAGTGCCATCACGCTTCACCAGGCTCATGTTAGCGCCTTCTTTCAGCGTGCCGCGGTGTACACGGCCAATAGCGATACGGCCTACAAACGACGAGTAGTCGAGCGAAGTAACCTGCATCTGGGGCGTGCCATCCAAGGTAGGAGCGGGCGGGATAGAAGCTACCACGGCATCAAGCAGCGGAATGATGCTATCGGTCTTCTCTTTCCAGTCGGTGCTCATCCAGCCCTGCTTCGAAGAGCCGTACAGGGTCACGAAGTCCAGCTGGTCTTCGTTGGCACCCAGGTTGAACATGAGGTCGAACACCTGCTCGTGCACCTCGTCGGGGCGGCAGTTTTCTTTGTCGACCTTGTTCACCACCACGATGGGCTTCAGGCCCAGGTCAATGGCTTTGCCCAGTACGAAACGAGTCTGGGGCATGGCACCTTCGAAGGCATCGACAAGCAGCAATACGCCGTCGGCCATCTTCAGTACACGCTCCACCTCGCCGCCGAAGTCGGCGTGACCAGGGGTGTCGATGATGTTGATTTTTACGTCTTTATAACGAACTGATACGTTCTTCGAGACGATGGTAATGCCTCGCTCACGCTCCAAGTCATTGTTGTCCAGAATCAGGTCGTCGAACTGCTGGTGTTCGTCGAACAGCTTGGAAGCATGGATGATCTTGTCCACGAGCGTGGTCTTGCCGTGGTCAACGTGCGCGATGATGGCGATATTACGGATGTTCTGCATACAAAGGGTTTTCCGGCTGCAAAGGTACGGAATGTTTAGCGCAAAAACTTGCAGTAAAGAATTGTTACTGAGAGAGGAAGCGGCAGCGGCCGATACGCAAGACAACTCATTGGGCACCTGAGGTTCCAGAATGGAGTGGCCTAGAACTTTCTGTAGGGCGAAAGCCGAACCGTAGCCTTACTGCGTATGTTATTTCAGCGGCCCACTGCACTAGTTTGGGCTGCTTTCTCATCTATTCTCCTCTTCCTGCTCTCATGCGCTCTTCTTTGCTTATTCTGCTGCTTTCTGTAGCAACTTTCAACACGGCCTGCTCCCAGAACAAAAGCGCCCGCGACGCCAAAATGGATCTGGCTGATTCGCCTAGGCCAGTAACCAACCCGTCGGCTGCCGCCAAATCTTACCCCAAGCCCAAATTGGTAACAGGCAAGCCCGACGAGTTTCCGGTGCGCAAAACCGACGCGCAGTGGAAAGCCCAGCTTACGCCCGCCCAATACTTTATTCTGCGCCAGCAAGGCACAGAGCGGCCTTTCGTGAATAAGTATGCCAACAACCACGAGAAGGGCAACTACTATTGCGCCGCCGACCACAACCTGCTTTTCTCTTCTGAAACCAAGTTTGAGTCGGGCACAGGGTGGCCTAGCTTCTGGGCCCCGGCAACCGAGAGCAGCCTGAAAGTAACCGCCGACAACAGCCTGGGCATGAGCCGCGACGAACTGGTTTGCGCCAAGTGCGGCGGCCACCTAGGCCACGTCTTCGACGACGGCCCGAAGCCTACCGGCCAGCGCTATTGCATGGACTCGGATGGCATGATCTTCGAGAAAGCGAAGTGAGTTGCCAGTTGTCGGTTGTGAGTATCATAACAACTGATAACCGGCAACTCGCACCCGGCAACTGATTTACTTTTGCGCACGGCCCATTGGCAATCCAAGCCAGTGGGCCGTTTCGTTTGTTGGTGGCCTAGGGCGGAAGCTCAACCATACTTTTCTCTTTTGCTTATGTCAACCCAAGTTCAATCTGATCCTATAGTTGAGTTGCAGCAGGCGCTGGCGCCAGCGCGTGAGCAGCTCGTGGCACACGGCGTGTATCAGGCGCTGCACTCCCTGGCCGATTTGCGCGTGTTTATGGAGCACCACGTGTTTGCCGTCTGGGATTTCATGTCGTTGCTGAAGGCCTTGCAGCGGGAACTGACGTGCGTAGAGGTGCCGTGGGTGCCGCGCGGCAACCCCGCCACCCGCCGCCTCATCAATGATATTGTGCTGGAAGAGGAAACCGACGTTGACTCTGAGGGCCGGCCCGCCAGCCATTTCGAGCTGTACCTGCGCTCCATGCGCGAGTGCGGCGCCAATACCGCTCCCATTGAAGCCTTGCTGGCTGCACTGGCCCAGGGCGCTTCTGTAGGCCAGGCGCTGGAGCAGGCGCAGGCTCCCGCCTCGGTTCGGGAGTTTGTGCTGGATACGTTCCGCATTATCGAGTCGGGCAAGCCGCACGCTGTGGCCGCAGCCTTCACCTTCGGCCGCGAAGACGTGATTCCCGATATGTTCCGCCATTTAGTAGGCGACTTGGGGCGCCGCTTTCCAGGTCAGCTCGATACGTTCACGTATTATCTCAACCGTCACATTCAGCTGGATGAGGAAGTGCACACGCCGCTGGCTCAGCAAATGGTGCGCGAGCTATGTGGTGATGATGCGCAGCGCTGGCAGGAGAGCCGCGAAGTAGCCGCGCACTGCATGCAGGCCCGTGTAAGCCTCTGGGATGGAATTCGCCAAGCGCTAGGCCAGTCGGAACTGGCTTCCATGTAACCAGGGCTTTTTGTCAACTTCCAATAGCTTCGGTGCGTTGTAGCAAGAGCCAGCCTACTGTCGGGCTGGCTCTTGCTAGTTGGCTCCTGATGAGACCCCGCGTTCTATATCACCCGTTAGTTGTGCTTTTGCCGCTGCTAGGCCTGTTTTCTGCCTGCACGGCCTCGCAGGAAGGCGCCGAGGAGCGGCCCGCTCGTGTGCCCACGGCCATCCGGACGGATGCCGACCGCCAGGCGGCCTACAATAGCGGCGCGGGCTACGGCGGTGCTGTGCCCGACGCCACGCCCGGCCGGGTGCCGCTCCGTGAGCAGGCCAGCGGCATCAACTCCCGCAAGCGCCCCGAGAGCCTCAACACCAACGACAACAACACCACTACGCCCGAAACCCGCCTGCGTCGCCTCAACGGAGCCCCGGTAGATACGGTGCGCGTTCCCACTCCTTAGCAAAGACCAGCAGAAATACCCCAAGCCGGCCGAATCAGAAGGAAATAGCGATACTGGAAGTGAGGTTACCGTAGTTGTTGGTGGGTTGGTTGTTGCGGTCGAGTAGAAAGGCGCTGCGCGAGTAGAACGTACGCCCTTCCAGACGGGCAGTTACGTGGCTTGTCGGCAGGTAATCGATGGTCAGTGAAGCGGCTTTGGTATTGAAATCAGCATCTATCATGGCGGGCGTAACCGCGTTGATGATGACGCCATGCTTGGCGTAGTAATATTCTGCCCGGCCTGCAATGGCCCATTGAGGCGTTGGCTGGTAGCGCACGAATGCTGCTCCCGTGTGCCAGGTATCGGGGCGGCTACCGCGCGTGGCTTGCTCCTGCTTGCCCACATCAAATACGCCTGCTACACTCCAGTGGTCCGTAACGGCATAGGTCACGTAGAAATCGTGGAAGTAGCGGCGGCGTTTGGGCACGTCCTGTAGCTGATCATTGCCGTAGAATGTGCTGCTATTTATTAGGAGCTTATCGGTGGGTTTCCATTGAATTTGGGTGCCCAGTGCCTTACCCTGGTTGTTTTCGCGGATGTTTTGCCAGCCGTTCAGCACCAACGCCGTAAGCGTGAGCTGAGGCGCAACCTCATAAATGAGCCGGGCGCCAGTTTCATAATACGGCGAGTTCTCGGCGGACAGCGAGCGGGTCAAGGTCCAGTTGTCTTTGCTGATGGCCGACTCAAACCCAATGTGTGAGGTGAAGATGCCTACATCGAGCCAGGCCTTCCGGAGCGGCCGAAAGCCCGCGTAGGCCTCATACAGATGGCGGAGGGCTGGGTCTTCGTTAGCGTAGTTAGCAGCTACATAAGTGCCCGCGTGCAGGCCTAGCGCCCCACGGACGTTCCCATCATTATAGCGCAACCCCAGGATGGCATTATTCACCGCAAACTCGTTTTGCCGGTTGTGCGAGTACAGAAAACTTGGCCGGTTGTTGGTATCAACGTGCTTGAAATCATAGCCATAATAGCCATCTACAAACCCGTAGAAGGTTAAGGGCTTGGCGGCTACAGCCGAATCAGGAGAAGCGGCTTGGGCCATTACGGCAGGTGCGCGTAGCTGCCCGAAGGCGACGAGAACAAGCACTTTTGCTATAAGCCAGTAGCGTTGAGCCATGAGGATAGGAGTAAGTAACGAGTAGCAAAGAAACGCAACGATACAGGACGATGTGGCGGCCGGAGCTAGGCCACTCTGGTATGGTACGCAACACGGCCCGCCGCCTGCAAAGGCAACGGGCCGTGTGATGCGTGGGCAAGCGCTACTGGCCTACTGGTTGTTGTTGTCGGACGAAGGCGTGGCCGTACCGTTATTGCTCGGGGCTTGCGGGGCCGCAGGCCGGCGGCTGGCCGACGAACGATTGCGAGCAGGAGCGGAGGTGGCAGCCGCCGTAGGCCGTTTAACTGCCGGAGTGGCTGCGGCAGGTCGGGAACGGGGCGCTACTGGAGCCTTTGGTGCGGCGGCAGGCCGGGATACTGGCCTAGACCGGGCCGGCGCAGCTGCCACAATCACGGTAGCCTCTGAGTCGGGCGAAATGCTGTCCGAAGCGCCTGGAGTGCCGTTTTCGTGGTTCTGTACGATGGAGTGCAATGCCTGTTCGAACAAGCGCTCCGTATCAGAGTCGAGGCGGCGCGTGGCCTCCTTCACTACCTCTTTCAGCTTGGCTTTCGTTTCTTCCCGGATGCGCTTCACCATCTCCTTCATGCGCCCGTCCAACTCTTTCTGGAGTTGCTTGGCGGCTGTTTTCAGCGCTTTCTTCTGGTTGGATTTTTTGCCGTTGTGTGCCTCCGTCAGCGTGCTGGCTGCTGCCTGAGCCGCTTTGGCTGCCTTGCGTTGCGCTTTGTCGGCCGGATTTTTCTCCTTTTTGGCCTTTTTGGAGCCAGATTCCTGATTGCTTTTTTTCATGACGTGAAGAGCTATGGATAGGAAAGTACTGTTCAGGTCTAATTAATACGGAGAAACCCTGTAGGTGTCTGTTTAAATATAGTGGGATTTCTAGACTCCGTTGTTTATGCGTGCGTGCACCGCACCTTTCCTCTTTTTTACTCGTTCCTTTGCGCTTGGATTGCTCGCCTCCAGTGAGCTGTCCGCTTCCTGAATTTCCGAATTCTTCTGTATGTCCAGCCTTCCCCAACGCTATACCGTCACGGCCGCGTTGCCGTACGCGAATGGCCCCGTCCACATCGGCCACCTGGCCGGCGTATACCTGCCCGCCGATATTTATGTGCGCTACCTACGCGCCCAGCAGCGTGATGTGAAATTCATCTGCGGCTCCGATGAGCACGGCGTGCCCATCACCATCCGGGCCCAGAAAGAGGGCGTCACGCCCCAGCAAGTAGTCGATAAGTACCACGCCATCATCCGCGACTCGTTCCAGGATTTTGGTGTGTCGTTTGATATTTACTCCCGCACGTCCTCCAAAACGCACGCCGAGGTAGCCAGCGGCTTCTTCAAGAAACTCTACGAGGAAGGCAAGTTCATCGAACAGACTTCGCAGCAGTACTATGATGAGAAGGCCGACCAGTTCCTGGCCGACCGCTACATCGTGGGCACCTGTCCGAACTGTGGCAATGAAAATGCTTACGGCGACCAGTGCGAGAAATGCGGCTCCTCGCTGAGCCCCACAGAGCTCATCAACCCGCGCTCCATGCTCTCCGGCAACCAGCCCGTGTTGCGCGAAACCAAGCACTGGTATCTGCCCCTCGATCAGTACGAGCCCTGGCTGCGCGAGTGGATTGTGGAAGGCCACAAGCAGGACTGGAAAACCAACGTGTACGGCCAGTGCAAGTCCTGGATCGACCAAGGCCTGCACCCCCGCGCCGTAACCCGCGACCTGGATTGGGGCGTGCCTGTTCCGGTGCCCGGCGCCGAAGGCAAGGTGCTCTACGTGTGGTTTGATGCGCCCATCGGCTACATCTCGGCCACCAAAGACCTGCTGCCCGATACATGGGAAACCTACTGGAAAGACAGCGGCACCAAGCTGGTGCACTTCATCGGCAAAGACAACATTGTGTTCCATTGCATCATCTTCCCCACGATGCTAAAGGCCCACGGCGACTATATCTTGCCCGATAACGTGCCTGCCAACGAGTTCCTGAACCTGGAAGGCGACAAGATCAGCACCAGCCGCAACTGGGCCGTGTGGCTGCACGAGTATCTGCAGGATTTCCCCGGCCAGGCCGATGTGCTGCGCTATGTACTCTGCGCCAACGCCCCCGAAACCAAGGACAACGACTTCACCTGGAAGGACTTCCAGGCCCGCAACAACAATGAGCTGGTAGCCAACCTCGGCAACTTCGTTAACCGGGCACTGGTGCTCACGCATAAGTTTTTCGGGGGCAAAGTACCTGCCGCGGTAGGCTTCACCACCGAGGACGAAGACGTGCTAAGCCAGCTCCAGGGATTCCCGCAGCGAGTAGGCGACCTGATAGAGGCCTACCGCTTCCGCGACGCCCTCAATGAACTGATGAACCTGACTCGCCTCGGCAACAAGTACCTCGCCGATACTGAGCCCTGGAAGCTCATCAAAACTGACGAGGCGCGCACTGGCACCGTGCTGCACGTGGCCCTGCAGCTGGCTGCCAGCCTCGTAACGCTGATGGAGCCTTTCCTGCCGTACTCGGCCGTGAAGCTAGGCCACATGCTGAATCTGGAGCCCGGTACCTGGCTTAGCGCCGGTCGCCCCGACGCGCTGGCTGCTGGCCACCAACTCGGCGAAGCCGCGCTGCTCTTCACCAAAATCGAAGACTCTACTGTGGAAGCCCAGGTGCAGAAGCTCCTCGACACCAAGAAAGCCAACGAGCTGGCCGCCGCCGTAGCAGCCCCCGCTAAGGAGGACGTTAGCTTCGAGGAGTTCCAGACCATGGACCTGCGCATCGGTACCATCGTAGCCGCCGAGAAGGTGGCCAAAACCAAGAAGCTCCTCAAGCTCAGCGTGGACCTGGGTTTCGATGAGGCGCGCACCATCGTTTCCGGTATTGCTGAGCACTTCCTGCCCGAAGCTCTCGTAGGCCAGCAGGTGCAGGTGCTACTCAACCTGGCGCCCCGCGAAATCAAAGGCATCCAAAGCCAAGGCATGCTCCTGATGGCCGAAAACGCTGACGGCGTCCTGAGTCTCATGCAGCCCAGCAGTCCCGTACGCCCCGGCTCTGGAGTGGCCTAGGCCATTCTTGAACAAGAAAATCTGTACTAGAAAACAGCCCGTCATCCTGAGCGCAGCGAAGGACCTTATCACGCAAGAACAAGACGTTGTTACGTCAATCGTTCTTACGTGATAATGTCCTTCGCTGCGCTCAGGATGACGGGCTGCTTGTATCCAGTTGCCTAGGCCACTTCCTACTTTACGTTCACCACGTTCATGGCGCGCTCTAGGCCTACGGTGCCGAACAGTAAAACCGCCTCAGCAGCTTTTTCCAGACGACCATCCAGGTCGATATTTTCATCGGCTGAGAAAGGGCTTAGCACGTAATCTACCTGCCGGCCCTTCGAGAAGCTGGAGTCGATGCCGAAGCGCAGGCGGGCGTATTCATCTGAGCCAATCGTTTCCTGGATATGTTTTAGGCCATTCTGCCCACCGGCCGAGCCTTTGCCCTTGAGGCGCAACTTACCGAAGGGCAGGGCCAAATCGTCGGTTACTACCAGCATCTGCTCTTTGGTGAGTTTGAGCGTGCTCAGCCAATGCGCGGCGGCCTTGCCACTCAGATTCATATAAGTGGTTGGCTTCACCAGCACGAAGGTGTGGCCTTTGTGCCTGATTTCGGTTGTGAAAGCGTGGCGACCCAGCGCCCAGGGGGCTGCCTCGTGCTTTTTGGCCAAGTAGTCGCCCACCATAAAGCCCACGTTATGCCGCGTATCAGCGTACTCCGGCCCGATGTTGCCCAGGCACAGAACAAGAAACTTCATAAAATCAGGATTTAGACAGCGTATTTGGATTGCACAGATTGGCTTGCTGGCAGGTATTTTACCTCCGATGAAGTATCGGGGAGTGGCCTAGGCCAGTAAGGCCACAAAAAAGAGCCGCCCTGCAAGCAGGACGGCTCTTTCGGTAGGCGGACTGAATCAGGCACGAAATCCGTGTAATCTGACCAATCCGTCTTAATCCGTGATCTATTTGTCGGCCTGCATCTGGCCTTTGAGGGCACGTGGGATGGCTACAGTAGCAATGGGAGCCATTGAGTTGGTGAGAATGGTGTAGCCTTTTGGCTCAACCTTGCTCACCTTCACTGATTTACCCAGCTCCAGGTCCGAGATGTCTACTTCAACAGAATCGGGCAGGTTCTCAGGAGTAGCCTTCACTTTCAGCTTACGCAGCTTGCTCACGAGCTTGCCACCAGCCAGAACGCCTGGCGAAACGCCTACGTACTTCACGGGCACTTCCATTTTCACTTCCTTGCCGTCTTCCAGCTCCAAGAAGTCAACGTGCAGCAGCATTTCGTTCACGGGGTGGAACTGAGAGTCCTGCACGATAGCGCGACGGATGTCACCTTCAATGTTCAACTCAACGATGTGAACTTCAGGCGTGTACAACAGTTCGCGGAAAAGGATAGCCGGTACGGAGAAGTGAATCTGCTCAGTGCCGCCGTACAATACGCAAGGTACATACGAATCCAGGCGCAGTGCCTTCGAATCCTTCTTACCGAGATTCGCTCTTTTAAACCCTACAATCTCGAGGCTTTTCATAAAAGTGTGCTTTTGAGGAAAATAATGTCTACCCAAAGCAGGCAAACGGGCCGCAAAGATAAGCGGATTGTTTGGGAATAGAAAGTGGATTGTCATTGCGAGCGGAGCGAAGCAATCTTTCCTTCTGGGAGCGCAAGCCATTGACTGATTCAAAAGCCCTTACTTCCATTCCGGACGCAAGGGCTTTTGAAATCAGAGTGTTTTGGCGCCTCGTCAAGGAAAGATTGCTTCGTCGTGCCTCCTCGCAATGACTGGCCTAGAAGTGGCCTAGATAAACAGCGAGCTGATGGACTCGTGTGACACCACGTTGTGGATGGCCTGCGCAAACAGGTTGGCCAGGGAAATGACCCGGATTTTAGGGTTCTGCTCTTTCAGGGGCAGCGTATCAGTAATTACCAGTTCCTCCAGAGCCGAGTTGCGAATCCGCTCGTGGGCCGGGCCGGAGAGCACGCCGTGGGTGATAACAGCGCGTACCGATTTGGCCCCGCGCTCCATCAATAGCTCAGCCGCTTTGCAAATGGTGCCAGCCGTATCCACGATGTCATCCACTAGCACCACGTTCATGCCCGTCACGTCGCCAATTACCTGCATAGAGGCAATTTCGTTAGCCCGCAGGCGCATTTTGTCGCACACCACAATTTCAGCCCCGAACTTCTTGGCGAAGGCACGGGTGCGTACCACGCCGCCCACGTCGGGCGAGGCGAAGATGAGGTTATCCAGGTTCAGGCTCTTGATATAAGGCGCCGTGACGGTGGCCCCGTCGAGGTGGTCTACCGGAATATCGTAGAAGCCTTGGATCTGGCCGGCGTGCAGGTCGCAGGTCATCAGGCGGTCAGCGCCCACGCTCTGGATCATGTTGGCCACTACTTTAGCCCCAATGCTCACGCGTGGCTTGTCCTTACGGTCCTGACGGGCGTAGCCCATATAGGGCATCACGATATTCACCTTGTAAGCAGAAGCGCGCTTGGCGGCGTCTACCATCAGGGCCAGCTCCATCAGGTTTTCGGCCGGCGGATTGGTGCTCTGAATCAGGAACACCGCGCAGCCGCGCACGCTCTCGTTGAAACTGGGGCCGAGCTCCGTATCGGCGAAGCGCTGGATGCTCAGGTCGCCCAGCTGGGTGCCATAGGCGGCGGCAATCTGTTCACCCAGTTCGTGGGAAGCATTTCCCGCGAATATTTTTACCTGCTGTGACATGGGGTAGGAAGAAAGAGGAGGAAAAAAAGCTGCCATTCCGGACGGGCAAGCGACCTAGGCCACTCTAGCCGTCTGGAATGGCAGAAACTGAAAAAGCGAAAGGCGCCGACTCTTCCGGGGAGGAAGAATCAGCGCCTTTCGCGTTGGGTTGTCGGTTGTCCGACCAGGGCTCGAACCTGGACTTTCTTGAATCAAAATCAAGCGTGTTGCCAGTTACACCATCGGACAATTTCCCTCGCGGTAACCGGTGCAGTTGTGCCGTTTGGGTGTGCAAATGTACTACGGCTTTTATTCAAGGCAAATATTCCGGCAAATATTTTTTGTCAGAGTTTCCGTGAAAAGGGTCGAAAAAGGCCTTTTGGCGCTGATTTTCAGTTCTTCAGAGAAGGAAAAAAAAGTTGATGGCCGTGGCTGCTGCGTGGCTTTGGCAATGCCGGGATTAAGCCGTAGTTTTGCGGCCTCAAACGTTGCACCCCATCCCTTATATAAGAACGCAATGGCGAATACCGGCAAAATCACCCAGGTTATTGGTCCCGTCGTGGACGTAAGCTTCGCGGGTGAAAGCTCTAAGCTTCCCAACATCCTCGACGCCCTCCAAGTTACCAAGGACAACGGCCAGGTGGTGGTTCTCGAATGCCAGCAACACCTTGGCGAGGACCGCGTGCGCACCATCGCCATGGACTCGACCGAGGGTCTGACCCGCGGTGCTATCGTAACCGACCTGGGCGCGCCTATCTCTATGCCCACCGGCGACAGCATCAAAGGCCGTCTGTTCAATGTAATTGGCCAGGCCATTGATGGCATCCCGCAGCCCACGAGCACTACGCGTCTGCCGATTCACCGTCAGGCTCCTGCTTTCGAAGAACTGGCTACTTCTTCGGAAGTATTCTTCACCGGCATCAAAGTAATTGACTTGCTCGCTCCGTATGTAAAGGGCGGCAAAATTGGTTTGTTCGGTGGTGCCGGTGTAGGCAAAACCGTACTGATTCAGGAACTCATCAACAACGTAGCCAAGGCCTACTCGGGCCTGTCGGTATTTGCTGGCGTAGGCGAGCGTACCCGCGAAGGCAACGACTTGCTGCGTGAATTCATTGAGGCTAACATCATTCGCTATGGCGAGGAGTTCAAGCACTCGATGGAAGAAGGCGGCTGGGACCTGAGCAAGGTGGACATGAATGAGATGGAAAAATCTCAGGCTACCCTCGTGTTCGGTCAAATGAATGAGCCCCCCGGAGCCCGTGCTCGTGTAGCCCTGTCGGGTCTGACGATTGCCGAGAGCTTCCGGGATGGTGATGGCACCGGCGCTGGCCGCGACATCCTGTTCTTCATCGACAACATTTTCCGCTTCACGCAGGCGGGTTCGGAAGTATCGGCTCTGTTGGGCCGGATGCCTTCGGCTGTAGGTTACCAGCCCACGCTGGCTACTGAAATGGGTGCCATGCAGGAGCGTATTACCTCTACCAAGCGTGGTTCTATCACGTCGGTACAGGCAGTATATGTACCTGCTGATGACTTGACTGACCCGGCTCCGGCTAACACCTTCGCTCACTTGGACGCTACTACGGTATTGAGCCGTAAAATCGCCGAGCTGGGTATCTATCCCGCCGTTGACCCGCTAGATTCTACCTCGCGCATCCTGGATGCTGCCGTTCTAGGCGAAGAGCACTACAACACCGCTCAGCGCGTGAAGGAGATTCTACAGCGCTACAAAGAACTGCAGGACATCATTGCCATCTTGGGTATGGACGAACTCTCCGAGGAGGACAAGCAGGTAGTAAGCCGCGCCCGCCGCGTGCAGCGCTTCCTGTCGCAGCCCTTCTTCGTGGCAGAGCAGTTCACCGGTTTAAAAGGTGTACTCGTTGATATCAAAGACACCATCAAAGGCTTCAACGAAATCATTGACGGCAAGTACGACCACCTGCCCGAGGCGGCTTTCAACTTGGTTGGTAACATCGAAGATGCCGTAGCCAAAGGGGAGAAGCTGATGGCCGAAGCCAAGTAATTTTAGTTGACTGTTTTTAGTTGTCAGTTGCCAGAATTTATTCTACAACTGGCAGCTATCAACTAAAAACTGACAACCAATATGCATCTGGAAATCATCACGCCGGACCGGAAAGTATTTGCAGGCGAGGTTTCGTCGGCTCAGTTTCCGGGTACCGATGGACTGTTTGAAGTTCTGAACAACCATGCTCCACTTATCTCGGCCCTGAAAGCTGGCGACGTAGTGGTGAATGGTAGCGCCGGCCGCGAGTCGTTCCGTATTGAGGGCGGCGTAGTGGAGGTGCTTCGCAACAATGTTATCGTGCTGGCTGAAGGCGCTTCGGTGTAATCTAGGCCACATACAATGCTAAAAAGCCTTTCCTTTGCGGGAAAGGCTTTTTTGTTTTCCACTCCAGACTGGCCTACATAACATCATCTACTGGCCTAGGCCACTTCCCACCCTTCCTGCCGCTTTTGCATCCCCTCTTATATGGAAATCCACCCCAAAATCACCCCGATTTACCAAACCTCCGTCTTTAAGTTCGAGGACCTGAATGAGTTGGAACAGTACTTCGGGGAGCCGGGGAGCCGGTACCTCTACTCACGGAACGGCAACCCCAACTCCGATGAGTTGGCCGAAGCGGTAAACCGATTAGAAGGCGGGGCAGGAGCCATTGCCACCGGCTCTGGTATGGCAGCCATTTTTGCGGCTTTGCTGGCCTTTTGCCAAGCCGGCGACCATGTGCTGTGTGCCGCTGATATCTATGGGGGCTCCTCCAGCTTGCTGAACTCTGAGCTGAGCCGCATGGGCATCACGGTAACTTACGTCCCATTTGAGCAACTCTATGATCTAGGCCAGTATGTGCAGCCCACCACGCGCCTGCTGCTGGCCGAAACGCTCAGCAACCCGCTGCTGCGCGTTGCCGACCTGCGCCGGCTGGCGACGGAGTGCCATAGTCACGGCCTGAAGCTGGTAGTGGATAACACGTTTGCCTCGCCCATACTCACTAAACCGATAGGCCTAGGAGCTGATATTACGCTGCACAGTGTCACGAAGTATATTTCCGGCCACTCCGATGTCACGGCGGGCGTAGTAGTGGCCGCCGAGGCAGAAACAGCGGCCCGGCTCAAGCAAATCGGTGTTATCTATGGCCTGACGTTGAGCCCCATGGAAAGCTGGCTGGCTGTGCGGGGCCTCAAGACGCTGCGAATCAGGATGCGCGAACACAGCCGCAATGCGCTGGCTATTGCCGAGTTTCTGGAAGGACATCCGGCTGTGCGGGCGGTATACTACCCTGGCCTAGCTACGCATCCGCAGCATGCATTGGCTCAAGCGCAAGGTATAGGCCTGTTTGGGGGAATGATGTCGTTTCTGCTGGCTGATGATACCGCTGTAGTCAACCGGTTTATGCAGCGTTGTCAGCGCTTCCCGTTTGCGCCTTCATTGGCGGGAGTCGATTCTTCTCAGTCCTATCCGTTGGGCACCTCGCACCGCTACCTTACACCAGAGCAGCAGGAAGGCCTAGGCATCACGGTAGGCCTTATTCGCCTGTCCGTTGGGATTGAGCCGGTGGAAGAACTGCTGGAAGACCTACGGCAAGCGCTGGAAAACTAGGCTGATTATATACCTGTGCTATTAATTTTGTACTGCAAACTGTATGGTTTGTGCGGCTAGTACCCTCAAAGGAACTTTATATACTGCCGTCAACAACCTTGTGCCGATTCTAGCTGGGCAATGGCTGTACTGCTTCTCGGATGGCGCTGGCTATTCGGTGCAAGTCAGCTTCGCTCAGAGATGAGCCAGAAGGCAGGCAAAGGCCCTGGGCAAACAGTTGTTCGCAGACAGGACCGCCGTACATGGGAGCCGTTGCATACAGCGGCTGCAAGTGCAGCGGCTTCCATAGGGGGCGGCTTTCTACATTGTGCGTCTCTAAGTGCAGGCGTAGTTCTTCGGGCGTTGTGCTGGTTTGCGCGGGGTCGAGCAGCACGGTAGTAAGCCAACGGTTGGAGCGGCTGCCGGTCGGTTCCGTCTGGCTAAGTATCAGGCCAGGTATATCCTGGAGGTTGTTCTTATACCAGAGGTATATTTCCCGACGCTTTTTTACCCGGTCTTCCAGCAACTCCATCTGGCCTCGGCCAATTCCTGCCAGCAGATTGCTGAGGCGGTAATTGTACCCCATATCGGAATGCTGGTAGTAGGGTGCCTCATCCTTGGCCTGCGTAGCCCAGAAACGGGTGCGTTGTGCCCACTGCTTGTCGTTGGTGACGAGGGCGCCACCACCACTTGTGGTCAGGATTTTATTGCCGTTGAAAGAAAATACGCCAACCTGGGTAAAAGTGCCTAGCGGGCGGCCATCGAAGCGCGAGCCTAGGGCTTCGGCGGCATCTTCCAGAACCGGAATAGTGTACTCAGCGGCCAGTGCCACAATTTCAGAGAGCTTGGCCGGCATGCCGTAGAGGTGTACCAGGATAAGCGCTTTGGGCTTGCGACCTTGGCGCATTCGGTCTTCAATGGCTTCGCGCAGGCGCTCTGGGCAGATGTTCCAGGTATCGGCCTCGCTATCTACAAAAACCGGCGTGGCACCCAAATACAGAATGGGATTGGCCGTGGCTACAAACGTGAACGAGGGGCACAGCACCTCATCGCCGGGGCCCACGCCCAGTAGCCGTAGGCCCAGATGAATGGCGGCCGTGCCCGAGGTGAGAGCCACACAGTGTGGGGCACCGGTAAACTCGCAGATGTCGCGCTCAAAGCCATCCAGGTTTGGGCCAGCCGGCGCTACCCAGTTGTCTTCAATGGCTTTGTGCAGGTAGTTTAGTTCGTGGCGGCCCAAATGGGGCGGGGAAAGAAAAATTCGGTCGTAATCCTGACTGCGCATAGGTGGGAGTAAGCGGGACGCTGCGAACCGACTAGAAGGGACAAGCTCCGCAAGATAGAAATATCAGACACTGAGCGTGTGTGGCGAGTGTGTTTGCCGTAAAATATCGGAAACTGGCTGGCAACTGGCAAAAGCCAGCAGGCGAAAAGCGCCTAAAAAGCGTGTCGTTTAATCACCTGGGCCGGCACACCTACCGCTGTGCAATCGGCAGGGACATCACGTACGGCTACGGCTCCGGCCCCAATAATAGTGCGCGCTCCTACACGTACCTGGTTTATGATGGTGGCATTTGTGCCCAGGTACACGCCCGTTTCCAGATGCGCTTCACCGCCCACATTGGCGTGAGGCATCAGGGAGCAGAAATCCTCCAGCACGGCATCATGCCCAATGGTACAGCCCAGGTTAAGCAGTACGTGGTGGCCTAGCCGAATATCACAGGTAAGAATACAGCCCTGCCCGATAATGCAGCCGGCCCCAATCTGCAACTGCTGATACGGCCGGCAGGCGACGCCAGGGTGCACCAGTGTGGCATAGGTGATTAAGGGAGAAGTGAGTTTATTGACCAGTTTGGCGCGGCTCTGTCCGTTACCCACAGCTATTACTACCTGCAGCGGCTCTTGAATAGCATTCAGATCAGCGGAAGTGCCAAGGTAGGGTAGGCCATGAATGGTAGGTGCGACTGGTGACTGGTCGTCGTAGAATCCTTTGATTTCCCACGTAGGCTGCACCTCATTTATCTGGCGAGCCAGCACCAACACCTCCCGGCCCAGGCCCCCGGCTCCCAGAATAACCAGCTGCGGCAGGGGACTAGCGGATAGAGGTACAGTCGATTCTGATGCGGAAGTCGTCGTCATAGCAAGGGAGAATGATCAGTGCCCGAAGGCGAGCCGGTGAAGGCCGTGGTAGTGGCCTGGCCGGGTGCCGTAACGCCAGCGGCACTAAATACGCGGGCAGCGGTAAGCCACAGAATACGCAAATCGAGGAGAAAACTGAGATGGTCCACGTACCACACATCCAGGGCAAACTTCTGCTCCCAGGAAATGGCGTTGCGCCCATTTACCTGAGCCCAGCCCGTAATGCCCGGCCGTACCTCGTGGCGGCGCGCCTGCTCAGGCGAGTAAAGCGGTAGATACTGCTCCAAGAGTGGCCTAGGACCTACCAAGCTAATGTCGCCGCGCAGCACGTTCCAAAGTTGGGGCAGCTCATCCAAAGACGTGGCGCGCACCCAGCGGCCCAGGCGCGTCAGGCGGTCGGCGTCGGGCAGGAGGTGGCCTAGCGCGTCCCGTTGGGAGGTCATGGTTTGGAGCTTAACCAGCACGAAGCTGCGGCCGTGTAGGCCAGGCCGGCGCTGCCGAAACAGCCAGGCTCCGTGGTTCTGCCCGGCCAGCGCCAGCGCTACCGGCAGCAACAGCGGCAGGGCCAGCACCAGCAGCGGCGCGGCCAGAGCCACATCGAGCAGGCGCTTGCCGTAGCGGGCGTACCAGGAAGCAGATGGGGCGGAAATCATGCAAGACAAAGCTAGGGGTTCAGAAGTACACATGGTGCAGATTGCGCCAGAGCGCTAGCTTTGCCGTATGCTCGTTTTCCCCAACGCCAAGCTCAATCTGGGCCTCTACATCACCGGGCAGCGGCCCGATGGCTTCCGCAACCTCGAATCGGTGTTTGTGCCGCTGCCCTGGACCGATGCGCTGGAGGTGCTTCCCGCCGCCGAAACCAGCCTGGCCCTCACCGGCATTCCAATTCCTGGCGAACCGGCTACCAACCTCTGCTTACGCGCCTACGAGCTATTGAAGGCCGATTTCAACCTGCCGCCCGTGCAGATGCACCTGCACAAATTGGTGCCTATCGGGGCAGGCCTAGGCGGTGGCTCCGGTGATGCCGCTTTCGCGCTGCGGGCCCTCAACGACTTATTCAAGCTGGCACTTTCTACGGATGCTCTGCAGGCCTACGCACGGCGCCTAGGTTCCGACTGTGCCTTTTTTATCCGCAACCAACCTGTTTTCGCTTACGAGAAAGGCGACGTGTTTGAGGATATCAGCTTGGATTTAACGGGTGTGGCCTGCAAGGTGGTGTACCCTGGCCTACACATCAGCACGGCAGAGGCCTACAGCCGCGTGACGGCCCGCCCGCCGCGTCACGACTTGCGCACTGCCCTGGCTCAACCTTTGGAAACCTGGCGTGATACGGTCAGCAATGATTTTGAGGAGGCCCTGACACCCATTTATCCTGTGCTCGGTGAAATCAAGCAAGCGCTGTATGCGGCTGGCGCAGCTTATGCCAGTTTATCAGGATCTGGCTCGGCGGTGTATGGGCTGTTCCCAGGCCAGGAAGTGCCGCCTAAACTCGCGCTGCCCGCAGAGTACAAGGTTTGGGACGGCCGACTGTAGCCTCATCTGATGATCAAATAACGGCTTCCACGGGCTCCGGCTTGCGCAGGCGGCGCTTATTCCACTGGTCGATAACTGGATGGATGAGTACACTGAATAGGATTACCACGGTGCCTAGATAGAAGCCAGTTGACATTTTTTCCTGAGAACCGAAGATCAATACGGCCAGCAAAATGCCATATACCGGCTCTAGGTTGATGGTCAGGTTGATAACAAAAGCCGAGAGGCGTTTCATGAGCTCTACCGAAGTAGAGAAAGCATACACCGTGCAGCCGCCCGCCAGCAGTAGCAGCCACAGCCAGTCGAAACCATGGAGCGCCAGTTGTAGGCCACTGCCATTGGTGAAATAACGGCTATAGATCGGGAAGAACAGCGCGATGCTTAGGCAGGCGCCGCTCATCTCATAAAATGTGAGCCGCAGCGGGGGGTGGCGCTTCACCAGCGTCGAGTTCAGCACGCTGAACAGCGCCGACAAGCCCGCCGACAGGATGGCTACCAGGAGGCCCGCCATCTGGTCTAGCTCGGCCTGCGATACCAGGTACAGGCCTACCATCGTGAGCAGGCCTAGGCCTACCTCATAAAAGCGTATCCGCCGCCAGAGCAGCAACGGCTCCAGCAACGAGGTCCAGAGGGCCAGGGTGGCCATGCCGGCCAGGCACACGCTCACGGACGACAGGCGCGCCGCCAGGAAAAAGGTAATCCAGTGCACCGCTACCATGGCCCCCACACCTAAGAGCTTGGCCACCTCTACGCCCGAAATGCGCCACTCCTGGCGCCGCGCTGCCAGCAGCAAAGCCATACCTGCCGAGGCCAGCAGCGTCCGCCAGAAAACCAACTCCACCGGCGGCACCGAAATGAGCTTGCCCAAAATGGCCGTGAAGCCCCAGAGCAACACAATGAAATGCAAACGGAGGTAGTCTTTTAGCATAGAGGGGAGTGGTGGAATGGTGAGTTGGTGAAAAAACACGTCATCCTGAGCTTGCGAAGGATCTTATCAGGCAAGAACAACTGGCCTAGAACTACTCGTGCGGCCGTGATAAGATCCTTCGCAAGCTCAGGATGATATGCTTTTAGAAGGGCGGTCAGAAGAGAACAGCAAACTCACCACTTCAGATTTTCACCTTTATTGAGGAACGACGCGGTAGAGTATCAGGCCGATACAGGTAAACACGATGCTGGGAACCCAGGCGGCCAGCAGCGGCGGCAAGGTACCCACGGAGGCCAGATTGCGGCTCAGAATCACGAAGATGATGAACACGAAAGCCAGCACAAAGCCGAGCGCAATCTGCCCACCCACACCCGCACGGCTTTTGCGCGCGCTCATAATTACCCCAATCACCGTGAGGATAAACATGGCGTAGGGATAGGCGTAGCGCTCATATTTCTCGCTGAGATAGAGCTGCGTATCGTCGGCGCCGCGGTCGATTTTCTGCTGAATGTAGCGGTTGAGTTCAGGCAGTGTCAGGGTTTCGGCGAGGCGGTAAGTGCTGGCGAAATCCTTGGGGTAGAGGTTGAGTGTGGTGTCGCGGGCGGGCAGGCTTTTGAGGGTTTCCTTTTCGCCATTGAAGGTTCGCAGCAGCTGCGGCGTGAGCTTCCAGGCGCGTTTGGTAGAGTCCCAGCTGATAGCTTCGGCCGTGAGGCGACGCTTGAGCAAGGTGCCATCTACGGTTTCCAGCGCAAACTTGTAGCCCACGTTGTTCACGTTGTCGTAGCTCTCCATGAAAGCATAGGAGTCGGGGCCGATGCGGATGTGCACGTTGCGCCCACTGAAACGGTAGGGGTTCTTGATGTAGGCCTTCTCGAACTGCACGCGGGTTTTGTTGGCAATCGGAATCAGCCAGCCCGTCATGGCCATCGTGAGCAGGCCTAGAATGGCGCTACCCATCACGTAGGGCAGCAAAAACCGCTTGAAGCTAATGCCCGACGCCAGCATGGCCACTACCTCTGTGCGCGACGCGAGCTGCGCCGTCACGAATACCACCGCAATAAATACCGTGATGGGGGAGAGCAGGTTGGCGAAGTACGGAAACAGGTTCACGTAGTACTCCGAGATAATCTGCCACGCCCCCAGATCGTGCTGAATGAAGTCGTCGTTTTTCTCCGTGAAGTCAATCACGCAGATAACTGACACCAGCAACACCACCGTGAAGAAGAACGCGGTGAGAAACTTCTTCAGAATATATTTATCGAGGAGCTTTAGCATGGATACGTAGCGCGGGCAGGCGAAGAAAAAACGCGTCGTGCAAGGGATAACACGACAAACGGAAAGTGGCCTACAATCGTGTCATTACCTGCTTCACCATCTTCTCCTTCCACTCACGGAAGGTGCCAGCCAGAATCTGCTCCCGCGCTTGCTTTACCAGCCACAGGTAGAAACTTAGGTTATGGATAGAGGCAATCTGGGGGCCCAGCATCTCCTTGCTATGGAACAGGTGGCGCACGTAGGCCCGGGAGTAGAACGTGCTTACATAACCGCCCAGTTCAGCATCAATCGGCTCGAAATCATCGGCCCATTTCTTGTTGCTGATGTTCATGATGCCCTGCGTAGTGAACAGCATGCCGTTGCGGGCATTGCGGGTGGGCATCACGCAGTCGAACATATCCACGCCCAGCGCAATGTTTTCGAGGATGTTGGCCGGCGTGCCTACGCCCATGAGGTAGCGCGGCTTGTCCTGGGGCAGAATGTCGCAGACGATTTCCGTCATCTCGTACATCATCTCGGCGGGTTCGCCCACGCTCAGGCCCCCGATGGCGTTGCCCTCGCGGCCCTGCTCGGCAATAAACTCCGCCGACTTCACACGCAAGTCTTTGAACGTGGAGCCCTGCACAATCGGGAAGAGAGTTTGAGAGTAGCCGTAGTGGCCCTCGGTGCTGTCGAAGCGCTGGATGCAGCGCTTGAGCCAGCGGTGCGTCATGTCGAGGGAGCGGGAGGCGTAGTCGTACTCACAGGGCCAGGGGGTGCACTCATCAAAGGCCATGATGATATCGGCCCCGATGGTACGCTGAATGTCCATCACGCCCTCGGGCGAGAACAGGTGCTGTGAGCCATCAATGTGAGAGCGGAATTTTACGCCTTCCTCCTTGATCTTGCGCGTACCGCTGAGTGAGTACACCTGGTACCCGCCCGAGTCCGTCAGGATTGGTTTATCCCAGCCGTTGAACTTGTGTAGGCCACCTGCCTTGCTGAGCACCTCTAGGCCAGGACGCAGGTACAGGTGGTACGTGTTGCCGAGAATAATCTGGGCCTGAATATCGTCTTTGAGGTCGCGCTGCTGCACGGCTTTCACGGTGCCAGCCGTGCCCACGGGCATGAAAATTGGGGTTTCAATGGTGCCGTGGTCAGTGTGCACCACGCCGGCCCGGGCTTTGGTATGCGGATCTTGGGTAACTAAGTCGAAGGTCATGCGGGAAGAAGCTAGGAGCCAGAAGCCAGAAGCCAGAAGTCAGCGCATCGAAGCCTGTACCAAGTACAACCTTCCCGCAACTGGCTTCCAGCTCCTAGCTTCTTCCCGCAAAGGTACTCCGAATGCCTACTTTTGCGGGCTACTTCACTTTCCACATTTTGTCTTTCTCTGTTTCTCCGGCCCTAGGCCTGTTGCTGCTCAGTATAGCGGTGCAGCTCTACTATGTGGCCTACTACTTTCGGCCCTTTGCCCGCCGCCCGCCGGAGCCATCGGATGCCCCCGATGCGGAGCCCGTTTCGGTGCTGGTGTGCGCCCACAATGAGCTGGAGAACCTGCGCCGTTTGCTGCCACTGCTTTTGCAGCAGGACTACCCGGCCGGCTTCGAGATTATCCTGATAGATGACCGCTCCGAGGACGACACGTTCCTGTATATGCAGCAGCTCACGCAGTACTACCCGCACGTGCGTCTGGTCACTGTCACGAGCACGCCTGACGGTTTGTCACCAAAAAAATATGCCCTGACGCTCGGCATAAAAACGGCCCGCCACCCCCGAATGCTCTTCACCGATGCCGACTGTATTCCGGCCACTAACCAGTGGATCAGGTACATGCAGCGTGGCTTCAGCCAGCCGGCCGATATGGTGCTGGGATACTCGGCGTATGCGCCAGAGGTGGGGTTTCTAAATAAGCTCATCCGGTTTGAAACCTTCCTGACGGGGGCACAGTATTTGTCTTTCGCATGGCGTGGCAGCCCGTATATGGGCGTCGGGCGCAACCTGGCCTACACGCGGCAAGTCTTTCACTCTACTAAGGGTTTTGCCTCCCACATCCGGAGCCTCGGCGGCGACGACGACCTGCTGGTGCAGGATGCCGTAGCTCAAGGGGCGCGGGTAGCGGTAGTGGGCGAGCCGGGCGCGCATACGCTGAGCGAGCCGGCCCAGACCTGGCGTGCGTGGTGGCGACAAAAGCGTCGGCACTTGTCGGCGGGGCGTCAATATCGGTTGGAAGACCGTATGCGGATTGGTATCTTTATAGGTGCTAACCTGCTTTTTTATGGCACGGCAATCGGCCTGCTATTTTCCCCGCCCGATTGGGTATCTTTGGCTATAGCCGTGCTCACACGCACCGTTTTGCTCACGGTAGTGTACGCGCAGCTTGGCCGCCGGCTCGATGACCGGTTGCCCGTAGCGTGGCTGCCTATCCTTGATGCTGTGTATTTTTTTTATTATCTCGCTCTGGGAATCTCGCTGTTCCTCTACCGTACTCTCCGATGGAAGTAAATAATCAGGAAAAACAGTTTTCCGCTAAAGCAAAGCACGACTTCAAACTCATTCGCGCGGCTGTAGAGCAAGGCAATGAGAAGGCGTATGCCGAGCTGATGCAGATCTACAAGAAGCCGGTGTATCATGTGGTGCTCAAGATGGTGCGCAACCCCGATGATGCCGAGGACCTGACGATTGAGGCTTTCGCGAAGGCATTCAAGAACCTGCACAAATTCAATCCGGAGTTTGCCTTTAGTACCTGGCTGTTCCGCATTGCCACCAACAACTGCATCGATTTTATCCGCAAGAATAAAATCAAAACGATGTCGATTGATTCGGCTATCAAAATCGACAACGGCGACGAAATTACCATCGACTTCCGCGACCAAAACCTGAACCCGCAGGAGACGGCCATCAAAAACCAGAAGATCGAAATCATGCAGCACGTGGTATCGCGGCTGCCCGAAAAGTACCAGCGCCTCGTGACGCTGCGCTACTTCGATGAGCTGAGCTATGAGGAAATTGCCCAGGAGCTGAAAGCGCCGCTCGGCACCGTGAAAGCCCAGCTGCACCGCGCCCGCGAGTTGCTCTATGACATGGTGAAGAACAAAAAAGAAATCATCTAGAAGAAGAAAAGCACTGGCCTAGGTCAGTGCTTTTTGCTGTTAGCCCCGGCAGATCCGTCATCCTGAAGCCAGTTCTTTTGCTGCCTCTAGGATGACGCTTTGTTGTAGGCCACCACTTCACTCTTCTATCTTTGCCCCACGATGGATATTATCTCCCACTACTTCCCCCACCTCACCGACCACCAGCGCCACCTGTTTCAACAGCTCGAAACGGAGTTCCGCAGTTGGAATGAGCGCCTGAATCTGGTGGCCCGCACCGACGTAGACAATCTCGCCGAGCGGCACTTTCTGCACTCTCTGGGCATTGCGAAGGTGGTGGAGTTTCCGGCCGGCACTTCGGTGCTTGATGTGGGGACGGGAGGTGGCCTACCAGGCCTGCCGCTGGCCATTCTGTTCCCGGAGGTGAAGTTTCATCTGGTGGATAGCATCGGTAAGAAAATCCATGCCGTGCAGGAAATGGCCCGCGACCTAGGCCTCTCCAACGTCACGGCCGAGCAAATCAGGGCGGAGCAGTTGCGCACCAAATACGATTACGTAGTGAGCCGCGCCGTAGCTCGCCTCGCCACCTTCCATACCTGGATTGCGCATCGCTACAAGCCCAACGGCGATGCCACCGCGGGCCTCTACTACCTGAAAGGCGGCGACTTGGCTGAGGAAATCGAAGAGTCAGGTTTGAAAGCAACGGTATATGAGTTGAAAGACTTCTTCCAGGAGGAGTTTTTCGATACCAAAAAAGTAGTGTTCGTCCCGACGAATTCTGCCAAGCCGCGCTAGGCCACTCTGCCCCCTAAAAAAGCCCTTGCCTCTATTATGGAAGCAAGGGCTTTTTTAGGAAAAATCTGTACCTATATCTACTACTTCTGCCTTTAAGCAGGCACTTCGGCCATCAGGAACTCTACAGCGCGCCGCTCTGAGTAATAGGCTCCATCGGGCGTGCCCTCCGCAAATCCTACGTGGCCACCATCGGCAGGCGTCTCTAGGAACACGTAGGGGCTGCTGGCGGCTACTTCGCGCGGAAAGCAGGAAGGCGACAGGAACGGGTCATTCTGTGCATTCACGAGCAGCGTAGGCACCTGAATGTTGCCTATATATTGCCCGGAGCTGGAGTGCTCGTAGTAGTCATCGGCTGATTTAAAGCCGTGCATGGGTGCCGTGAACCGCTCATCAAACTGTGGAAAGTCGAGGAGCTCATCTAAATCATGAATATCAATCTGGCCGGGCATCAGGGCGGCTTTCTGGCGCATTTTTGCCCGCAGTGTTTTCAGGAAGCGGTTGAGGTAGATGCGGTTCTCGAGCCGGGCGATTTTGTAAGAGCTGGCCCTTAAGTCGGTCGGCACCGAAAACACGGCGGCCCGCTTCACTTCTTGCGGCACCCGCTCTGGTTTTTCGCCTAGGTACTTCAGTGTAACATTGCCGCCGGCTGAAAAGCCCGTGAGGTACACCTGGCGGTAATGGCCCGTGCCCAAGGCATAGCGCACCACAAAATCGAGGTCGTCGGTATCGCCGAGGTGGTAGGAGCGGAGCAGGCGGTTCATCTCCCCACTGCAGCTACGGTAATTCCAGGCCAGTACATCCAGGCCCGCGTGGTTGAGGGCGCGTACCATGCCGCGCACATAAGGGCGAGAGGCATCACCCTCCAGACCATGCGAGACGATGCCTAGGCCACTGGCGCTACGCCCTGGCGTAAGGCGTGACCAGTCCAGGTCCAAGAAATCTCCGTCGTCGGTTTCCACCCGTTCGCGCTGGTAATGTACTTCCGGCACGGTGCGCCAGAGGCTTGGTACGATGGTTTGGAGGTGTCCGTTAAACAGGTAGAAGGGCGGTTGATACGAGGATTCGGCGACGAGTGGCATGGGAGAAAACGGCTAGAGGTGCGCATCAGTAATGCCGGCGGAATAGCCTGAGAAGATACACAAAATCAGCCTATATAGACCCTGTTTCAACGAAAAAGTTCGGCATGCCGAATGAAAAATGGGTGGAAACCGGCGTGTTGTGCCAAGTACTTGGCAGGCGTAGGCCACTCGGGCCTTTCTCAGTCAGTTATAGTGACGAGGAGTTTGCTATTTCAAACCAAAACCTTACCTTTGCCAACCCAATTGAATTGATTTCGAGCAGAAGACCACTTTTCTTAACCCATGGCAAATCATAAGTCGGCCCTTAAGCGCATCCGTTCCAACGAAGCGAAGCGCGTGCTGAACCGTTACCAGGCTAAATCTACCCGCACCGCTATCAAGAAGCTGCGTGCAACCACCGACGCTTCGGCTGCACAGGAGCTGCTGCAGAAAGTATCGTCGATGCTGGATCGCCTGGCTAAGAAGAACATCATCCACAAGAACAAAGCCGCCAACAACAAGTCGAAGCTGGCTAAGTTCGTGAAGTCGCTGGCTGCCTAAACGGCAAAACTGGCGTTTCTGCTCTTTATAGTAAAAGGCTCCGCGCTGCTGCGCGGAGCCTTTTCGCGTGTAAGGTGGCCTAGCGAGATTAGTGGTCTTATTATGGCCCTGTAGCGTGCCGGCGCACGTTTCGCGGGCTAACGGGAACCCCACCCCAACCCCTCCCCTCGGGGAGAGGGGCTTAGAATACTACTCGGCCATCAGCAAACAGTGTCGTTGTAGTGCTAACCTAAGCCCCTCTTCCCGAGGGGAGAGGTCGAGGTGGGGTTCCCGTTAGCACGGCGGGGTATGACGCGCAAGAGTGGCCTAGGATACTCTTGCTTAGAATCAGACACCACAAAAAAGGCCCGCCTGAGTTATCAGGCGGGCCTTTTTTGTGGGTTTAATAAGCTCTAGGCCACGCTTACTTTTACCATGTTGGTTTTGCCTTTCTCGTTGATCGGCATGGAGGCGGTATTGATGAACACGTCGCCTTTCTGCAGATGACCGGAGGCCGTCAGGGCATACTTGATGTCAGACACGGTTCCATCGGTGCTGATCATGCGGTCGTAGTAGAAGCCACGTACACCCCAAATCAGGCTCAGTGTGGTGAGCAGGTTACGGTTGTCGGTGAAAATAAAGATGTTAGCCTTAGGGCGATACTTCGCAATCTGGAAGGCCGTGTAGCCGCGGTGCGTCATGCCGGTAATGGCTTTGGCACCCGTGTTCTTAGCCAAGTGGCAGGCTGCTGACAGCACGCTATCGACCATGAACGTAGGAGACTCCGGCGTAATAGAATGCCAGCGGTTGAAGAGGCTGGGCATACGGGTTTCTACGCTCAGGATGGTAGCTACCATGGAGCGGATAACTTCCGCCGGGTAAGCGCCTACTGCCGTCTCTGCGGACAGCATCACGGCGTCGGCGCCATCAATAACGGCGTTAGCCACGTCGCTGGTCTCGGCACGGGTAGGACGGGGGGCCGTAATCATGCTTTCCATCATCTGGGTAGCTACAATAACGGGCTTGCCGGCCTTGTTGCACTTCTCCACGATGAGCTTCTGCGCCATTGGCACTTCTTCCATCTTCACCTCTACGCCCAGGTCGCCGCGGGCTACCATGATGGCGTCGCTGAGGGCAATGATTTCGTCGAGGTTCTTGAGGCCTTCGGGCGTCTCAATCTTGGCAATAACGCGGGCAGTCTTGCCGCTCTCCGCAATCAGGCTCTTGATGAAGCGAATGTCTTCGGCGCGGCGCGCAAACGACAGCGCAATCCAGTCAACATCGTTCTCTAGGCCAAACTTTAGATCCTCAATGTCTTTCTCCGTCATCGAGGGAGCCGATACATCGGAGTCGGGCAGGTTGATGCCTTTGCGGGGCTTCACTAGGCCACCATAGATGACCTCCACATCTACCTCCTTGTCGCGGTCGGTGGCCAGTACGCGCAACTCAATCTTGCCGTCGTCGATCAGGATCATGTCACCCGATTTTACATCGCGCGCCAGGCCCAGGTAAATCGTGCTCAGGCGCGTGGCCGTGCTGATTTCCTTTTCGCCACATACCAGCTTGATTTTATCGCCGGCCTTGATTTCTACGCCGCCGCCTTCTACCTCGCCCAAGCGAATTTTGGGGCCTTGTAGGTCCTGCAACAGGCCTACGTGAGTACGCATGTCCTTATTGAGGCGGCGCACCGTGTTGATCACCGACAGATGGTCCTCGTGGCTACCGTGCGAGAAGTTCAGGCGAAACACATCCACACCTTCGCGGATGAGCATACCCAGCTTTTCGTAAGTATTGGACGCGGGGCCAACGGTGGCCACGATTTTCGTTTTATTAAAATGAGGACGAGGTTCCATGCAGCAAGTAGTATGTTCAGAAATTTTCGAAGGAAGCAGGGGCAAACACCTGTCATCCTTCACCAGACGTCTGCAAAGCGCAGGACGCCAGATGAAGGATGACAACGGTTTTACTGCTCAAAAGAGCAGATTTTCTTTGAATTTTAAGTCATTTGGGTCAAACTGACTGACCAGCTGCACTTCCGGCAAAGCCGTTAGGCAGGAGAGAAGTGCCTCTGCCGCCAAGGGGCCACTGCCATTGCTTACCTGCAACAAGTAGTCGTACTCTTTAATATCGGGAGCCAGGAAAGGCTTCTTCAGGGGCGAAGGATCGACGGAACGGTTGCGCAACAGGCGCAGTGTGAAGTGCTCCGTGGCGTGCATATAATTGCTGATGACCAACCGGCCCCGCGTGAGCAGATCATAGATCAGATCTTGCTGTTTCACCAAGCGCAGGTGCAGGAGGCGGTTGAGCGTCCAGGCCAGCGTGTGCTCTCGCGAGGAAGAAACGAGCCCAAACAGGTCGAAGTCGCAGTCGTATTCAACGTCGAGCGTGAGTGTTTTCATGAGGCACAAAAGGAGGAAGAGAAGGCAAATTTAAGCAGGTGGAAACCCAGAAGGAACCTCTTCGGCCATAATCTTGCACCTAGAAGATTAGAGGCGTGAAGTTTGACAATGTTAGGGAAGATGGTGTTATTTGTGCCGAGTTTTCCTTAAACCCCCACGGAAATGTCTGAAATTGCAGAAAAAGTAAAAGCCATCATCATCGATAAACTTGGCGTAGAAGCATCTGAAGTTACTCCCGAGGCTAGCTTCACCAACGATCTGGGTGCTGACTCGCTGGACACTGTCGAGCTGATCATGGAATTTGAAAAAGAATTCAACGTGTCGATTCCAGACGACCAAGCCGAGAACATTGGCACCGTAGGCCAGGCTATCAGCTACCTCGAAGAGCACGCCAAGTAATCCGCGGCAAGCTCTTTACCCTTTAAGTGCTTACCGGCCGGCTAGCCGCCGGCCGTTTTGCTTTCTTACTTTTCCTTTCTTTCGCTTCTCTGAGCCAGCCTATGTCTCTTCGGAGAGTTGTCGTGACCGGCCTGGGTGCTATTACCCCGATCGGCAAAACTGCCCCCGCTTATTGGGAGGGCCTGAAGGCCGGCGTTAGTGGCGCCGCGCCCATCACCCGTTTCGATGCCACCAAGTTCAAGACTCGCTTTGCCTGTGAGGTGAAGGACTACAATCCGGACGATTACTTCGAACGGAAAGAAGGCCGGAAAATGGACATCTTCACCCAGTTTGGCCTGATTGCCGCCGATGAGGCCATTCAGGACGCCAACCTGGAAGGAGTGGACAAAGACCGCGTGGGCGTTATCTGGGGCTCCGGCATCGGAGGCCTTACTTCGCTGCAAGCCGAGTGTATTGCTTTCGCCAACGGCGACGGCACGCCTCGCTTCAATCCTTTCTTCATTCCGAAGATGATTGCCGACAGCGCATCGGGCAATATTTCCATCAAGCACAAATTCCGTGGTCCGAACTTCGTGACGACCTCCGCGTGTGCGTCTTCTTCCGACTCCATCATTTCGGCCTTCAACTACATCCGGTTGAACATGGCTGATGTGATGGTAACGGGCGGTTCTGAGGCCGCCATCACCGAGTCTGGTGTGGGTGGTTTCAATGCCTTGAAGGCCATGAGCGAGCGGAATGACTCGCCGGAACTTGCTTCGCGCCCCTATGACAAGGAGCGGGATGGCTTCGTGCTGGGCGAAGGTGCTGGTGCGCTTGTACTGGAAGAGTATGAGCATGCCAAAGCCCG